>CAYGVA010000123.1:0-12348 GCA_964353225.1 uncultured Leptolyngbya sp.
GCCATCCCCGATCAAGATCCAGAGAAGGTGCAGCGCCGCTACCAGGTCCTAGCCGATTACCTCTCGGAAACCTTAGAGGTGCCGGTTAATTTCCAGCCCGTCACTGACTACACCGCAGCGGTGCTTGCCTTTAAGGTGGGGGATCTAGACTTGGTTTGGTTTGGGAGTTTGACCGGGGTGCAGGCCCGGCTACAGGCACCGGGGGCCGAGGCGATCGCCCAGCGCGATATCGATGCCCAGTTCCATAGCGTCTTGATTGCCAACACCAGCAGCGGCCTCGGGGAAATCACCTCCCTAGAAGGGTTAGCGGTATTGAAGGGCCACTCCCTCACCTTTGGCAGTGAGGCCTCTACCTCTGGGCGACTGATGCCCCAGCATTTTTTGCAACAGGGGGGCGTCACCCTGGAAGACTTTAAAGGGGAGCCCGGTTTCTCCGGCAACCACGACGCCACCATCAAGCTGGTGGAAGCGGGCACTTACGAGGTGGGCGCTCTCAACGAGCAGGTGTGGCTAAGCCGCGTGGCAGAAGGGGCTGTTGATCTAGAGCGGGTGCAGCTGATTTGGCGGACCCCGGCCTACTACAACTACCACTGGGTGATCAATCCCCAGGTGAGCGATCGCTATGGCGAGGACTTTATGGAAAAGGTACAGGCGGCGTTTTTAGCCCTAGACCCGGCGGTGCCAGAACATCAGGAAATCTTGGAACTGTTTAACGCTGAGCAATTTATCGAGACCGAAAACAGCAACTACGACAATATTGAGGCGATCGGGCGGGAGATCGGCAAGATCCAGTAAGGAACTTTCAAAGTCTGTTGCGATGGCTTAGGAAAGCGCTTCCTCCCGCCTGAAGCGTTAACTACCCCTAACGCCGCCACCGGTCCCATCGCCGCCCTGGATCGGTGCAGCAGTCTTGAAAATGGAGAGCACCCCCATGCCGCGCCCCGCTTGGCTCAAACCCCTACCGGGCCTGATCGCCACCACCTGGCTAACCCTGACACTGCCGGGTCAGACCCTGCCCCTCTCCGATGCCATCACCATCCCCTTTGATCCGGCCCTGGATGGGGCCGCCTATATTCCTGAGGGCGAAACCCCTTCGAGTCGCGCCCAGGCGAGTGCCGTGCGGGCCATTGTCAACGATGACGATCGCATCCCCGTCACCAGCCATCGCTACCCCTGGTCTGCCATTGGCCGGGTCGATTGGGTCAATGGTCGCGGCCAGACCACCGGTTCCTGTACCGGCACCTTGATCGGGGTGGACTTGGTGCTTACCAACGCCCATTGCATCATTGATGAAGCCAGCGATCGCCCCACCACCCAGACCGTTGTGTTTCGCCCTAACCTGGTGCGCGGTCGAGCCGAAGCCCAGGCCCAAGTGGTGGATGTGACCTACGGCGATAGCCCCTACACCGGCCAGGCTGCCGACGATTGGGCCTTGCTCAAACTCGATCAACCCCTCGGCGACACCTACGGCTACCTCGGCTGGCGCACCCTTGACCTCGACGACCCAGCCGTGTTGGATCAGACGTCGGGGAACATCAGCATCGTGGGCTATGCCGGGGACTTCCCCACCGAGGCGATGATCGTATTTGGGGAACCAGGGGAAACAGCCGGTCTCAGTGAGGGCTGTAGCGTGCTGTTGGTCGTCCCCGACGGTACCTTTGCCAACACCCTGATCCACGACTGTGATACTAACCCTGGGGCTTCCGGCGGACCGATTCTGGCCCAGTTTGAAGACGGTGAGTATTACTTGGTGGGTCTCCATTCCGGCAGTATCTCCCTGCTAGAAAGCATCACCCTACCCACCGGCGAGCAAACCGACATTTTGAACCGGGGGGTGCAAGTCTCCCGCTGGTCTGGCCCAGCCGCCCAATGGCGCTAGCAACAGCATGGTCACTGCCTGCCTTTGGGGCCAAAATCATCCCAAAACCCAGAACCGGCAACCATTTTTTTGAATGGTTGCCGGTTCTGGATAATCAGATTCTCAGCGAGGGGGAGGATGCTCAACATCCCCCCCCTATACCCCGATGGCAGACGCCTTAGTGGGTATGCACTTTTTCCGGGTGCTGATGCCCATGGTCGTGATCATGGTGGTGATGGTGACCGCTATGGCTATGGCCATGCACTTCCTGGGCCTGCACCGCCGCCATAGATAGATTCACCGCCAGATCATCTGCCTCTAAGAGGGCCGCAATTTGGTCGTGGGTCCAATCCGCTGCCATTTCTAAGAAGAGGGGGTGATCATTCACACAGGGCATTTGCACATAGGTGACATCCGGGCGCTTCCGCCGCAGGCCGCTAATGATGTGCTCGACATCTAGTAGGGTTTCATGGTTTTCCGTGGCAAAGCCAATGGGCATGAACACGACGGAAGTGGCCCCCAAATCGATCAGGTTTTTGGCCGCCAGGGTGGCATTGGGCTGGGTCCAATCAATCAATGGGGTGTCATGGTTGAGCCAGCCCACGGAGATCAGGGGATAACGGTTGATCAACCGCTCCCGTACCCGCTCATAGAGGGCTTGGCTTTCGTCGATGCCGGAGGTGAAACCTTTGGCTTTGTGGGGGCAGCCGTGGTTCATCAGCACAATGCCAGTCTGGGAAGGGAGGTGGGCAACGGCCAGCTCTTTTTGGATTTTTTCGCTGACCAGATTTGCCAACAGGTCAATGTATTCAACTTCGTCGAAGAAAGAGGGGATATAGCGGGTGCCTTTGAGCCAGTGCTCGTCAGCGCGAGCCCCGGAATGGCTGGCGAGGGCATTGTTGACCTGCTCTACCGCAATGCCGCTGGTAAAGATTGAGTCTACGACGAGTAGGGGATAAATCAGCAGGCGATCGAAGCCTTCAGACTGAATTTGCGCGATGACCTGGTCCGGCAGAAACGGCGCGCAGAAGTTGAAGGCTTTGAAGACTTTGACGCGATCGCCCCACTTTTGCTGCAAATTAGCTTCAATACCCGCCCGCTGCTGCTCAAAAATGGCGTTGTGGGGGGAGATAAATTGGCCATGCTGATGACTCCACTCATGCCAGTCAAACAGGGCGAGGAGCTTGGCCAGGGGCGGGTAAAGCCACAGAGGCACCGGGGCAAACTTGGCCGTCAGCAAATTTAGAGCTTGCTCGTTGTAGTTGGCAAAGTCTTCGTAACGTTCAACTTCGCCATAACCCATCAGCAGCACCGCGACTTTCTCGGGCTTGCCAGGAGCATCGGCTGAAGAAAAAGTATTAAGGGTCATAAACCTGGAATTGGGATGGGTTACATCCAGGTTAACTAAGCCCAAGGGCAGAAAGCGGTGAAGAGAATCCTAAGATTTGGCGGGAGATTGCAGATCACCCTAAAGGTAGTGGCGCTGAATATGGCCGGATGAAGCGATGCATCCTTACATCAGCCAGCGTCGTTGCCGTCTCTGAGCGATCGGTAATGGCAACCCCCCTGCAGCCACTAAAGCGATTCCGTATCAATGGCAGAAGACATTTGCAGCGGCGTCAGACCTAAAACATTCCGCTGGGGAAACCAAGTGACAACGCGCCTGGCCTGGAACAACAGCACGCCATGGGCGGCTCGAATCTGAGTTGCGCCCTCATAGCGAACCTTCAAGCCCAAAATGATCGACGACAACAGCAGCGTGACCACATTGGCGCAAATCACAGGCATGTCATGGACATAGAGGCCATAGACCAACCACAGAGCAATCCCCAGACACAAAATGATTAACATGCTCCAAGACACGCCATCCGCTGATTTAGATCGCCATGTCTTAATTACTTGGGGCAAGTAAGCCAAGGTGGTCAACGTGCCCGCCACTATGCCTAACGCCGTTGTCGATTCCATTGCCGCAACAGCCCCTAAAGGGGTCCATGAGAATTGACGCGTAGCCCTGTTGTTTGCCCGCTCTAAAAAAGTAATTTAGCACGACAAAAAGCAACAAAACGACATAAATATGAAGCAAATATTAAATTTGAGGTGCAATCCTGAGAATGGAATGTCTTTACTAAGGGCTGGGGGCGCTAGGATGAGGGAAATTCGTATACTTTTGTAAAGATTAGTGCTGATGGCCCCGGTGAATCTGCAATATATCGCTGCCCAGTTAGACAGTGAAGACAGTAAGGATCGAATGTTGGCCTTGGCATTACTGCGGGATGTGCCTGCGCCCCAAGCCGCCCCCCTCGTGAAAAAAGCCCTGAATGATGCCAACCTCCAAATTCGCTCTATGGCGGTGTTTGCCCTGGGGGTCAAGCCGGATGCAGAGACCTTTGGCATTCTGACCCGGCTCTTAGAGGCAGACCCCGACTATGGCATTCGGGCTGATGCCGCTGGAGCGTTGGGATATTTGGAAGATCCCAGGGCGTTTGCCCCCCTGGTGCGGGCCTTTTACGAAGATACAGATTGGCTGGTACGTTTCAGCGCTGCTGTTTCCATTGGCAATCTTAAAAATCCCAAAGCCCATGATGTCCTTATGGATGCCCTCAAAAGTAACGCGGTGATCATGCAGCAGGCCGCGATCGCCGCCATTGGAGAAGTGGGAGATCTAGAAGGCGTTGATGCCATCCTTGCCTTTGCCCAGTCCGAGGACTGGCTGGTCCGACAGCGTCTTGCTGAGGCCCTTGGCAACCTCCCGACCCCTAAAAGCCACTCGGCCCTCGCTTTTTTGGCCAAAGATGCCCACGCTCAAGTGGCAGAAGCCGCTCGTCTAGCCTTGGTGAAACTGCAAGCCGCCCTGGAGTAAACCCAAGCGTTTCCATGGTCGAACCTCGGGCCTGGTCACCTTATTCCTGGGGAGGCCGTCGTCTAAAGGTCACCCCCAGATTGACTACAGAAAAATTTCCGGAGGCTGAATGCAGTCTTTGGGTTGCATTTTACGCATAGGGTGTGGGCAATCCTGCACAGGGCGGGAATAGAATAGGTCACAATGTCAGGTGCCGTCTGCAGGATTCATGATGGGGTATTGTCAATTGCCAGCTCCCCTTAAGGCAGGGGATCGCCTGCGGGTGGTGACCCCTAGCGGGGCGCTACGGGAACAAGAGAGTTTTTGGAAAGGGGTTAACCTGTGGCGATCGCGGGGTTATGAGGTGGATGTGCCCCCTGGTTATGACCAACGGTGGGGTTACTTGGCGGGGGAAGATGCCCAACGTCGCCAGCAATTGTTAGATGGCCTCAAGGACCCCACTTGTAAAGGTATCCTCTGTGCCCGTGGGGGGTTTGGTGGAACCCGTTTACTCGAAGATTGGCAATGGCCCGAGGTCCCCGCGAAGTGGCTGGTGGGGTTTTCAGACATTACTAGCTTGCTCTGGAGCTTTGCCAAATCTGGCGTTTCGGGGGTCCATGGCCCTTTGCTCACCACCCTCGATGTCGAGCCAGCCTGGTCTCAGCAACGTCTATTTGATTGGGTCGAAGGCCGCGCCATTCCCCCGATTCAAGGGCTGAGTTGGGTGGCAGGCCACGTCACCGGGCCACTGTTACCCGCGAATTTGACCGTAGCCACTCATTTATTGGGCACTGCCCACGAACCCCCGTTGTCGGGGGTTATCCTCGCCTTTGAAGATGTCACCGAAGCCCCCTATCGTATTGACCGCATGCTCACCCACTGGCGGATGATGGGCAAGTTGGCCATGGTCAAAGGGATTGCGATCGGTCGATTTAGCCGCTGTGAGCCCACCGACCAGGGATTGAGCTTTCCGGCAGAAGCGGTACTCAGGGAGCGGCTCATGGATCTGGGCATCCCCGTGGTGGGCAATCTTCCCTTTGGCCATGATGGGGTGAATGCGGTGTTACCGGTGGGCATAGAAGCCACACTAGATGGTGATGCCGGGACATTGGAGATCGCGGCCCCTCAGCTATAACCGCTCAATGTTGAATCGTTTATCCCAAGGGGCCAACATAATGCCGCCGCCCCAGCCCAGCCACATGCCTTGGCCTTGTTCTGATTGGCTTACCGGTGCGGTTACAGGTAAGCCCCCCACCGTAGAGCCGAAACCTGCTCACAAGTTGGCGATCGCGCCTAATTGCCAGAGGGTTCATCAAATCTTTAACTCCAATGGTGGATTATCCCTTAAAGCCCAGTATGCCGGGACAACTTCTGCCCCCAAGCCAGGGTGATTCAGCATTTGAATTGGGATTCCAAGCTGATATCCCCAGAAAATCAGATAGCATCAATAAACAGTATTGTCCGTCTAAACTCTACCTTCTCGGCCTATGAATCCTGCCCTGACCCGCTTTGGCGACCAGATGTCTCACCTAACTGGGGTGAGGGCAATCATGAAAGACATCATCGAGACGTTGCGGGCAGGCAACGGGCGCACCTTCATTAACCTCAGTGCCGGCAATCCGGTCATTTTGCCGGAAGTAGAACAATTATGGCGAGATTGCACCGCAGACCTATTAGCGAGCAATGACTACGGCGAAGTGGTCTGTCGCTATGGCTCTAGCCAAGGGTACGAGCCCTTTATTGAAGCGGTTTTAACGGACTTTAATCAACGCTATGGTCTGTCGTTGACGGAGCGAAATATTCTCATTACCCCCGGCAGTCAGGCCCTTTATTTCTATGCGGCCAACGCCTTTGGGGGCTACGCCGCTGGGGGCGAACTGAAGGAAATCGTTTTGCCCCTGAGCCCGGACTACACCGGTTACGGGGGGGTATCGCTTTTCCCAGAAGCGCTGCGTGCTTACAAGCCCACCATTGATTTGGGTGATCAACCGCACTCGTTTAAATATCGGCCTGACTTCAGTCAACTTGAAATCAATGAAAATACCGGGTTTGTACTGTTCTCCCGGCCCTGTAACCCTACGGGTAATGTCTTGACCGATGATGAGGTCCATCGCATTGCCGACCTTGCCGCCCCCCATCACGTGCCGGTGTTTGTGGACTCGGCCTACGCGCCCCCTTACCCGGCCCTAAATTTCACGGAGATGACACCCATTTTTCGGCCCAATATGCTCCATTGCTTGAGCCTCTCCAAGGCGGGCTTACCCGGCGAGCGTATTGGTGTGGCCCTAGGCGATGAGGCGATCATCCAGGTTTTACAATCCTTCCAGACCAACCTCTGTATCCATTCATCCCGTTATGGCCAAGCGATCGCTGCTCGGGCGATCGCCTCCGGTGCCCTAGCCCAGATTGCAGAAACCGTGATTCGCCCCCACTATCGCCATAAGTTCCAAGTCCTAGAAGAGAACCTAGAGCAGTTCATGCCGAAACAGGCCCCGTGGTACCTCCACCGTGGTGAAGGGGCAATTTTTGCTTGGCTGTGGTTTGACCAACTCCCCGTCACCGATTGGGAACTCTATCAACAACTCAAACAGCATGGGGTGATTGCAGTGCCGGGGAGCCCCTTCTTCCCAGGGCTTAAAGAGGATTGGGAGCACAAGCATCAATGCATTCGCATTAGCCTGACCGCCACTGATGAAGATGTCGCCACAGGGGTGCGTCATTTAGCCACAGTGGTTGACCAACTCTATACTCAGTCTCCGACCCCCCCGACGCCTGTGGCGGTGAGCAATTGAGTCAAGAGCAGTCTGTACCGCAGCCACCTGAGTCGCAACAACCTGAATGGATTGAGATTGGCCGGATCGTCGCGCCCCAGGGGGTGCGCGGTGAAGTGCGGGTGTATCCTGACAGTGATTTTCCAGAACGTTTTCTCACCCCTGGGGCGCGCTGGCTGCGCCCTGCATCGGCGAGTGAACCAGGATTGGTGTCGCTGCTCTCAGGACGCTTCCTCCCTGGCAAGGGTCTCTATGTTATCCATCTGGCTGATGTAAACACCCGTGAGCAGGCCGAGGCGCTCCGGAATGCGGTGCTATTGGTGCCAGCGGGCGATCGCCCGCCATTGGACCCCGATGAGTTTCACGTGGGGGATTTACTTGGTCTAGAGGTGCGCTTACATCAAGACGGTACCCATGTGGGTACCGTGGTGGATGTGTTTGCGGCGGGCAATGACCTGCTAGCGGTAACCCTTGACCCCGCATTCACAGCAAGTCAAGTCCAGCCACAAATACCCGCCAAAAAGCCATTGGCTAAACCGCAGCCCATTCTGATTCCCTTGGTGCCAGAAATCGTACCGGTGGTTGATTTGGCGGCTGGGTACGTGGCCATCTCGCCCCCACCGGGGTTACTCACGTTATAGAACCTGGCCGACGTTAGACCGCTGCTGACTGAGTCAGCATTTGGCGAATCTGCTGACGACTGCTGTCATCTGTTAGCGGTCGCTCATGGTAGCTCCGCTGCCACACGGGTTGTCCCCAACTGTCACGGCATAGGTTAATCCGTTTGGCCGCCGCCGCTTTATAACCCGCCACAAAAGAAGACAGTAGTCTCGGTTTACGAGACGCGCCATGGATATAGTCGCGACCACCGCAAACAGGCAGAACCTTGACAATACCCTGGAGATAATCCGGATAAATCGCCCACTGGTCGATTGCAATTGCCTGATGGGCCTTCGTAGCGCCCATCCATTCATCCACGGCAATCTGCCCTAAGCTATTGAGGCAAAAATGCCCCGCTGCCATCTCACCAAATAGGGCCTGATGATCGTGGGTGGCCAGCTTGATCAAATAAAACTGGGCCTCTGGCAATACAGATACGGCAGAGATGGGAGGGGGAATGAATTCGGAAGGGTGGTATTTCAAGGGTATGAAGGTGGTAGGTTCGATGCACATGGTTGGACCTATGATGCCCAGTTCAACTCAAGCCGTCCCCTGGATTCATTCAGGCTCAAAGGAGTCCTCATCCTTAAGAGGGATTTAATCAGCAGCCCATCTACCCGGTGGGGATAACGCAGGATAGGTTGTATTTTGCGTGAATAGAAAAAAAAGCACAGGCGTAGGTTTCACGAACCATTCTTGTATAAGGTCCACCCCTATGGCCTGCGTAATTTTGAGGAAAGACGGTTGACTGGGGAGAGACCTAACTCGCAAAGCTACGGATTCAGACCACAAAAAACTCCCCAAGGGCAACTATTTGCCGACTTGGGGAGCATTACTTTTGAGTTATGGGCAGAGAGGGACTCGAACCCTCACAACCGAAGTCGCCACATTTTGAGTGTGGTGCGTCTACCAATTCCGCCATCCGCCCTTGATTGGCATTTGCTCATTATACCGAATTCCCTCCCACTGTAAAAGGGATTGATATTGTTTGCCCTGGGCCCAGCGATCTATTTCCCTAGCTCTGAGGACGGGTAAAGGATGGGTTGGGTTTTGGCTACGTAATTGCTGCAGGGCTTCCCCAATTGGGGTGTCACTAGCAGAGTCATAGGCCCGAGCCTGGTCAAGGAAAGCATCTAGGTTGAGTTGGGGGGCTAATGCTGGAGAGCCCCCCGCCAGTTTCATCAGCACTGAGGCGACGACCGGAGCATCTTGGGTGACTAAGAGGGCGGCGCGATCGCAGGTAAACTCGGCACAACGCACCCATTCCATCAATTGGCCCTGCAGCCCTTGGACCAACATATCTCCCCCTGGCAATTGACTGGCGACCAGGGTCAACAGATTTGCCAAGGTGAGATAGACCCCATGGTCACACTTGAGATGCCCTAGCTCATGACCGATCACGGCTTGAGTTTCCGCAGGGGTGAGGAGATCCAACAAAGCCGTATGCACCACAATGAAGGGCTGCCTACCCCGCATGGCAAATGTATAGGCATTGGGGGTTGGGTTCTGACGGATATAGAGC
This sequence comes from uncultured Leptolyngbya sp., assembly GCA_964353225.1. Classification (GTDB taxonomy): domain Bacteria; phylum Cyanobacteriota; class Cyanobacteriia; order Phormidesmidales; family Phormidesmidaceae; genus PCC-6406. The sequence continues at coordinate 9,651 of CAYGVA010000123.1, forward strand.
TGCGGCGTTGCCATGTCTAACACTTGACAAGCTTCGAGCAGCAAACCGTGGAGGTCCGGCAGTTGCGCCGGACCCACAAGAATGCTGGTGGAAATATTGTCTAAGTAAAAGAACTGCTCTGCGATCGGCCCCAAAACAGCCCGTAGAGCCAGACCAAATCCAGGCAACTGCTTCAGGGCTGCCGTCGCCTGCTGGTCCAACGCGTGCCGAAATTGATCCGCTTGGAGTCCTGGCAAAAGCGTTTTTATAGACACAGGGACAAGGCCTTTATCCTTTAGATGACAAGGAAGACACCGTCGAGGATTCTGCTGTCGGCTCCGCAGGGGCAGCTTTTGCGGGCAGATCTTGGCTACTAAGGGTGGTGCGTTGGATGCGAGCACCCAACTGAATTAATTTTTGTTCTAATCGTTCATAGCCCCGATCTAAGTGCTGCAATCCCCGCAGGGTGGTTTTGCCATGGGCTCCTAACCCAGCTACCACCAAGGCTGCCGCCGCTCGCAGATCAGTTCCTTGGACCGGCGCACCAGATAACATGGGCACCCCCTGCACAAGCGCACAATTGCCGTTCAGGCGAATATTGGCACCCATCCGGTTTAGCTCAGCGACATGGCGCAAGCGGTTTTCGAACACCGTTTCGGTCACCATGCTGCTGCCGTTGGCCAAGGTTAACAAGGCCGTAAACTGAGCCTGCATATCCGTAGGAAAACCAGGGTGAGGAAGGGTTTGAATATCCGTCGCCTGAATATCATGACCCGGTACTAGTCGTAAGCGGTTAGGGGATTCGGCAATCACCTGGGACCCCATTTCCTGTAGCTTGGCAACCACGGCGCTGAGGTGCTCTGGAATAATCGGGGAGAGGGAAATTTCTGAGCGCGTAATTGCGCCCGCCGCCAAAAACGTACCCGCCTCAATGCGGTCTGGAATGATGGCGTAATCGGTGCCATGGAGACTCGGAACCCCAGCAATCGTCATGGTTTTTGTCCCAACGCCCCGGATGCGTGCCCCTAGAGCCCGACAAAAGTTGGCCAGATCGGCCACTTCAGGCTCCTGGGCTGCATTTTCAAGGATCGTTTCGCCATCGGCTAGGGTAGCCGCCATCATCAGGGTTTCCGTGGCTCCGACGCTGGGGTAATCCAGATGGATCTTGGCCCCTTGAAGACGTCCGCGAGGCCCCGGCACAGAGGCGTGAACCGTACCATGGTCGATGTGAACGTCAGCCCCCATGGCCTGCAAACCGCGCACATGTAGCTCGACCGGACGCGCACCAATGGCACAGCCGCCGGGTAGAGGAATCCGGGCAACGCCCATTCGAGCCAAGAGGGGACCGACAATAAAAAAGCTGGCCCGCAACTGACTGACAATGTCATAGGGAGCACGGGTATGGCTAATATCGCTGGGGTCAATGTCTAGGGTGCTGCCATTGCGCTTGATTTTAATTCCCAGGGCTGACAGCACTTGGGCCATGCGGTCAATATCCATCAGGTTAGGGATATTGCGTAGGCGACAGGGTTGACTGCTCAATACGGTGCCCGCCATCACCACTAGGGCCGAATTCTTAGCCCCGCTAATAGAGACATGACCGGAAAGTGGCTGTTGCCCCCAGATTTCTAAAACAGCTTCTTCTGTCTCAGGGGAGGCGGGGGAATGGTTCACACTGTTGGACGTGACGATGAGCTTATCCTCCAAGGCTAAATGGGGTGTCAAAAAGGGACTGGTTAATCTGGGGGATCGCGAAAAAGGAAAAATCGTTTAGATTCTACATGATTTAAGAAGAATCTTCTGAGTTGGTTCGAATTGCACTAGCCATAAGGTTGCACTTTACTGCGGATTTTATCGTTGGCGTTGGCCTCGACCTATCGATGGGTATTGACGGGGACAATCTTCTAAGGGATGATAGTTGACCTTGGCTTTAATGCCAGTCAGTTAGCGGAACTGGCGGAATTGGTAGACGCGCTAGATTCAGGTTCTAGTGTTCGCAAGAACTTCCGGGTTCAAGTCCCGGGTTCCGCATAATTTGAATTGATGATTTTGTGGATTTAGGGCGTGATTCAGTGGCGTTTTATATGCCAGTGCATCCATTAGTCGACATTCACATATCTAATCTGAATCGGATGATTGATTTGTTTTCCCAGGGTGTGTGATTAAAGATAGTTATCCCTGAGTAACTTTGTACTCTGGCTTCATTGTGCCAAGAAGCAGAAGGTTATGCGTTGATGTTGTGTCTCCCTCCCGCCTCAAGCTACATCCACCAATAGTCTCTGGCAAATTGCTCGTACCAATCGCCGATAGCGTTGAATATCACGCCACCCACGATTAGGGTTCCTATCCAAAGAGTGACAGTGGCGGCAACGAGCAAGAGGGGATATATTTTCTTCTGATCCTTGGGGGTGTACTTTTTTTGGGGCGGTGGAAAAGCGGCGGCTTTTGCCGCAACTGGAGCAGGCTGTGCAACGCCCACAAAAGCTGCCGATGGTGTTGGTCGAGACAACGTTTTCACCCAATCTGGAATCAGTCCCCCGGTTGGGTAGGCGGCAACGGTAAAGGCGACAATGGGGACATGGAGCCGTTGCAGCCCCCGTGCCAGTCGGTCAACGTGCTGAGGATCGATGGGGCGATCGCCATACAAGGCAACATCTAGATTTGCGCCACTGCGGGTGATGTCGGCCTGGATACCCTGGGACTGCAAGGATTGATTGAG
>CAYGVA010000124.1:0-12153 GCA_964353225.1 uncultured Leptolyngbya sp.
GTGTTGCTGATCGGAGAGTTGGGTCAGGGCCGCCGTCAGGTCGTCCGTGAGCGTTTTGGCAGAGGCTTTGAGGCGATCGCTGCCATGGTCGGGGCTGACATAATCAGCAACCGCTAGGGGCTGACCAATGGCAACATCCACACCACTGCGCCAACAGACTTGGGCATCGCTATAGCGCAGACTGATGGGTAACACCTTGACCCCTAAGCCGGGATGAATAGAATTCGCCTGAACCGCAAGACGCGCCAAACCGGGCTTGAGCCGATGGACTTGACCATCTTTAAAAATGCCGCCCTCCGGGAAAATCACTAGCATGGAACCCTGTTCCAATAGGTCAATACCGTGGCGCAGACTCGCAATGCTAGGCCCACGCACATTCACCGGAAATCCTCCCAACCGCTTGATAAACCAGCCCTGTAGCCCTTGGACTTCATCAGCGGTCACCATATACCTGAGATCGCGACCGGTCACCGAACGCCCCACCAGCATAGGCAAAATCAAGGAATCCCACCGGGCTCGATGGGTCGGAGCCAAAATCACCGGCCCCTGGGTCGGCACATGTTCCTGACCCGACACCGTAATCGACCCAAAATAGCTCGGGATAACTAACCGCTGACCGAGGAAGTAAACCAATGGCGTTAGCCAAGGTGAACACCGGGAGGTGGGCGCAGTGGTAATGGACTGGTAGTGGGAAGGGGAACTCACAGAGGATTGGGGGGGTGTCAACTTGGCAACCATCCTGATTTCAAATGCTCCTTAGGGTTGCATCAATATCGGAATAAGCTCAGTTACACAGTAGAGAACTCAAGGAAAACTCAGCGCCTGAGCAGGACAGTTACTGGGGTGTCCTGCAGGACCCAAGGCAGATTTCGATGCTGAGGACTAAACTACTCTGGCTGTTCCACAGGGGTTGGTTGAGACTATATCGTATCCTGCCAAAACGCTTTGTTCGCAACGGGCTTGCCGGTGCGCCTTTGGCCCGAGGGTTAGGGCTTGCGCCTTTGGCGAAGTTGGGCAAACCATTGTTGCAGCTGCCCTTGGCAAGGGCCGGCAAGAATGCCTGGAAGGACCTGTAAGCGATGGTTGGAGGCCGCACTATCGGGTACGTTGATCACCGATCGCACCGCTCCAGTTTTTGGATCGGCAGCCCCATAAACCAACAGGCTAACTCGACTAAGGACGATCGCCCCCGCACACATGGGGCAAGGTTCTAGGGTGACGTAGAGGGAATACCCCGTTAAATTCCAGTTGCCGAGCACCTGTCCTGCGGCCCGTAATGCCAGCACTTCTGCATGGGCGGTGGGATCTTGATCCCGCTCCCGGCGATTGACCCCAGTGGCGATAAGCTGATCTTCGGGGCTAACGACCAGGGCCGCTACGGGCACTTCCCCTTGCTGTCCGGCGGCCTCTGCCAAGGTCATCGCTTGGGCCATCCACGCTTGGTGGCGTTGTAACACGATGTCTTCAGCCGCCATGGGGGTCAGGTCAGATGATTGAGAATGGGAGAAGCTGATAGGGCCTCGCTGGCTGCCTTGAGCTGGGTAATATCGGCCTCTGACCAAGGTCGTGGTCCCTGGCAGTGATGGATGGCCAACAATCCCCAAAGCTGTTGTTTGACCAAAACCGGGGCAACTAAGTTGGCCTGCACCTGAATGCTGCGTAGAAACGCTAAATGACAAGGATGTAAATCGGCTTGGGTGACATCGGCGATCGCCCGAATCCTGCCCTCTAAATACTGCTGAGCATAGGTGTCATTAAAACAATCGTCCGCTCCCGTTGATCCTAAAATCCCCAGGTTCGGATCACTTAAAGCTTCCGCCGTGACCTGCCCTTTCCAGGGACGGTAAAAGTAATACAACACCACCCGATCCACCTGGAAGGTATCTCGTAAGTGATGCAAAGTGGTTTGCACTTGCCTATCCCGCGCTAAGACTTGGGCTAGCCGTTGGGTCACCCGTTGCAGGCCCGTGTCACCTTGAGGTGATTGGACTGTCACAGGAAGCTGATCCAGGGATAGCAGGGGTTCATGGGAAGTCATAGCACTCAATCATCAAGGCGAAGCTATCCATCCACCTTAGACCGCCGGGATCATTTTCCTGCAGACGTTAAGGGAAATATAATCTCCGCTGTGATTAGCTCCGCAAAGAGACCTTAAATTGCTTTTCAAGGGCAGCACGAACCTTCTGGTGGACGGGCTCCACATCGTCGTCGGTCAAGGTGCGATCGCTGGCCCGATACACCAACCGAAATGCCAAGCTGCGCTGCCCCTCAGGGACCGAATCACCCCGATAATCATCAAATAGGGTCACAGAGGCCAACAGTTTACCGCCGGTTTTTGTCATGGCCTTTTGCAACTCAGCCACGGGGGTATCGACAGCAGCAAAGAACGCCAAGTCGCGATCGGAGGCAGGATAGGTGGAATAGGCGCTAAACCGGACGGCCTTTTGCCGTCCAGTGGCCAAGCAGGTCATTAATGCCGACCAATTGAGTTGAAAAACATAGACATCCTCTGGCAGATCTTTAGCCTGCCGGAGTTGAGGGTGAATTTGCCCAAACGTTCCTAAACGTAGCCGCCCCCGAACCCACAGAGAGGCTGTACGCCCAGGATGAAACCGGGGATCAGCCGCCTCAGGTCGATAGTCTACGGTAAGACCTAATCGCTGGAAAATAGTCTCGATAACGCCCTTAGCCTCAAACCAAGACAGGGGCTGAGCACTTCCTCCTTGGACCCATTTGCCCCGGCGGGCATCGCCACCCAGGATGCCCCCCACCACGTCTTCTTCATGGATGCCGATGTCATCCTGCCAAAACACCCGGCCCCGTTCAAAGCCATTCAAGGGGCCATTACCCTGCTCCAAATTAAATTGGAATGCTTCTAACAAACCATCAATCAAGTCGGTGCGAAGGGCTGAATATTCGCTGAACAGGGGATTAGCCAGCACCACTTGCTGAGGCGACTCGGGCTTGGTCAGCGAATAGTGGATCAGCTCCGTGAGTCCAGCCCCGCGCATGGTGGCCCGGAGCCGCTGGGAAAGGGCTGCCTCTGGGGAGAGATAGCCCCCCAAGGCAGCCTGGGGCAAGGTATTGGCAAAGTGGTTATAGCCATAGAGACGGGCCACCTCTTCAATCAGATCGATTTCCCGCTCTAAATCTTGATAGCGATAGGGGGGAATCTGAACCTGCCAAGTTGCGTCGGTTTCGGTTTTCGTTACGGTACAGCCCAGGGCGGTCAAAATGCCATGGATGCGATCTGTGGGAATCAAGGGTGCCGCAGCGCCCCCTTGGGTCTCAAGATTGGTCACTGACCCCAGCACCTCATGTACCCGCTGAATCCTCAAGGGCACGGTGCGGGTAGGGGTGATTTTGCCCACTTCCGTGCGGTCAATGACTTGGGTAGTGAGGGTCGCACCGGCCAACTGCATCATCAGTTCTATGGCCCGTTGGCACGCCATCTCCAGCTCCGCCGGATTCACCCCCCGCTCATAGCGGGCCGAGGCTTCGGTGCGCAGGCCCTGACTGCGGGCCGACTTGCGAATCGCCGCCGCATCAAAATAAGCCGCTTCCAGCATGACCGCCGTGGTGCCGTCATGCACCTCAGTTGCTTCACCCCCCATAACCCCCGCCAACGCCACCGGCTGATCGTTAGCGGTAATCAAGAGGGTTTCGGAGGCCAGTTCTCGGGTTTGGCTATCTAGGGTGATGAGCTGCTCTGAAGGATGACCATGGCGAACCGAGATTGCACAGCCCTCCGTTGCTTCGCTCACCTGCTGCAGGCGGTGATAGTCAAAGCCATGGAGGGGTTGCCCCCACTCCAGCAAAACGTAATTGGTGATATCGACAATATTATTGATGGGCCTTGTCCCTGCCGATTGGAGCCGCTGTTGCAGCCATAGGGGGGAGGGCGCTACCTGCACCTGTTCCAGCACCGTCGCCATATAAATGGGGCAGGCTTTTGGATCTGTCAAGGTCACCGTCACTGCCGTGGTGTCTGCAGCGGTTGGGGGAATTTGCGGGGCCGGCAGGGTTAGGGGGGTCCCTAGAATGGCGGCGATTTCCCGAGCAATGCCCACCATGCTCAGGGCATCAGCCCGATTGGCGGTGGAGGTCACATCCAGGACAACATCATCTAGCCCCAGCAAGGGGCGGGCGTCTTCGCCAACGGTGAGATCGGTCTGGGGGAAAATGTGAATCCCCTCCGAATCCTTGGCTAAGCCCAATTCGGAGAGGGAGCAAATCATCCCAGCAGAGGGGACGCCCCTGAGTTTACGGGCTTTAATGGTCAGATCGACAACGGGCAGATAAGCCCCCACCGTTGCCACGGGTACATGGGCACCGGCTATAACATTGGCCGCGCCGCAAACAATGGTAGAGGGTTCAGCGGCACCAATATCAACCTGGCAAACACCGAGTTTGTCGGCATCAGGGTGGGGCTGGCGGTCGATCACTTTCCCGACGACCACGCCCGCAGCCCAGGTCCGCCGATCCTCGATGTCCTCAACCTCAAACCCTGCCATGGTAAGGGTGTCTGCCAAAGCCTCTGGCGAGAGTTCAAAGGTCACCAGATCACGGAGCCAGTTTAAGGAAATACGCATTGCGTCTTAAAGGGAAAAGCCTGATATCAATAGGGTAAGTAGCGCGATCGCGCCCAGCCCCGTAGTAGTCTACTTCACAGGCTGGCTTACCAGCTCGACTTTACAAGGCACCTTTCACTTTCAGGGGGCTGACCGTTTTTGATGTGTCAGTTCATTAACATTGCATTTCACCCCCTTTCACATAAATCTCCCCCTTGAACATGGGAAAGATGAGAGCAGTGTGACACTCCCATCAAGATTTAGAAGTCTGTGCAAAAGTCTGAAAAAATCCATGGAATAAACGGTTAGAATGGAGACATACAGAGACATTTGGTCATCTCTAAGGTCTTCCTTCAAGCCCCCTTGCTAGGTCACGCGGGTCTCTATCGCACATCGTTCGCATGAGCTACTGCATCAACCTAGACTGTTCTACACCCAAGAATCCTCCTAATACAAATCGGTGTCAGGCTTGCGGGGCTAGTTTGAAGCTGCGCGATCGCTACCGAGCGATTAAAGGCTTGGGGCGTGGTGGGTTCGGAGCCACCTTCTTGGCCCGTGATGAAGCCTTACCTGGCCGCCCCCCCTGTGTCATCAAACAGTTACGTCCCTCCGCCGATGCCCCCCAAGTGCTGGAAATGGCCCGGGACCTGTTCCAGCGGGAAGCCAAAATTTTAGGGAAAATCGGTAACCATCCCCAAATCCCCCGACTCCTAGACTACTTTGAAACCAATCATGAGTTTTTCTTGGTCCAAGAATTCATTAATGGCAATACCCTCCAACAGGAAGTGCGTCGGGGAGGCCCCTTTAGTGAAGCGGGGGTCAAGCAGTATCTGAGCGAAATCCTGCCGCTGATTCAATACGTTCATAGCAGCGAGGTCATCCATCGGGATATTAAGCCCGCCAATATTATTCGCCGTGAAGAAGACAAAAAGCTGGTGCTAATTGACTTTGGTGCCGTCAAAGATAAGGTCAACCCCACTAAGGCCAACAGCTCCGAACAAACCGCGTTAACGGCCTATGCGATCGGAACCCCAGGATATGCGCCACCAGAGCAAATGGCCATGCGCCCTGTGTACGCCAGTGATCTGTATGCCGTTGGCGTGACCTGCATTTACCTCTTAACCGGCAAATCGCCCAAAGAGCTGGACTACGATCCCACCACTGGAGAAATGCTGTGGCGAGAATATGTTCAGATTAGTGATCACTTCGCTGGGGTTTTGCGAAAACTGCTGGAGATTTCAGTACGCCATCGCTATCAGACCGTAGAGGCAATTTTTCGGGATCTTGATTTAGAACCCTACATGGATAGTCTGGCCAAGAATATGGCCTTCCCCACGACCCCAGGTAATAGCCCAGGACCGAGTAGCGATAATCTGCAAGACAATACTGACAATACGGCCTCCCCGATGGGCCGCATGGCGGCGGCCATCCGCGCCCGACGCGAACGGGCCGGAGGAAATAATACCCGCACTGGGCAATCAAGTCGGCCCGGAAGCAATCCCCGCACCGCTGCTGGCAGATCCCCCCAAACAGATCTGACGACTGGAGGACGGGGTAGTCGTAGTGGGGGTCGTAACAGCGGCGGTCGGAGTAGCGGTCGTAAGGGCAAGCTCACCGTCAACGAGGTCAAACTGTCCTATGGCAAAGGGCAGCGAGATTTTTCGATGAGTGACTTACCCGGGGCCGCTCTCCAGAAATCAGTGCTGGCGGGGGCAAACTTTACCCAGTCCAAACTTCAAAAGGCTGACTTTCAAGGCTGTGACTTGGCCACGGCCAATTTCGGACGTGCTGACCTGACCAAAGCCAGTTTCCGTAACGCCAAACTGGGGCGGGCGTATTTTAGCAATGCCAATCTCCAAGAAGCAGACCTACGGGGGGCAGATTTAAACTACGCCTCTTTGACCAATACCAACCTGCGGGGGGCTAACCTCTGCGGCGCAAATTTGACCGGAGCAAGGGTTACGGCTGAACAACTCGCCATGGCTCGAACCAACTGGTCTACGATTTATCCCAATGGTAAACGAGGGCTGATGCAATAGCGCTTGCCTAGCAGCAAAAGTCGCTCGGGTCATCTTAGGTGTAGGGCAGGGCGGGCAAATTTTCCCACCGATGAGGGATCAGACCTGAAGGTCTTCGTCTGGCCTGGGTACAAGGATTGGCTAATAGGTACATCTCCAAAGTCCGATCAGCAGCTTGTCGAGAGCTGAGGTCATAACGGAGTCGAAATCGGTAGGTATTGAGGGAATCTGCTTCTGCTGGCAAGGGCTCCCATAACTCTAGGGTGACCCGATCCCCTTGGGAAATAAAGCGGTAGTGGATTTCAGATGAGGACTGCGCTGGCTTAGGCTGCATAGGACCTCTGACGTAATGGAACTCAATCTATAGCCCTTTTCTCAGGTCCCCATCCATGCTCCGGACAAGGCATGTATCCTCCGTGGGAATTCAGCATTTCTACGCAGACTGGGACGCCTTACCGCTGCCCGTTCGATCTCGGGGGCGGGATGATCGCAGTAACCGATAATGGCGGATAACAGACACTGTTATCCATTGAGGAGTCGCCCCCATGTCCCCTGTTGACATGCCCCCTATTGATATCGTGATTTTGTCCAATGGCCCTGGTGAAATCACAACCTGGGTCAAACCAGTAGTGCGAGCGCTACGGGCTCAGGCTAACGATGGGGTGAGATCGCCAAGCCCGTTCCGCATTTCTGTGGTGCTCTCCCCCTGTCCCCACAGCACCGGCCAAGAGGCGGACATTGCCCGTCAATATCCTGAAGTTGATCGGGTCCAGTCGGCTCAACATTTCTGGCCTTTTTTACTCCGGGGTAAAACCGTCGCGAACTGGGACTGGTCCGATTGCGGCGTGGTGGTTTTCCTCGGTGGTGACCAGGTCTATCCTGTCTTGGTAGGGCGGCGATTGGGGTATAGGACTGTGATCTATGCTGAATGGTTTACCAACTGGCGACGTTGGGTCGATGCCTACGGGGTGATGAGTGAGCGTTTAATTGAGCAAGCCCCTACCACCTATCGATCCAAGTTCACCGTAGTGGGAGACCTGATGAGCGATAGTCAGGGGGTGTTGATGGATGGGGGGCGAGCCGCCCAGCAAATGGGCCTCACGCCCGACACAGAATTAATTGGGATATTACCGGGGTCGAAGCGTTCAAAGCTCACCCAAGGGATGCCGCTCTTTTTGGCAACAGCAGATTATGTGCGCGATCGCCGTCCCCAAACCCGATTTGTCATTCCCGTCGCTCCGACCCTGCAATTAGAGACACTGATCACCTATATGAATCCTGAGGCAAATCCGATGGTGTCGGTGTTCGGTGGTGGCCCCGTGACCCTAGTGCGGCCAGACAGCCCGGAGCAATTGCCCTACCTAAAAACACAGCAAGGAACCCAGGTCTTTTTGTGGGAACCGTTCCCAGCCCATGGGGTAACCAGCCAATGCCAAATCTGTATAACCACGGTGGGGGCCAACACCGCCGAGCTAGGAGCGTTAGGCATACCGATGGTGGTGCTTCTGCCCACGCAGCAATTGGATGCGATGAATGCCTGGGATGGCCTCTTAGGGCTGTTGATTAACTTGCCGATAGTCGGCAAGCCCCTAAATCGGCTGGTGAATTGGATTGTATTTGCTTACCTAAGTCGTAAGCATAAGTTGTTTGCTTGGCCCAACATCTGGGCAGGTAAAGAGGTGGTACCGGAATTATTTGGCCCCATAACGGCCCAGCAAGCGGGCGATCGCATTTTGGCCTATTTAGAAAACCCTGAGACCCTGCTAGCGGTGAAGCAGACATTGCAACAGATTCGGGGGGAAGCGGGGGCAGCTCAAAAACTGGCCACCCTCATTCTCAATACTGTGCACGAGGCTTGACCCTAGTCCTGATTTACCGTTGCGTTGGCATCATTGTCGTCTTGCGGAGAAAACCGGTCTATGGCCTATCGCATAGCTTCGCCAGCACAGATTCTGGGAACCCCTATTCTGATCGTCTGCCTTAGCGCAGCGACGGTTCAACTCACCCCAGCGTTGAGACGCTTTTAAATTAGGGTCAAGTTTGGGTATTCGGCAATCAGCTCATCGGCACTGAGGGCTTCCCCAGAAGATTGGGGCGTCCACAGAATTTCTACGGCCAGCAGGCGATCGCTCGCAACGGACCCCAGTTGACTCAGGGCTTGGCGCACATCATCAGTGCTCGTCACCTTAGGCAGAGTCAACGCACCCTGGGTAGCAACTAACACCGTGGCAACAATGTAAGCATCTGGGCCAACCTCAGAGTGCACACCTGCCGCATCTAGCAGCGTCACCTTCGTTTCTGACTGCTGTAGCTGACTGTTCACATTGGTTAGGGTCTCACCCGTAAACTTACTACGCTCAACCAACGCCTTTTGGTTGAAGGTTTGCTCCGCCGTTAGCAAACGGGTTTGGGTGGTGCTGGCGGTCGCATATTGCCAGTACTCAGGGTGACGTAACAACGCCAGACTGCTCTCCTGCAAAACCTGGGTCAATCCCTCAGTAGAAGCAGTATTCGCCGTCAGAGCCATGCGGTTGAGATCATCCTGAAGGGAGCGAGCATTGGCCAGTAGCCCAATTTGGAGCTGGGCCACAGTTACCGCCGGATTCCCTGCCCCTATCTCACCATCCCCGGTCTGGGCGTTCTGCACCGCCCGCACTAAAAAGTTAGCCAATCCCAAAAACAGCAGCAGGGTAAATAAACCACCAAAGCCACCCCCCATCCCAAATAACGGAAATAAGAAGGGTAAACCCAAACCACCGCCGGGATAATAGCCCCCTCCAGCGGGACTGCGGTAGCTACGGGGAGCACTATAGGTGCGACTCGGAGCCCGGAAGCCACCGCCACCAATACGTCCGCCCGCCCTAGCCGCCCAGGCACTATCAGCGGGGCCAAAGACTAAAACCACGGCGAGCGTCAGGGCAACCAGGGGTTTAACGAAGGGCTGGAGGCGTCGTAAAAATTGTTGAATCATTTGTTTGCTTAGACTGACTCAATACCGTTTCGCGACCGGGCCACTAGGCCTAAGATCGGGCTCATGGAACGGGGGCAAATCGCGGAACGTTATTAATGTAACGCTTTGCCCTCAGCACGTAATTGGGGCAAACCCCACATTCAAAGGACTCCGTTGTGGAATCGTTTACGACAAATGCGAGGGCTCACATCCCCAGTTAACTTAACAAGCCGAGTGCTGAGGGAGGTCTTTGAATATAGAGGGACTACTCAAGGACATCCTTCAGCGCTGTACGGGCCGCCAGGTGATTTCTAGTCGTCGTCAGGATATCCACCTCTCGCTCCAGGCGAGTACTGGTGTCCTGCACCTCTAACAAAGCCTGTTGCTCATCGGCAGCATCATATAAGTTGCTAGCAATCCAGTAAGACAATTCTGTTGGCAAATTGGGAATATTACTGGGCAGCTCTACATCACGACTGGTCAACTTCGCAGAAAGCCGAACCACATCCTTGAGCAGTTGATCCACCTCAGTGACCAATGGAGACAAGTCTTGCTCTGTAGGCTGGTCCTCAATCCATTCAATTAGACCCACTCGGTAAGGCTTTTCTCGCACATAGTCTAAAACGCGAAATCGCTGCTGACCAATGGTTAGCAGCTTCATGCGATCGTCCTTTAAGCGTTGGCAGTGCAAAACTTCCGCACAGCACCCTATCCGGGCTGGTTTGCCAGTAGCAGGATCGAACATGAGAACCCCAAAACGGCGATCGCCTTGAAGCACCGTATTCATCATGATTCGATACCGAAACTCGAAAATATGAAGCGGCAAATGAGCGCCGGGAAACAGCACCAGTTCAGGTAACGGAAAGAGAGGGATTTCTCTAACGGCCAGTGAAGATGAAGACGCCATTATCACCAATGAACGTGAATTATGCTGTCCCCTGCAAGCTATTAGAAGCCCGGACCAAAGGACTTGGCAGTTGTACAATCTCTTAACATTCTATCCTATGGTCCTAAGGAACCGGTGCTATTTAGGAACCTAAAGCTTTACTTCAATGTCGACACCAGCAGGTAGATCTAGCTTCATCAAAGCGTCAATGGTTTTTGAAGAAGGCTGATAAATGTCAATAATGCGGCGGTGGGTACGAGTCTCAAAATGCTCACGAGAATCTTTGTTGACGTGGGGAGAACGAAGTACACAATATATTTTGCGTTTTGTAGGGAGAGGAATGGGGCCAATGGCGGTGGCATTGGTCCGATTAGCGGTCTCTACGATTTTTTCGCAAGAGGTATCCAGAATGCGTCGGTCAAACGCCTTGAGACGAATTCGAATTTTTTGCTGCTGAATGGTAGCCACTGCTATCTCCTAAAGGATTAAAAGTTTGAGTTGTCAAGGTTCGCTGCCCCTAATCTGGGGCTTTCGATGAAATTGCCGCCCCTTAAGGGCGGCAATTCTTTAAGGCAAAGTACCAGTAGGGTTGTTACTCAATAATTTTGGCAACTACACCAGCACCAACCGTCCGGCCACCTTCGCGAATAGCAAAGCGCATACCCTGCTCAATCGCAACCGGGTTAATGAGATCGACATTCATCTTGATCCGATCTCCAGGCATAACCATTTCAGCCTCAGTGCCATCGTCAGCGGTGAAGCTAGCGATAGTACCGGTCACGTCCGTAGTCCGTACGTAGAACTGAGGCTTGTAACCACTGAAGAACGGCGTATGACGTCCCCCTTCTTCCTTCTTAAGGATGTATACCTCAGCTTGGAATTTAGTATGGGGAGTAATGGAACCGGGCTTCGCCAGTACCATACCGCGTTCAATGTCGGCCTTCTGGATACCCCGCATCAACACGCCAACGTTATCTCCCGCCTGACCTTGATCTAAGGTCTTTTGGAACATTTCTACGCCGGTCACAGTGGTGGATCGAGTTTCGCGAATACCGATAACCTCAACGGTTTCGCCAACCTTGACCATACCCCGCTCAATCCGTCCAGTTGCAACGGTTCCGCGTCCCGTAATTGAGAACACATCCTCAACTGCCATCAAGAACGGCTTGTCGACATCACGCTCAGGAGTGGGGATGTAAGCATCCACTTCATCCATAAGATCAAGGATCTTATCAACCCACTCATTATCTCCACGGTTAGTGGCGGGCGTTGTTACCAAAGCCTCCACAGCTTTCAAGGCAGAACCAGTCACGACCGGGATGTCATCACCGGGGAAATCGTAGGAGCTCAGCAGCTCACGAATTTCCAGCTCCACCAATTCCAGCAGTTCCTCGTCATCGACTTGGTCCTGCTTATTCATGAAGACAACGATGTTGGGTACCCCAACCTGCTTCGCGAGCAGAATATGCTCGCGGGTTTGGGGCATAGGGCCATCAGCTGAAGACACCACCAAAATGGCACCATCCATCTGGGCGGCCCCAGTAATCATGTTCTTCACGTAATCAGCGTGACCAGGGCAATCAACGTGAGCATAATGGCGTTCCGCCGTTTCATACTCTACGTGAGCGGTATTAATAGTAATCCCGCGTGCCTTTTCCTCAGGTGCTGCATCAATATCCTCATACTTACGAGCCTTAGCTCCCCCAGCCGCAGCCAGGGTCATGGTGA
>CAYGVA010000125.1:0-11988 GCA_964353225.1 uncultured Leptolyngbya sp.
TGGCGATCACCGCCAAATTCATCGAAGAGGCATTCACCCGAGCCACCACCGACTGAAAGGTTTGCTCCTTAAATTTCAAGCCCCCCAGCAGCATCGAGAGGCCAAGCACCAGCAGCAAATTGCCAATGATGGAGCCAGTTAAACTAGCCTTGACCACCCCCACGAGCCCTTCATTTAGGGCAATTAGGGCAATAATCAGCTCGGTGGCGTTGCCAAAGGTGGCGTTGAGCAGCCCCCCCCAGGAGGGTCCCAAGACCACAGCGATTTCCTCCGTGGCATGGCCCATCCATCCCGCTAGGGGAATAATCGCTAGGGCAGCGGTCACAAAGACGACCACCTCTCCCCACCCCAGCACATGAGCGAGCACGGAAACGGGGACGAAGGCCAGCAGGCCGAAGAAAATCAGGTTTCTGACCACTATTTAGGGCTCCCAACGGTAAAAATGGCAGAGTAGCCGCTACTTAGGTTACCTGACTCCCCCTGTTGTGGGGCAATGGCCTGCCAGACAAAACCGTGGGCATAAACCATGCCGCCTATCCACTGCGATTCAACCTAAAGAAGGCTAGCGCCCTGTTTCATGCAAGCGGTCTATTTTCCAGGGAATCGTGGGTATGCCCTGCGCAGGGATGGATCGCCAACCCCATTGCCTCGCGGAAATTATTCAATCTCGCTTGGGCGGGGTCGTCTTAACTTGCGCCAAGCTCAGCGAGGATCGCGCTGAATTCTTTTGCCAGAAGCCACTTGGATTGCAAACTTGTTCTTACTTAAGGGGCGATCGCGCCATCAATCACGCCCTGCAGGTATTAAAAAACACACGACTTGGCAAACGGCTCAGTTCTGAAACGAGAGCATGAGGTTTATCGCCATCGATTCTGTTGTGAACGCTGCCAAGTCGTGTGAGAGATAGACAGGTCTCCCTAACCTCTGTAGAGGTTGGGGAGACCTGTGGGCGGGGCTGCTACATCATGCCCATGCCGCCCATGCCGCCCATGCCGCCCATGCCGCCCATGCCGCCCATGCCGCCCATGCCAGGGTCGCCACCCGCAGGGGCAGGCGGTTCGGGTTTTTCGACCACCACCACTTCGGTAGTGAGCACCATGCCTGCAATGGAGGCCGCATCTTGCAGGGCAGAGCGAACGACCTTCGCGGGGTCAATGATGCCACTGGCGATCAGATCTTCGTAGTCGCCGGTCAGGGCGTTATAGCCCATGTTGAAGTCGAGATGCCGTACTTTCTCGACCACGACGGCCCCTTCTGCCCCTGCGTTGTCGGCGATTTGCCGTAGGGGTGCTTCTAGGGCTTTGCTGACGATTTCCACACCCACCTGCTCTTCGGGAACGGTGAGGGTGGCTTTGAGGGCATCTAGCTTCTGGGCAAGATGCAGGAGCGTCACCCCACCACCGGGGACGATGCCTTCGTCTACCGCCGCCTTGGTCGCGCTCAGTGCATCTTCGATGCGGAGCTTACGATCCTTGAGTTCGGTTTCGGTGGCAGCGCCCACTTTGATGACCGCTACCCCACCGGCCAACTTGGCCAGACGCTCGGAGAGCTTCTCTTTGTCATAGTCAGAGTCAGTGCGCTCTAGCTCTTGACGAATCTGGGCAATGCGCTTGTCGATATCGGCTTTGTTGCCGTGCTCAGACACGATGGTTGTGGTGTCTTTGGTGAGGGTGACCTTGCTGGCAGAACCCAACATTTCGAGGGTGGCCATCTCTAGGTTGAGGCCCACATCTTCGGAAATAACCTGGCCACCGGTCAGGACCGCAATGTCTTGGAGCATGGCCTTGCGGCGATCGCCAAAGCTAGGGGCTTTAACGGCGGCGATATTCAGCACTCCCCGAGCCTTGTTGACCACGAGGGTGGCTAGGGCTTCCCCTTCAATGTCTTCAGCCACAATCAGGAGCGGCGCACTTTCCCGAGCAATGCGCTCTAGGACGGCGACCAAATCTTGGATGGAGCTGATTTTCTTGTCGGTGATCAGAATGCGGGCATTCTCTAGCTCGGTGACCATGCGCTCTTGGTCGGTCACAAAGTAGGGCGAGAGGTAGCCGCGATCGAACTGCATCCCTTCCACCACATCCAGTTCGGTGGTGAGAGACTTCGATTCTTCAACGGTAATCACCCCGTCCTTGGTGACCTTTGCCATGGCCTGGGCAATCATTTGGCCCACTTCTTCGTCACTGCCCGCAGACACTGTCGCCACTTGAGAAATGGCATTGCCTTCAATGGGCTTAGCGATCGCAGCCACTTCAGTGACCAAGACTGCCACAGCCTTGTCAATACCCCGACGTAGGCTGACCGGGTTGCTGCCCGCCGCCACGTTCTTAAGGCCCTCACGGATCATGGCTT
The DNA here is from genome assembly GCA_964353225.1 of uncultured Leptolyngbya sp. Taxonomy (GTDB): domain Bacteria; phylum Cyanobacteriota; class Cyanobacteriia; order Phormidesmidales; family Phormidesmidaceae; genus PCC-6406. Next base: position 2,350 of record CAYGVA010000125.1, read on the forward strand.
GGGCCAGTACCGTTGCAGTGGTGGTACCGTCACCCGCCAGATCTTTGGTTTTAGACGCCACCTCTTGGATGAGCTTCGCGCCGGTGTTTTCGTAGGGGTTGTCCAGATCGATTTCCTTGGCGATGGTGATGCCATCATTCACAATCTGGGGAGCACCGAATTTCTTCTCAAGTACTACGTTGCGCCCCCGGGGGCCAAGGGTGATTTTGACCGCGTCGGCCAGGGCATTGACGCCCTTCTCTAGCGCCTGCCGTGACGCCTCATCAAAAATGACTAGTTTCGCCATGTCCCGTCTCTATGGTTGGTGCAAACGACACGTTAGCACTCTCTATACTAGAGTGCTAACTTCGCTAGCATACCGCCCGCTGATAGGCGGGATAAGTCGCAATAACCGACCCTTCTACAATGGGAGCAGTATTAAGAAGGGCGGATGATGGCTACGTTTCTGCGTCCCTTGAGTTACCGATATCAGTGGCTCTATGACAGTATTTCCCGTACTGCGGCTTTGACCGTGGGGGGAGAGCGGCGCTTCCGCCAGCTGGCGCTCCAAGATCTGACTTTGACGGCCCAGACTCAAATCTTGGATCTGTGCTGTGGTAGCGGTCAAACCACTCAGTTTTTGGTGACATCGGGGGCCTGTGTCACGGGCCTAGATGCCTCTCCCCGCTCGATCCAACGTGCCCAAGGCAATGTCCCGGCGGCGACGTTTGTGGAGGGATGGGCTGAGGACATGCCGTTTGGCGATCGCCAGTTTGATCTGGTTCACACCAGTGCCGCCATGCATGAGATGGCCCCTGGGCAGCGGCAGCAGATCTTTGCGGAAGCCTGGCGGGTACTCAAACCAGGGGGAACCTTTGCCCTAGTAGACTTTCACCGCCCGACTAACCCTCTGTTCTGGCCTGGTTTAGCCCTGTTTCTATGGCTTTTTGAAACCAACACCGCTTGGCAACTCCTGCAAACCAATCTGGCAACAGGGTTGGCCCAGGCGGGTTTTAGCGCCACACAACCGCGTCTGTATGCGGGGGGCAGCCTACAAGTGATCCAAGCCCATAAACCGACAGCGGCGACCTAAGAAGCGTGGGCATTGATCCCAGCCATGGCCGGATACTGCCCTTGGGAATGGCCTGCTAAAGGTCTTTATTCTTCTAGGCGAAGCTTGAGGCTGTGGGCCAAGAGCGGTGTATTGACGCCCCGTAGGGTAACAGGGCGAACCGACTGAAGATGGTTGGGGTTTAAGTGGTCGGCCACCTCGGATGACACCAAGATTTCGTCGGGATGGGCCGCTTCTTGGAGACGAGAGGCAATATTCACGCAAGGGCCGATCGCGGTGTAGTCGGCCCGCACAGAGCTCCCAAACATGCCCACCACCGCATCTCCTTGGTGGATGCCACAGCGAAATTGTACTGGCTGCATGCCTTCAGTTTGCCAGCGTTGGTTGAGGGCAATTAACTTGACATGCATGAACTGCACCGCATTGACGGCTTGCTGCGCCTGCTGGGCCGGTGAGTTATCTTCTGGAGCACCAAACAGGGCCATCACCCCATCCCCCATAAATTTGTCCACCGTGCCACCACTCTCAAAAATGGCATCGGTCATGGCTTCCAAATATTCGTTGAGAACCTGGGCAATGCGGCGAGAACCGAGTTGGTCGGACAGGGGGGTGAAGCTGACGATATCGCTAAAGAGAATCGTCACTAGCCGAGGTTCGGGCTGTAAATCTAGCTGGAGTTTGCCGTGGGCCGCCTTTTGTACCAGAGACTTGGGCAAAAATCGCCGCAGCACCGATTCCGTCAAGTATTGGTTGAGTTCTGCCACCCGTCGTTCATTGGCCTTGAGGGCCAGCAAATTGCGGACTTCGGCCAGGAGTTCGCGCTCGTTGAAGGGTTTACCTAAGTAAGCGTCAGCCCCCTGTTCGACCCCGGAAATTCGGGTTTCGTCGTCTACTTTGGCGGTCAATAAAATGATGGGCGTACTGTGAAAGCGCTCATCAGCGCGGAGGCGCTGGATCACCTCAATGCCGGATAACCCTGGCATCATTAGATCCGTCAGGATCAGGTCAGGGGCGTAGGTTTCCACGAGTTCTAAGGCCAACGCGCCACTGGCAGCGGTACGAACGTGATAGCCCTGATGTTGCAACACATGGGATACATAGTTGCGCAAGTCAGGGTTGTCATCGACTACCAAAACTTTAGCGGTGGCTGTATCTGGGGTCGTCGTGATCTCATTAAAGACAATGGGTGTGGAGATCATTTCCCCGACATCTACATCCGCCAGCTCCACCACTGCCCGACTCTTTTCTAAGTTGACGGGGGCCTCAACCACCTGTTCTGCCGGTAAATGGCCGCGCCCATGGGGCACCAATATGGAGAAGGTGGTTCCCTGCCCATAGGTGGAGGCAACCGTGACCTCGCCATGGTGCAAGTTTACTAATTCCTTAACCAGGGCCAGCCCGAGGCCGCTGCCTTCGTAACGGCGGTTGGCGGAGCCATCGGCTTGTTGAAAGCGTTCAAACAGTTGGGGCAGTTGATCGGCGCGGATACCGATACCGGTATCTTTTACCGTGAGGACACAGTGTTGATCTTGGGTGGTTAGGGTAACGGTGATCGTGCCGTTGGCAGGGGTAAACTTAACGGCGTTTGACAGGAGGTTGTACAGAACCTTGTCGAATTTTTCGACATCGAGATACAGGGTTGGGCACAGCTCCAGTTGGGTCTCGATCTGAAGTTGCTTGCGATCGCAATAGGGCCGAAACGCCGTCACGATTTCATTGACAAAGGTATCGGCCGCCACCGGGCGAAAGGTGGGTTGCATGCGCCCTACATCTAGGCGCTGTAGGTCCAGCAGTTGGTTTACCAGCCGCAGCAACCGTCGGGCATTGCGTAGCGCCACAGCGGAGTGCTCAAGGGATAACCCTTCCCCTTTGCTGACCGCAGTTTCTAGGGGGCCGAGGGTGAGGGTGAGGGGGGTGCGAAACTCGTGGGAGATATTTTGGAAAAATTCAGTTTTTTGGCGATCTAGCACCATTAATTGGGCCGCTTGATCCCGCATGGTCTGATATAGCCGCGACTGTTGCACGGCGATCGCGGCTTGGGCTGCTACCGCCTGGGCAAGCTCAATTTCTTCCGGCAGCCAAGCTCGGGGGTGCTGCGTCTGCCGGAGGGAAATACTTCCTAAAATCTGACCATCGGCAATTAACGGCACCACCAACAGTGAGCGGGCGGGCGATCGCAGTGATTCCTGGACAGCCATTTCTGGATGCTGGCTCAGATCGTCTAGGGCAACGGGATGCTGGGTGTCTAGCACCCGCTGGAGGACGGGATTGGTGTGAATAGGGACCTGCGATCGCGGCAAGGCCATCTCCGCTGCGGCACTTTCAGCATCCTCTGCCGTTAAGGATGAGCCGTCTAGCGTAGACGGCTCGTAAAGCCCAACACACTCGACATACTCGGCATTGGCCGTCCAGAGAGACAAGGCACAACCATCGACTTGTAAGGCTTGCCCGAGTTCCTGGGTAATCGCTGCGAAGATCGCCTCTGGCTCTAAGCTAGAGCGAATCGCTTGGGTCAACGTATTGATCAACTGTTCGCGACGGGCCAAGGCTTGAACCTGCTCATAGGTACTCGCCTGCACCAAGGCCAACGCCGCTTGATCCGATACCGTCACCAACAGCTGCATTTCACTGCCTTCCCAAAGGCGCTGTTGACCACATTGATGCAACGCTAAAACAGCAACTTGCTCCTGGGCACCCACCAGCGGCACTAAAATACTGGACTGTATACCCAGATGTTGCCAAAGCTGCCGTTGCTGATCGCTGAGGCGATCCACTTCTCCATCCAATACCGTGACTTCAGGGACAAGCCAAGCCAACTGATTCACATTGGCCGAGAGATCAGCATCGACATCAGCCATCGCGGGTGAACGATATAAAAACGTTTTTGACCCTAGTGCCCCTCCGACGGTCGGCTGCAACACACAAAGACTGGCTTCCATCAATGCACCCACCGTCTCTACGATGGTCTGCATCATCTGCTCAGAATTGTGGGTGCTGCGAATTGTGTTGGTAATCGCATTGAGTAGACTTTCTTGGCGCAGCACCCGCTGTAATTCTTCAGTACGGGTCTTCAGAACGACATGGGTTTCTAACGCGCGCTGCACGACCTTGCGTAAGTGGTCATCCTCCCAGGGCTTCTGGACGTATTTAAAGACCTTACCTTCGTTAATGGCATCAACGAGGTCATCAACATCGGTATATCCGGTCAAAATAATCCGGATGATATTGGGATACTTAGCGGCGGTCTGGCTGAGAAACTCAGTCCCACTCATGCCGGGCATCCGCTGATCCGATACGATTACAGCGACATCAGGCTGAGTCGCCAGAAGTTCAAGGGCTTCGTAGCCATTTTCTGCCCGCAGGACTTTAAATTCCCGATAAAAGGTCCGATAGAGCAGATCCAAATTATCAGGTTCGTCATCAACAACCAAAAGTTTAGGCTTGTTGATGGCTTTTTTGGGTTGTGAGATAGACAACTGCATGCACTCGATTGAGCCATCTAGAGCCAGGTACAGAGAAGCCGCACTTAAATCCAGAGTACCCTGGCAACGATTAGATCACGACCCTACGGCTGACCAATCCCGTTAGGATTGAACCATGGAGCAGGGGGATGAACCCATTCTCTTTACGCTAAGGCATTTCAATAATCCGGGTGGGTTCTGACCTCACCGGCGGTTCTGACGCCAGGGACCGCTACACTGCTTCTGGGGATTTACCCCCGACAAAGCCAGATGCATCATTTGTCTTGATTTCTTCTGAATGCCAACACCTACCCTGTAGAGTTCGCCCTGCGACGAGTGGCGATCTCGATCAGCTCGCCGATGTCTTAACCCGCAGTTTTTATGCTCCTACGGGTTGGCAGAGCTGGATTTATCCGCTGCTGCGGATCGGCATCTATGAAGACTTGAAGCAACGCTTGCGCACGGCCCCCCCCCACTATGTCTGCTTGGCAGGACTGTCTACCCCGACCTCAGCCAAAATGCATTGGATTGTGGGCACCGTGGAGTTAGCGCCCCGTCGTAGTCCTCCCTGGGGCCGAAAGCCCACCCATCAACTTTATGTTTCGAATTTGGCGGTGCGAGAGGCCTATCGTCGCATCGGGGTTGCGCGTCAACTCTTGCGAGCCTGTGAGCAAACGGCAAACGACTGGGGAATGGCAGAATTGTGCCTACATGTGATGGAAGATAATTGGCCTGCTCGGCAGCTCTACGATCAAATGGGTTATCAACTGGAACAGGCTGAGATTACGCTCCTAACTTTGTTAGGGCAACCTCGGCGGCTACGATTGCGTAAGCGTCTGCCTAGGCGCTAGCGCTTCTAACCCTTTTTAGGAAACGCGCATCGGGTTTAAAGCGGGGCCGTTGAGTAAATCTTCATCAAAGCTTTAATTTTGTTTTTAGACAAATCCTGTTGTGCCCCTACTGGTCTCGTAAAATGGCTCTCATAAAGTCTAGCTACAACACGCGAACAAGCGCCATGGGCCAGTCATTGGTCGGGTTTAAAGCAAACGATCCGGGTCAGCTAGCGATGGCGAGTAAGGCATGACTAGTGATCCATTCGTGATTCACACCGGTGCGATACGCCGACAAAATTGTGATGCGTGCGATTCAGTTACGGGTCACGCGGCTGACGGTGAGGCCCATGCAACAACATTCGAAAACCCCCTATGGCGATCCGCAAAATCCAATGATGATTCTCGACCCAGCCCTACGGGAATGCTCTGTATTAATGTGCGTCGGCGCAATCTGTTACTATGCTTGCGACCCATTCAAATAATGCGGCCAATTTATCGGTGAAGCAAAATCCAGGGGCAGATGAGGTACTCAAACAAATCAAAAGCGGGCAGCTTTTGATTGTTAATCCTCGTCGTCGCAATGGAATTGTTATTTACCGTCAGTTTCACGCCGTCTTTGCGGGTCCAGGCTCTGCTGTCGGGGGCGATTTTGACCAGAGCTGTATTAGTATTCTGCCGCTTGGTAAGCTGTCATTGCTAGATCCCAGTTCCAATGAAGATCAGCAAAAAGCTCTCAAAATTCGTCTGCAATGGGTCCGATTGACGCAAAATTTTACCGATCGCCCCATTCCCATCGACCGAGCCCAGATGATCATAGAACAGTTTCAAATGTACTTTGATCAAAAAATCGTTAATAAGATTCCCGATGACGCATTTGCCCAAATGGTTGGTGTCTTTCCAGAAACCATTCGACTGGCTCGGCAAAGTATTTGACATCCCAGTACGCATCACCGCAGCCCTTAAAACTCCCCCCTAGATGCGCATCTAGGGGGGAGTTTTCAACATATAACTCGTTTGAAGAATTACATGGAGCCGATGCGAAGCAGCTCAACATCAAAAATCAGGGTGGCATTGGGGGGAATCACCCGCCCTGCGCCCCGCGCCCCGTAACCAAGATCGGGAGGAATAATCAGTTGGCGCTGCCCCCCGACTCGCATGGTGGCAACCCCTTCATCCCAACCTTTGATGACTTGGCCGATGCCAATGGTGAAGGTAAACGGTCCGCGCCCTCGGGAGCTATCAAATTGGGTGCCATCTTCTAGGGTGCCGGTGTAATGAACGGTGACCTGTTGTCCCCTTTGGGGCATGGCACCGGTCCCTTCAACCACCTCTAGATACTTGAGTCCTGATTCAGTGGTAATAAAGTTTTCTTCGGCAATAGCATTGTCTTCTTCGGGCATTTCAGATGCTTCCTCAACAGCTTCTTCTAAACTCAAATCGGCGGCGGATTGGGCGATTTGAATGGTTTCTGAGGGATTTGGCTCACTCCCCACCAAGGGGATAGCGATCGCCGGAGCGTTGCCGCCCACCATCTGAGAGACCACCAGCACGAGGCAAAACGCCACCAGTACAGCAAAACTTATCAAAATGTCGCGCAAGGGAAACTCCTCCAGCAGCGCTACACAGCAAAGAATTTAGGGCATGGGATGCATGCCAATCATGCTTATCCTAACGGTATGGGGTGAGTATGGGCTATCGCCACTGCTTATTTTCGAGTTCACGGACCTGACGTTCTAGGCGATCAATGCGGCCTCGTAGCTCATTCATTTCCTGCTGACGGGGAACCCCCAAATCTTGCAGGACGTTACGGAGCTGCCGTTGCATCTGTTCTTCCAAAGCACCGGACTCATTGGAAAACTGCGCCATGACATCATCGACTAACTGGCTAGCCTGCTCAGGGTTGAACTGACCGTTCTGCACCCATTGGTCAGTGACCTGGCGCAGTCGCTCTGCGACCAAAGAGGTTGTACCGATGCCAATCATAAGAATCTGGCGGAGCAGGGTAGTCGTATCCATCTTGCCTCCCAGCAACGGGGTTGCCCCCATGGTTTTACCGCCCCATTTTGGCAAACAATGGAGGGGGCTCCCTAGCCCGAGAACCGAACCCAAGTGGAGTGAATTGAGCCTGTGGTAGTGGAATGGCTGGAGTTTCAGGTGCCAATTGCGGATCGAGAGCGCTATATTCAAATCGACGATCAGATCTGGACGCCAGCGCTGCAGCGTTATCCTGGCTTTATCAGCAAAGAAACCTGGATTGATCCCCACGATTTAGAACGGGTGGTGTTTGTGATCCATTGGCAAAGTCGTGACGCCTGGAAGGCAATCCCAGAAGCGGAGCTCACCGAGATTGAGCATCGTTTTGACGAGGCGTTTGCAACACCCTACCAACTGGTTTCAAGCCGGGAATTTCAGATTCGCCGCTTTCCGGTGGGGGCGATGCCGCCGCTTTAGGAGACGAGCCGCCGCCAGCCTTTATGGTTATGGCCCGTGCGATCCAAGGCAATGCCATCCCCCTGGAGAAGGTTGGGATGCTTCAACTTTCTCCAGGGGGGATGGCTATTGACACCCTGCTCAACGCAGGGGGCGTCTGGTTTAACAAATTCGAGGCAGTTGCTCACCACTCAACATATCGAGGATGCGATCGGTGCCCAGGGTCGTTTTTAAGGTGACTAAGGGGTGCTGGGCCGCCGTGACCCGACCGATCTCACGGGCATTCGGTAAGTTACCTTGGGCCACCTGATCAGCCCGCAAAATGGCTAGGGCCGCATCGGCTTGATCCGCCGGAACAAAGGCAACGAATCGCCCCTCATTGGCAATGTAAAGGGGGTCAAGCCCCAGGATTTCGCAGGCCCCTCGCACGTCCTCCCGTACCGGAATGGCGGTTTCCTCCAGGGCAATCTGCACCTGGGCAGCGGTGGCGATCTCGTTGAGGGTGCTGGCGAGACCGCCGCGAGTGGCATCCCGCAGGCAATGGACTTCGATGCCTGATTGGAGCAATTGACCCACAACCTTAGCGACGGGGGCCGTATCGCTGGTGATCTGCGACTCAAAGGCCAGCCCCTCCCGCAAGGCCATGATCGCAATGCCGTGGCGACCCACATCACCATTGAGCAGCACCACGTCACCAGGCTGGACGGCGGTGGGGGCGATGGTGCCGGGATGCTCGACGATGCCCACCCCAGCGGTATTGATAAATAAGCCATCCCCCTTCCCCCGATCTACCACCTTGGTGTCGCCGGTGACGATGCGCACCTGCGATCGCTCCGCCGCCTGCTGAATCGACTGCACCACCCGCCACAGGGTCTCCATGGGCAACCCTTCTTCGAGGATGAAGCCCAGGCTTAGATACAGGGGTTGGGCTCCGGCCATGGCCAGGTCATTAACGGTGCCATTCACCGCTAGGGTGCCAATGTCACCTCCAGGGAAAAACAGGGGGCTGACCACGTAGGAGTCGGTGGTGAAGGCGATGCGATTTCCCGGCAGGGTAAGGACGGCGGCATCGTGGGGGGCAGAATCGGGTGGCCCAAAGGTGGCTAAGAACAGTTGCTCAATCAGCTGATGCATCAACCGCCCGCCACCACCATGGGCGAGGAGAATGGTGGGGTATTGCTGGAGCGGAATAGGGCAGGAGAGGGACACAGGGTTCAATTGTTAGGGGCGACGTCAGAGGCGCTAGATTTCCCGAAAGCATTTTTGGTCAGCCAGCAGGGTCGGTTGATCCTTGGAAAACACTTTGGCACCGGCGCGATCGCCCTTAGGACTGGCCCGTGGCCATCACCCGTTGACGGTAACGATAATAGGCGGCGCAGGCCCCTTCGGACGACACCATCGGTGCCCCCAGGGGATGCTCCGGCGTGCAGCGGCTCCCAAAAGCTGGACAGGCTTCTGGCTTTTGCAACCCCTGGAGAATCAGGCCACTAATACATTCTGTCGGTTGCGCATTGGCTGGCATCGCCGTAGGCAATAACCCTTTTTTCAACGCATCAAACCTGGCATAGGTCCCCCGTAACCCCAAACCACTGTCGGGAATGATGCCCAGCCCCCGCCATTCCTGGGGAATGACCTCAAACACTTGGGCCATGAGTTGCTGGGCGCTGGGGTTGCCCTGTGCCCGCACCGATCGCCGGTATTGATTTTCCACCTCGGCGCGACCCGCTTCTAACTGTTGAATGCAGTGGTAGATGCCCTGGAGAATATCCACCGGCTCAAACCCAGTCACCACGATGGGGACTTGGTAACGCTGGGCGATCGCCCCATACTGCCCGTAACCCATCACCGTGCAGACATGGCCCGC
>CAYGVA010000126.1:0-11931 GCA_964353225.1 uncultured Leptolyngbya sp.
GAAAAACCCACCCCTAACCCCTCCCAAGAGGGGACTATCGGCTAAGTGGCTTAGGGTTTCTCTTGACCTGACGTTAACCCACGGGCTAAATCCAAAAACGGTTTTCTCCATAGCAGCGGGCAGGCACAAGGCGCGGCCCCTACAACTGACCCATCATTCCGGTAATCAGCAACGCCCCCTTCATCTCAGAGGATCTTCTATGGCCGAGTCGTTCGGATACATTCTTGAAGCTTTACCCAATCTGCTGCGGGGAGCGTTAATCACCCTAGAACTCACCGCGCTCTCCGTCCTATTGGGCCTAGTGGGTGGCACATTGCTGGGCATGGCTCGCTTATCGCACCTAACCCCCGTCAAGATTGCCGCTCGCATCTACGTGGATTTCTTTCGGGGCACGCCGCTGCTAGTACAGATCTTCATGATCTACTTCGGCATCCCGGCCCTAGCCAATAGCCTGGGCTTCACCTTCTCTTTTGATCGCTTAGTGGCGGCAATTATGGCCCTGAGCCTCAACTCTGCGGCTTATCTGGCCGAGATTGTACGGGGCGGCATTCAGTCGATTGAGCGGGGGCAGTGGGAAGCGGCAGAGTGTATCGGGCTCGGCCCCATGCAAACCTTGCGCCATGTGGTTTTTCCCCAGGCATTTCGGCGGATGATTCCGCCGTTAGGGAATGAATTTATTACCCTGCTCAAGGACACCAGTCTAGTTGCGGTAATCGGCTTTGAGGAATTGTTCCGCCAGGGACAGTTGATTGTCGCCACCAACTATCGGGCTTTCGAAATCTACATTTCTGTGGCTCTGGTCTACCTAGTTCTGAACACTATCTCTGCTCAATTTTTCAACTTTTTAGAGCACCGCATGGACCCGGTGCAGCGCTCTAAACGGCGACAAATGAGCGCCGCTGCTGAGCCGAGTGCTTAAGTCGTTGCCAGCAAGCTTAGGAGATTGCCGCGCACTAAAATACCGGCTGTCGGGCGAATGGGCTGACAAAACAGCCTGCCATCCCCATCCTGCATCGGGTCAGGCGACCTGCCCCCTACCTTTGACAAAACCCTCGTAGGTGAGCGGTTTCCGCGCCCAACCCTGGTATGCTCATTGCCCGACATCACCTTGCCCGACATCACCTTATTAGTTAGAGAACAAATGCACATCTCTCTGGGGGAAGGGGATAACAATGCCTTCCGCGTCAAGGCGCTTTTTGACCGCTTCTTGGGTATTGAAGTGGACATCCCAATAGTGATCGGGGTGGGTCCAGGGGCGAACGGCAAAGTTGACGCTGCTATCGGCTAGCGCCATCACCGCCACCGTGGGCTTGGGATCGCTTAGGACGAGGGGATCTTGGTGCAGAGTATCGGCGATCGCCACCTTCACCCGATCGATATCCGCCTCATAGGACACCCCGATCACCATATCCACCCGCAGCTTGCCCAGGACGCTGTGATTGACAATGTTGTCCCCAGTTAGACTGGAATTAGGCACAATCACCCGTTTGTGATCGAGGGTGATCATCGCCGTCGTCAGCAGATCGATATGTTCGACTCGACCAAATACCCCAGCCCCCTCAATAAGGTCCCCCACATTAAAAGGGCGAAAAATAATGATCAGCGCCCCGGAGGCAAAGTTCGATAGGGAGCCCTGTAGCGCTAAGCCGATGGCCAAGCCCGCTGCCCCTAGCACGGCGACCAAAGAGGCGGTTTGAATCCCCAGGCGGTTTAAGGCCGCAATTGTCGTCATCGCCAACACCCCGTAGTAACTCAGGGTGTTCACAAAGGAGGTCAGGGTGGGGTCCACATTGGTTTTCACCATCACCCGGCGGACCAGGCGGCGCACCAACTGAGCCGACCAGCGACCGAACCAGAAAATAGCGATCGCCGCGATCACATTCAGGCCGAAACGGGTGACTAAGTCCTGCAAGACCTCTACGTATTTATCGATTTCCAGCACACTGAATCACTCCTAGAACAGGTATTGCGGTATTTAATGGTGCCAAGGTCAATTGCCCTCAATCGGGGTGGCCTTCCCCCAGTCAACACCCACTGCCGTCTCAACATATCGTGAACCCAAACGCCACTAACGCCCCCATAGACCGCCCCTGGTTTTTCCGGTTGCCAAGGCAACTTCGCCATTGGCGTCGCCTATGGGTTTTCGTGTTGGGTATCATTTTGATCGGCCTAATCGGTTGTCAAGGTACCGCACCGACTGACGGTGAAGATGTGGTCCACATTACCCTCTGGCAAGGAATGGGGCCGCCGCCCAACCGAGACTTCTTTCAAACCCTGGTGCAGGACTTTAACGACAGCCACCCCCACATTCAGGTGGAATCCTTATATGTGGGCCATCCTGACCAGCAAATCCCCAAAATATTGACCGCCGTGGTGGGCAATGCTGCCCCCGATATTCTTTGGTATTCCCCCAACCTGACCGGCCAACTGGTGGAGCTAGAGGCCCTAGCCCCCTTGGATGACTGGTGGGCCGCCCTGCCCCTGCGAGGGCAGATTGACCCAGCCCTGCTAGAGACCATGACCTTTGAGGAGCACCTCTGGTCCATTCCCTTTGGGGCCAACAACACCGCTGTGTATTATCGCCCCAGCTTGTTTGAGCAGGCGGGCATCACCACCCCACCCACCACTTGGCCAGAGCTACGGGCGGCGGCCCAGACCCTCACCCAAGACACCGATGGTGATGGCCGGGTTGACCGCCACGGCATGCTCTTGTCTCTGGGCAAGGGGGAGTGGAATGTGTTTGTGTGGCTACCCTTTGTCTATAGTGCCGGGGGCTGGTTAGAACAAGCGGGCCAGCCGGATCTGGTGAATGACGGGGCGATCTCGGCCCTCAACTTTGCCCAAACCCTCGTGAACGATGGGTCAACCCTCCTCTCTGCCCCAGAGCGGGGCTTTGAGGTGGATGCCTTTTTGACCGGGCGCGTCGCCATGCAAATCACCGGTCCCTGGACCCTGGGCCAAATGCAGGGGGCGGGTATCGACTTTGATGTTTTCCCCTTACCCGCCGACCAAGTGCCAGCGGCGGTACTGGGGGGCGAAAATTTCTTTCTCTGCAAGACGACCCCCGAAAAGCGCCAAGCGGCCCTGACTTTTTTGGAATATATCCTCAGCGATGATTTCCAACTGGCCTGGGCCAAGCAGACCGGATTTTTGCCCGTCAACCTGCGGGTGCGGCAAAGCCCGGAGTATCAAGCCTTTTTGGACCAAAACCCATTGCTGCGGGTGTTCTTAGACCAGATGGAAGGGGCGCGATCGCGCCCCTTGATTGCTAAATATCCCTACCTCTCCGAAAACTTTGGACGGGCGATCGAAGCTACCCTTTTAGGGAAAGACCCCGCCACGGCCCTCGCCCAGAGTCAGAAGCGTCTTGAATTGATTTGGGGAGAATAATGGTTGAACCAGGATTGGACCCCTCCACTGTTTACACGATCCCCTCGGCTATCGCTCCCCCCTGGATAAAAAGGGTAGGGGGGAGCGCCCCATTCAATCGGGGTTTAGCATCCTTCGTATTGGTAGCTCAGGTAAAAGATGATGCCTTTTCTTAAAGGGGCGAAAGCCGATCCAGAGACCACCCTAGAGACCCTTAAGTTGGTGATCTACTTGGTACCAATTTTTGGCTTTTTCCCCTCCCTCTGGAGCCTCTACCGTCGGGGGGGCAGCCGTCGAGAACAAACCGCCAGCCGCACTGCCGTCACCCTGGCCTTAGCTTGGCTCTTGGTCTATGGCGCAACCGGGGCTGGAGCCCAAACCTTTGATGGCTTGACGGCACGTTTTCTCGTCACGGGTCTGCTGAGTACCACCGGTTATTTCATCACGAACCTGTGGTTGATGGTACGGCTGCTCCAGGGTAAATCAGTGCGGGTGCCAGGGCTGAGTCGCTGGGGCGATGGCCTGTGACCCGTCTTTGGCGATCGACCATGGGGCAGCGAAAAGGTTAGCGCGCGCCCTTTCCCTAGAACCCATCAGCTAAAAACAGTGGCAATCTTGAAATTCATCAATACAATACACGTGGTGATAGCCCAGAAGCGGTTAGTGGCTATTACCATGGCAATTTCAATCCTAGGAATTGTATCTTTCTCCGGACAACCTTCCTCGCGTTAGGAAGACCCTGGTTATCCATGGGCCTCTCCGTTATCCCCACAACGGTCCCTGTCTTTACTTCCTGTGCCCTGAGGTGTTCTGTGTCTAGTCAAAAAAATCATCGCCCAGTTGCACCGGCCAAGGTTCATACCCACGTTGCGGCCAAACATCGTTTCCGTATCCCCCGTTGGTTAGGGGTAGGGGTTGCGTTAGTGGGTGTGGCCAGTATTTCTGCCGTGGGTGGCGCTTACTTGGCCCTGTCCCTCGGCAGCACCCCCCTCCTCCAAAACGAACTCTCCCAGGATGAGGCAGATGTTTTTAACCAAGATGATCCCATTACCAGCTCGGGCAACCTGCAACTGCCAGGACTAACGCGCCCAGTCAATATTTTGGTGCTTGGTCTCAAGGTGTTAAGCAGTGACGTTGACAACCTGCCCCCTGGCACAGAGGACTTGGGCTACCATTCCCTGGTCAACTCCTTTGATGGCTTATCCGACACCATGCTATTGGTGCGGTTTAACCCCCATACCAATCAACTGGTGGTGCTCTCGCTGCCCCGCGATACCCGCACCTGGGTGGCGGGGGAACTCACCAAGCTGAATGAGGCCAATCACTACGGTGGCCCAGCGATGGCGGCGCGATCGGTGAGCGATTTGTTGGGCGGCGTCGGCATAGATCGCTATGTCCGCATCAATGTCCAAGGGGTTGAAAAGCTCGTGGATGCCCTAGGAGGCGTCACGGTAGACGTGCCCAAAGACATGCGCTACCAAGATGACAGCCAACACCTATACATCAACCTAAAAGCAGGGGAGCAAAAACTCGACGGCGATCATGCCCTGCAATTTTTACGCTTCCGCTATGACAACAACGGCGATATTGGCCGGATTCAGCGGCAGCAAATGCTGATGCGGGCCATCATCGAGCAGTCCCTCAACCCAGCCACTATCACCCGCCTCCCCAAAATCCTTTCCGTGATTCAGTCCAATGTGGACACCAACCTGAGCGTAGAGGAGCTGCTGGCCCTGACCGGCTTTGCCGCCCAAACCAACCGCTCCAACGTGCAAATGCTGATGCTGCCAGGGGATTTCAGTTCCCCCAGCGAATTTGAATTGAGTTACTGGCTGCCGAGCCTGCGGCAAATTGATCAGATGGTGTCGGCATATTTCAGCTATGGCAGTCAGCAGGTTTCAGCCTCTGAGGACCCAGCTTATTTGCGCATTGCCGTGCAAGACAGTACCGGCGATCCGGTGGCGGTGGAGGCCCTCTTTAATATTTTGGATGAGAGCGGCTATCGCAACGTTTATCTAGATGACGACTGGCACCAAGAGTTGCCGATTACGCGCATTGTGGCCCAGCAAGGGGACCAAGCCAGTGCCGCGACCCTACAACGGTTTCTGGGGGTGGGCGAAGTACGGGTAGAAAGCACCGGTGCCCTCAGCTCTGACATC
This sequence comes from uncultured Leptolyngbya sp., assembly GCA_964353225.1. Taxonomy (GTDB): domain Bacteria; phylum Cyanobacteriota; class Cyanobacteriia; order Phormidesmidales; family Phormidesmidaceae; genus PCC-6406. The sequence continues at coordinate 5,529 of CAYGVA010000126.1, forward strand.
ACGATTCAACTGGGGCGAGACTGGCTGCAAGAATACGGCACCAGCTCTAGTCTGTAGTCAGGGTTTGGGGCAAATTGATTATAAGTGACCACAAAAAACGCAGGGGGAGCATCACTGCTTCCCCTGCGCAATATCAATCAACCGTTAATACCGGTGATGATTCCCTGGGCTTAGTAGCGGTAAGAGCCAGAGTTGCTACCGGGCTTGTGCACGATAAAGCTCAGAATCTGACACTGCTTAACATTGTCAAACCCAACCACACGAATGTAGCAATTGGAATATTCAGAGCGGCAAGCCTGGATTTCGCTCAACACTTCTGAGGTGGTCTTGGCGTGGAACAGAGGAAGCTTCCACATGGTCCAGTAATAGACTTCAGGGTCGGAGTTCTCATTGAATTCCACCGCAGGAATAAAGCCCATTTTCAGAATGTAGGCAATTTGCTTCTCAATCTGAACATCCGTTAGGGGAGGTAGGTACGAGAGAGTTTCGTAACGACGCTCTTTTGGAAGAGTTTTCATGGTTCCTCGCTGGGTTAACTAATTGACAGTCGGCATTTAACCGACACATTTCAAATCAATGCATGGGTAGACACAACTGGGTTGATGTCCACAAAAGAGGTTTACTCAGGCAAGCAATCAGAGTCTACGGCTGGCTCCTGGGAAACGTCATCGTCTCCAGACAGTTCAGACTCCAAAGCGTGCTCTCCATCGCCCAATTGAGTAATCCGCTCTAAATGCTGGCGACGGTGCTCCATGTTGGCTTGCTGGATACCCGTTGTGACCATCTCTGGCAAAAACTCACAGATACCCTCTGCAATCGTCTGCCGAACGATCATAATTCGCATCGCTAGCTCAACATTTTCCTTCAGAAGATTACTCAGGTAGGTTTCACCATCCTGAAGGGCTTCCTTTGTGGAAAAGTTGTTCAGCCAATAGGCATGGGCAGGGTTGGTTTCTTTCAGCTGATTCAGCACAGTTTTCACTGCCTGGTAGGTTAGGTAGCTCGTGAGCACCTTAGCCGCATCCTTAGCTGGTTGTTTGAGATCCATCAGCGTCTCGCGAACGGTTGAAATAGCCCCCCGCCCATGGGCGGCTAGTAGCCCCGATCTAAACCCGAAGGTCTTGAAGGTTTGACAGCCTATGCAGCATTCTCAAAAAAGATCGAGAACCTGCTGGTTGTCGGGCTACCTAACCCAACCCAACCCGCCTCCAAAGAAGTACCGAAATACTTCTTCGCATTTTTAGATGGTGTCAACGGTTTCAAACTCGAACTTGATCTCTTTCCAGAGTTCGCAGGCTGCTGCCAGTTCAGGGGACCACTTGCAAGCTTCGCGGATGATGTCGCCACCTTCGCGGGTGAGGTCACGGCCTTCGTTACGGGCCTGGACACAAGCTTCAAGCGCAACCCGGTTAGCGGTTGCACCCGGTGCGTTACCCCAGGGGTGGCCGAGGGTACCACCACCAAATTGCAGTACGGAGTCGTCGCCGAAGATATCAACCAACGCAGGCATGTGCCATACGTGGATACCACCGGAAGCTACAGCCATGACGCCCGCTAAGGAAGCCCAGTCTTGGGTGAAGTAAATACCGCGAGACTTGTCTTGCTCGATGTAGTTTTCGCGTAGCAGGTCGACAAAGCCTAGGGTGCCAGCGCGATCGCCCTCAAGCTTACCTACGACAGTACCGGTGTGGATGTGGTCACCACCGGACATGCGCAAACACTTGGCGAGGACGCGGAAGTGAATACCGTGGTTCTTTTGACGGTCAATCACAGCGTGCATGGCGCGGTGAATGTGCAGCAGCATGCCGTTATCCCGACACCAGTGAGACAGGGTGGTGTTGGCGGTAAAGCCAGCGGTCAAGAAGTCGTGCATGACGATGGGCATGTCGAGTTCTTTGGCGTACTCGGCCCGCTTCAGCATTTCTTCGCAGGTGGCGGCGGTCACGTTTAGATAGTGACCTTTGATTTCGCCGGTTTCTGCCTGGGACTTGTGAATCGCATCAGCCACAAACAGGAAGCGATCGCGCCAGCGCTGGAAGGGCTGGGAGTTGATGTTCTCGTCGTCTTTGGTGAAGTCCAAACCACCGCGCAGACATTCGTACACAGCACGGCCATAGTTTTTGGCCGACAGACCCAACTTGGGCTTAATGGTGCAGCCCAGCAAAGGACGACCATACTTGTTGATGCGATCGCGCTCTACCTGGATGCCGTGGGGAGGCCCTTGGAAGGTTTTGAGGTATGCGACGGGGATCCGTAGATCTTCTAGACGCAGCGCCCGCAGTGCCTTGAAACCAAACACGTTGCCGACCAGAGAGGTCAGGAGGTTGGTAACGGAACCTTCCTCAAACAAATCTAGAGGGTAGGCGACATAACAAATGTATTGGTTATCTTCGCCAGGGACGGGCTCGATATCGTAGCAGCGACCCTTGTAGCGATCCATATCGGTCAGCAGGTCGGTCCACACAGTGGTCCAAGTCCCGGTGGAGGATTCCGCTGCCACTGCCGCGGCACACTCTTCGGGGGGCACGCCGGGCTGTGGAGTCATCCGGAACGCGGCCAAGATATCGGTATCTTTTGGCGTGTAGTCCGGAGTGTAATAGGTCAGCTTGTAATCCTGAACCCCGGCCTGATATCCAGATTTTGACTGAGTCGTTGTCTGAGAGTAAGACATATCTCCCTTATCCTGATCCTGTATCAATCCGTAAACAAAACAGCCACCACCTTTCTTGCCCCATGAACTGGTGCAGGATCTTCACAGAGATCGCCCGTAGAACAGAGCTGTTAAAACCTGCCACACAAGCAGGTGGTGTTAGAAAAAGTACTTATAGACCTTCAGGGCAACACCTGAAACGGGCTTCCGTACTGGATCGTGGGTCTCCTGTAATACCCCACATCCCTAAGAATACTATCAGCCATTAGATAAGTTTGGTTTCGGAAGTTCTGTATATATTCATAAACAAAGTTTATCAATGCCCATGTCGTACCATTGAGCACTATCTCTTTATGTAAATACTGCTGGGGAATGAGGTGTGGGTCAGCAGCTATCGTAGATGTCAATAATAATGGCCGATCTCAAGGTGCCCGCCAGAGGGATTAAATAAAGTCTTAAGCAAGGAATGGTAAGGGCCTGGGGCAATGTGTTGACAAGCTTCTGGGTTGGCGTTATCAAAGGTCAGCGTGCGGCTACTATGTGAAGTGTTCGAGCGGGTTGACAGCGCGCGGGGTGCGGGGACCAGTTTTAGGGGTAAGGGGTCATGGAGCATGGCGCAATGAGAATCGGTTTGGTTGGTTTAGGGCTATTACTCGCTGGGCTCGGCGTCGGACAGCGCGGGGCTGCGAGTACTGAAAGGATGGCCGAGGAACCTCAACGCCTAGCCCAGGTTGAGCGCATTGATGCGAGTGGCAATGGTCAAAGACCCGCTTTTCAAAGCGATCGCGTTTATACCCCAGAGCTTCCCCCCAATAATGCTGACCCGTTGCCCTCACAGCGGCCCCCTGACGAACGGCCCCAGATCGACTACCGAATTCCTACCTTGCAAGCGGACTATACCGGTAGCCTCTGGATTGGGACCTGGCAAGGGGAAGTGGTTCGAATTGACCCAGAAACAGGGCAGGTACAGGCTCGGATTCCAGTGCCCAGCCGAACGATTGAGGCCCTAGTGCAAGATCGGGTGGGTCGCATTTGGGTCGGTAGCTACACCGGTCTGGTGCGTGTTGACCCCCGCACCAACACCATTACCGCCCAAAATTACGCCCTGCCTTCCAACCGGGTGTTGGATTTGCTGATTGATACCCGAGGCTTTTTATGGGTGGGTACGGATCGCGGCTTAGCCATGATCAGTCCCGATGAAGGTTTGCTGATGACCACCCTGCAATATCTGCCGGGGGTGAGTGCCAACGCTATGGCCCTTGATAACAATGGCTATCTTTGGGTAGGCACCTTAGATGGTCTAGTGCAAGTCGATACTGCCAATGCCTATCCCGTCCGCCGGGTTCAGGGATTGCCAGGGCAGGCAGTGCAGGCGATAACCCTAGGCCCCCATGGTCAGCTTTGGGTGGGTACCCCTGATGCCCTGCTTGTGGTTGACCCACAGACGGGCAGCTTGGTCCGCACGGTGGGCATTATGCAACGAGAGAATGTGATCTCCCTGGGGTTTGATAGCAGTCGCGCCCTCTGGGTGGGCACCCAAGACACACTGCACAAAATCAATCCCTACAATGGGGCTTCCTTAGGACAAGTGAGAGGGTTGCCCTCGGGACGGGTTCTATCTTTGGCCCCTGGGGTGGGCAATAAGGTGTGGGTCGGCACTGCCGAAGGCTTGGCCTGGGTGAGTCTAACCACCGGGTACGCTACCCCCCACGGCACCTTTGCCAATCCCGATGTTTGGAACTATTAACGCCTTCCCCCTGGTTGCTCCCTAATGACGATAGCCCTGGAGATATTACGGGGGCATGGCAGTCTTTGTTGAGCTGAAATGCCAGTAATCTACGGGATTCTGCGGAGGCTGCCGATGGATCTGCCGGATCACATCATTAGGGACTGTAAACTCTGTTAGCCTTGAGAGGTTAAGAACAGGAATGCAGTCTCACCCGGCGTACATGGCCCTTTCACCAACGGCAAATATCCTGGTGGATATTGAGAGGCGATTGCGGCCTCTATTGCCAGCAGATTTATACGCTGCGGCTTGGATTGACCCGGTCTCAGAGACATTGATGCGCGTTTTCGAGCATCTTAGGACTCTCCAACACATTTTGATCAACTACGTCCCTCGGGATGTATACAATCACCCTCCTTTGCCTGGCGAAGTGCGCTATGGCTGGCAAGAGGGCACCTTACTCTTTACTGATTTAGCAGGATTCACCCCCCTCTTGGAAGCCCGTGCTGCTGAGGGCATTGATGGGGCTGAGTTGTTGTTGAAACTCCTCAATGGCTACTTTGCGGAGATGATCGAAATTGTCAGCATGTCTGGCGGTAACTTGCTGGAGTTTACGGGCGATGCTCTGCTGGTGCAGTTTCCTGCGGATCAAGGCCGTCGTGATGTGGAACAGGCCGTCCATGCAGCGCTGAGGATGCAGCGGGCCATGCGTTCTTTTCGTCGTATTCCCACCCACAAGGGGGAGCTGTCGTTGCAGATGCGGGTGGGTTTGCATGAGGGCCGGTTTGTAAAGGCTGATATTGGCACCCCCCAACGGATGACCCATGTTTTATTGGGACGGGCCGTCACCATTGCGAAGCAATCGGAAGGGGCAGGGGTTGTGGGGAGGGTGTGTTTGACCGATGGGATGAGGCCGTATTTGAGCGATCGCATCCAGCTCAAGCCCAATGGCGACAACTACTGGCTGGTAGAAGATGACTTTACCTCAGAGGAATTGGGGGAATACGAAATCACCCTGGCCCGTCGCCGCCAACCGACGCCGATGCTGTTCGATCGCAGTGTCGAAGCGCTCCTCGCAGAGGTTCGCACCTCCGTCGATCTGATTGAGCCCTTAGCCAGCTATTTACCCCGCGCCGTTTTACGATTGCTGGTGGAAACCGCCGCCGATCGCCGCATTCCCCCCTCGTTTCCCACCATTGCCGTTGCCTTCGTCAACCTCATTGGCCTGCCGGAGTCGGTGGATGATTCGTTGCCAGAAGAAACGGAGTACTTAGTGGACTGTTTTTCGGATGCGTTCTCTTTAATTAATGGGGTGGTAGAGCTGAAGGGGGGGATTTTGCAAAAGGTCACCTATCACTCCATCGGTTCTGAAATGTTGATGCACTTTGGGGTGCTGAATCCTGACCCGAGCGACCCCTTTCGGGCGGCGGACTCGGTATTAGCGATTCGTGACTTAATCGAGTCACTGCCTTCCCCCATGGTGCAGGGCAAAAAAATTCGCGTCACCTATCGCATTGGCCTCACCTACGGCCCGGTCTTCGGGGCAGAAATTGGTGAGAAGCGGGGACGGCGAGAATTTAACGTGTTGGGGGATACGGTCAACACGGCGGCACGGTTGATGAGCCGCGCCGGGGAAAACGAGATTTTGATGAATCAGTTTATGTATGGGCAGATTGGCAATCATTTCCATGCCAAGCCCTTGGGGCAGATTGCCCTCAAGGGCAAGGCCCAAACCCAGCCGGTCTATGCCCTTGAGGCACGGCATACGCCAGACTATTAAATCTGGTTGACTGACAAATTGGTGCGATCTAGGCTCAATACCCAAGGCTGGGGGATCTCCATCCAGGCAACCACTGTTGTGGCAATCACCGAGTAATCAAGGTTAAAGCCTCGAAAGAACCGTTATAGCCGTTTGTAGCTTGATTCGGACTGGGCTAAGCCGCCAAAGCCGAGGGACAGCTCACTCAGGTTAACGGTTTTGACCTTGAGCAAGGCCAGCAAGAACAGTGTCAGGCAATTGATTCTGG
>CAYGVA010000127.1:0-11825 GCA_964353225.1 uncultured Leptolyngbya sp.
GGCTGTAGGGGCTCAGCTTGGGGTGGAAACCAGGGCTTGACCGCTGGGACAACGGTAGGTGCTGGTGTATCCGTTGTGGTCATGCCCTGGAACTCAATCGCTGGGGGTGGGGCGGGTGAGATCGCGCTGTCCTCGAAGGCAGCCGCTGGTGGTGCGGCTTGTACTGGCTCGTTGTGGGTAAAGCTGATGGTCAAGACCAGCATTAAACAGCAAACAAAGGTTATCCCCAAGATGAATAGGGCAAATAACTCTCCTGCCGATAGGGGGCGATCGGTGGGGTCGAGGTAGGCACTGGAAGATTCGTAGCGCGATCGCTCCGCAGCGGGGCGGTTTAGATAGGCCGGTGCCTGCATCACCGCCACCCGAGAATAGCCAATGCTGTAGTCGTAGGCCAAGCGTTTATCGGGGGCGCTGAGGGTGGCGTAGGCTTCATTGAGTGCTTGAAACCGTTCTGTGGCAACGGCATCGGGAAGATCCGTCGTGTCAGGGTGGTAGAGTTTGCTCAAATCCCGATAGGCACGTCGAATTTGCTGTGGGGAGGCCGTGGGCTGAATCCCTAACAGGTCATAGTGGTTGGTCGATGGGTCTTGCTGCTCTGCCATGTTTGCCATCGGCGTTTGACTACCCTTAGCATTGCGCCCTTAGCATTGCGCCATATCGTAGGGGGCCGTGCCTTCGCGGGTAAGGCGAATTTGAGCGAGGGCAAACACCGCTGGAATGACTCGGCCATAGTTAGAGGCGATCGCTCGCCAACCTAAATCAGCCACAAACCAAGTCCACAGAGCCGGTCCTAGCACTGCAAACACCCCTCTGACGGCTCCATACCGGGCGGCATTAATCGCCATGCCTCGGGAGGTCATGGCCACCGTCACCCGATTATGAATTTGCGCCACTGCCCCCAACCCCCCTCGGGCTAGGGTTTGTTTCGCAATTTGATGGCGGGCCATCTGGACGGCAAATTGACGGGCAATCTGGTGGAGTAGCCAGGGACGCAAAACGGCATTCACGGCCACGGCGCTACTGCCTTTGGCCAGTAACCCCATGGGATTGGTTTGCAAAGACAGGGGCAGGGCTTGGTACTGGGGACTGTTGGCAATCGATTGCTGCACCTGCCGTTGCAGGGCTTGTTTTTCGCGGGCGGGCAACCGTTTCCAGGCGCTTTCCATAATGTGTAAGAACACCTCAGACTCTAAATCCATCGTGGAGAGATCGTCTGAATAGGGGAGGCGCAGGTGCTGACAGACTTGCACCAAAATTTGCCGGTAGGACAGGCGATCGCTTTGCCCTTGCAGCACCGTAAACCCATCGGCGGCCAAATATCGCAGGCGACTTTCAAGCTTGTCTAACTGAACGGAGCGACTCAGGCTTTGAATTTCGATGGGATCGAGCTGGCGCAGATGATCCAACGGATTAAGCTTAGGTCGAAATAACAACTCACTGAGGGATTGCAACTCGTCACCATTGGCCAGTTCTAGGGCTAACCGAAGTTCGTCCACGGCATCTTTACCTGCTAAGGGCCTACTCAGGGCAAGGGAATTTTCCCTATTCTACGCATGGGCTAGCGACCCCGACAAAAGGTCGGGGGAAATTACCAGCGCCAAGCCTGGGTCAAACCCACCAAGGTCGGGTGAAACCACCAAAATCCAACGATAAACGCGGTGACTCCCGCATAGGAGGGGCGCAGAAATTCTTGCCACTGGAGGGTTTGCTTCCCTTGGATAACGGCTTTAAAGGGCACCACTGACGTCCGTGCCTTAACTGCGGCAAAGGCTTCCCCATAGCGGGAGCCCCAACGGCGATCGCCATGCCAAACTGCAAACAGGTGGTGGGCAATCAAACCCGCTGAGGTGATGATCATAAATGTACTGCCCACCCAGAGGGTATGGGCAATACACCAGATCACCTGGCCCACCATTTGCGGATGACGGGTAATGCGAATGATCCCCGTTTCGTAGAGATGCACCTCCGGCTTTTGAATGGCGGCAACTTCTAGCAGATTGAAGGTAGCTGGGTACAAAAAGAAGAAGGAAATAGCGGAGAGAATCCACACGATCGGAATTAGGCCCGGCACCCCCTGCAGGTTCCACAGGCGCAGGCCATCGTAACGGTGATTAATGAAATACGTAATCAGAATGACCGCTAATGGCAAGCTCACCAGGGCAAAGATGACGCGATAGGCCCTTGCCCCGATCAGGGCTTCGCCCTTGGGCCGAAGCGCCGCTAAGCCGCTGTGGGCCAGGGCAAATATCAACAACATCGCCACCATAATGCCGTGGCTGGGGGTGAGCCAAGTCCAGTCTGCCATCGTAACTGTAAAGGATTCTTAACAACGCTATCCCTTATCCTACGGCGTTAGAGAACAATCCATCCGAGGGCAAAGGCCGAAATCGCTCCAATCGCCGTATTGATAATATTGACCACCTCGTTGGTGAGCCAAGGCCAACGGGTCTGCAAGGTCGCCCCAATCACGCTCTCGGCATTGGTAGCAATAAATGCCGCCACCGCACAAATGCCAATGGCGAGGGGCGTAATGAGGCCAATTAGATAAGCCACTCCAGCAATTACCAGAGACCCCACAATCCCCGCCAGGGTGCCTTCTAAGCTAACTGCCCCCTCAGTTCCGGCGGGCACCGGCTGCAGGGTGGTAATCAAAAAGGTGCGTTTGCCGTAGACCTTGCCCACTTCGCTAGCGCTGGTGTCTGAGAGCTTGGTGCTAAAGCTGGCCACATAGGCCAAGGCTAGCAGTGATCCCCAGGAGGAAACCGTGGCGGCAGTACCCTGCCATTGCAAGACCCCCACCGCCGCTGCACAGAGCGCTCCGATCAGCGCTGAACCCCACACATTTTCAGGTCCCCGCGCTCCGGAGCGTTTTTCGGCAATGCCAGCGGCTTCTTTTTGGGCCTGACCGATGCGGGTCACCCCAGAGCCCACCAAAAAGTAGACCATTACTACGGCATATCCTCGCCAGCCGAGGCACCCCCATACCAAGACACCCAACAGCCAAGCATTGAGGTATCCCGCTGGCGTCAAGAGTTTTTTGGGGGCCAGCCAGCCCAGCCCGAGCAAAACGGTATTGAGCAGGATTGCGATCGCCCAAGGATTCAAAAGAATTGTCATCAGTTCGCCACCCTGCCATATATAGCGCTGGCCCCTTGGCTGAGGACACCTAGAATCGCTCTGATTCCTAGCGTCGCAGCCAATTGGCTCGCAGTCTTGCCCTAACTGGACTGGCGACTGCGATAGGAGATTGCCCCTGAATGGATCATGCCAGAGATTTTGAGGAATTCCGCCGTAGAACCGGACAGAATATGATGCAATGCTCTATATCAACAGTAATTGCAGCATGTGCGGGAGCCTTAGCAACCATGGATGATGTCTTATTTCACCTCGCGTTTCCGGTAACGGATCTGGCCCAAACCAAAGCCTTTTATATCGATGGGTTGGGATGTGAGGCCGGACGGGAGGGACCCAATTCACTGATTTTGAATCTCTATGGCCATCAGCTCGTTGCCCACGTCACCCACGGCAAAATTGAACCCCAGCAAGGCATTTATCCCCGCCACTTTGGGCTGGTCTTTAAGCAAGAAGCGGATTGGGAAGCCTTGATTGAGCGCGCCCAACAGCAACAATTGATGTTTTACCAAAATCCCAAGGTCAGATTTCTAGACTCTACCCTGGAGCATCGCACCGCATTTCTACAAGATCCGTTTGCGAACTTGCTGGAATTTAAGTTTTACCGCCACGCCACGGCTATTTTTGGGGAAGCCGAATATGCCCAGGTTGGTGAGGCATCCTAGCCAGCTCAACTGCCTTCAGCAAAATACTTGCAAATGTGTAGGCAGTTGCAATTTTCGCCTTTAGCCAGGTAATCCACTTGATCAGCCACTTGCTGCATAATCCGTAGCCCCCGACCACCAACAGAGTAAGAGGTTGTGGTTTTGAGCTTGCGGCTTAGGGTGGAGCCAAAGTCAAATCCTGGGCCTTGGTCCCAAATTTTGATGTCCAAGTAGGTGCTAGCAGCCACCACTTCGATGCTGATGGGGGTCGCCCTGGGTAACTGCTTATGGGCATGGCGCACCGCATTGGTAAATCCTTCAATGAGTGCCAACTGACATTGGAGCCAAACCGTATGGGGAATCGGTAGGCCCTGAAACTGATCAAACCAAGCGAGGACTTTTTTGAGTTCGTCTGGATCAGTGATGGTTTTGAAGACGTCCTGCTTCAAAATAGCCAAGGTTTATAGCGGTTCAGAACTTACCCTCACATAGTACCCATTGCGCTCTCTCTGCGTCAGAAAACTGGGCCAGTCACCCAAAAAATATCCGGTGAATCATTTATGATCCACCGGATATCTCACGTTAGATGGGACAGGGATTAGCTCAGTAGCGCTTTGGCCCGAGCTACCACGTTTTCAAGGGTGAAGCCAAACTTCTGCATCACTAAGCCACCGGGCGCGGAAGCGCCGAATTGGTCAACGCCAATGACATCTCCTTCGCCACCCACATAGCGGCACCAACCCATCGTAATGCCCGCTTCTACGGCTAACCGCTTGGTCACGGCTTTGGGCAGTACCGATTCTTGATAGGCCGCATCTTGGGCGTCAAACAATTCCCAAGAGGGCATGGAGACGACACGAACCTTCGTGCCCTCTGCGGTGAGGGCTGCTGCGGCTTCCACACAAAGGGGAACCTCACTACCGGTGCCGATCAAAATCAGGTCGGGGGTACCGTCACTGTCGGACAACACGTAGGCACCCTTGGCCACGGCATCAATGGAGGAACCCTCCAACTGGGGCAGTGCCTGACGGGAGAAGGCCATTAGCGTAGGTGCTTTACGGCTTGCAACGGCAACCTTGTAAGCACCCGAGGTCTCATTGCCGTCGGCAGGGCGAATCACCGTCAGATTGGGAATCGCCCGTAGGGAGGCAATGGTTTCCACGGGTTGGTGAGTGGGGCCATCTTCGCCCAAGCCAATGGAGTCGTGGGTCATCACGTAAATCACCCCCGCTTCGGACAAGGCGGAGAGGCGAATGGCCGCCCGCATGTAGTCGGCAAAGACCAAGAAGGTGGCGCAGTAGGGGATCAAGCCGGAATTGTGCAGGGCGATGCCGTTACAAATCGCGCCCATGCCATGTTCTCGCACCCCAAAGCGGAGGTTACGGTTTTCGTAGGCTCCCTTTTGGAAGCTGCCAGAGATTTTCAGCTCCGTCAGGTTGGAGTGGGTGAGGTCAGCGGAGCCGCCAATCAGCTCTGGGAGTACCGGTGCAAGGGCATTGAGGGTGGCCTCAGAGGTCTTGCGGGTGGCTAGAGCCTTGTCACCAGGGGCATAGGTGGGCAGTGCATCCGCCCAGCCTGCGGGCAACTCATCCGATAGCATTTGCGTAAACTGAGCCGCCTCATCTGCATATTTTGTCCGGTAGGTGGCGAGGGTTTCTTCCCACCCAGCCTGGGCACTGGCCCCCCGATCCACCGCCTTGCGCATGTGGCTTAGGGCATCCGCTGGAATTTCAAATGCACCGTAGGACCAATCCAGTGATTCCTTCGTGAGCTTGATCTCTTCGGCACCTAGGGCGGCACCGTGGACGCCAGCGGTGCCGCCTTTATTGGGGGAACCGTAACCGATGGTGGTGGTTACCTTAATGAGGGTGGGCTGGTCGGTGACGGCTTTGGCATCAGAGATCGCCTTTGCAATTCCCTCTAGGTCGTTGTTGCCGTCTTCTACATGGAGGACATGCCAGCCATAGGCCTCAAACCGCTTACCCACATCCTCAGTGAAGGAGATGTCTGTAGAGCCATCAATGGAAATGTGATTGTCGTCGTATAGGGCAATCAACTTGCCGAGGCCCAGGTGACCCGCCAAGGAACAGGCTTCGCCAGAAACCCCTTCCATGTTGCAACCATCGCCAAGAATGACGTAGGTGTAGTGGTCAACGAGGGTGCAGTCGGGCTTATTGAACCGGGCCGCCATGTGGGCTTCGGCCATGGCCAAACCCACACCGTTACAGATGCCCTGACCCAGGGGGCCGGTGGTGACTTCGACCCCAGGGGTTTCAAAGTTTTCGGGGTGACCGGGGGTGGTTGCGCCCCACTGACGAAATTGCTTGATGTCGTCGAGGGTGACGCTGTCATAGCCGGTCAGATAGAGCAGGGCGTACTGCAACATGCAGCCGTGGCCCGCAGACAAAACGAAGCGATCGCGGTTGAACCACTGGGGATTCTTGGGGTTAAACCGCATGAACTGGTCCCAGAGAACGAAGGCCATGGGCGCAGCCCCCATTGGTAGCCCTGGGTGACCAGATTTAGCCTTTTCGACGGCATCAATTGCCAGAAATCGGATCGAATTAACGCAGAGTGCTTCCAAGGATTGGGTTGCGACAGCCATAGACCTAAATACTTAACGACGGTTAACGGGCACCTAAATTTTCAGCTTGAACCTGAGCCACCGCAGGCCAACAGATCACCCACGCTCATCATCTCACCGAGGTGCCCTGGGGACAACGGGGGGCGCATCGCCTAAAATCAGCGATGACAACATCTGCTCAGCCCCAGGCATGCTGGAAATATGGAAAGTGGCAGGACAGCTTTCTTAGGTCATTGTACCTATTAATCTGTAGCCCTAGTTACGATACTTCTGGAAAACCAGGGTGACATTGTGTCCTCCAAAGCCAAAAGAATTGGAAAGGGCCACCTCTACCGGCATATCCCGAGCCTGATGGGGCACGTAATCTAAATCGCAGCCTTCATCAGGATTCTCAAGGTTCAGGGTAGGGGGCACCCGATCATGGGCGATCGCCATGGCCGCCGCCACCCCTTCAATGCCACCGGAACCCCCCAGCAGATGACCGGTCATAGACTTGGTCGAACTCACCGGGATTTGATACGCGATCTCCCCCAAAGCCGTCTTAATGGCCTGGGTTTCGGTCGGATCATTGGCCCCCGTACTGGTGCCATGGGCATTGATATAGCTGACCTGCTCCGGGGTGATTCCCCCGTCCTTGAGCGCCAGTTGCATACAACGGGCCGCCCCTTCCCCCCCTGGCACCGGGGTGGTCATGTGGTAGGCATCGCAGGTCATGGCATAGCCCACCATCTCTCCGTAGATACGGGCACCCCGGCTAAGGGCATGGTCTAAGGCTTCCAAAATCAAAATGCCGCTGCCTTCACCCATGACAAAACCGTCGCGATCGCGATCGAAGGGGCGACTGGCCACCTGGGGGGCATCATTGCGGGTGGATAGGGCTCGGGCTGACGCAAAGCCAGCCATGGCCAGGGGCGTAATCGCTGCTTCGGTGCCACCACAAATCATCGCCTGGGCATAACCCTGTTGCACCAGCCGAAAGGCATCACCAATGGCATTAGAGCCCGCCGCGCAGGCCGTCACTGGGCAAGCATTCGGACCTTTGGCCCCCGTATGAATGGCCGTGAGGCCAGCGGCCATATTGGCAATCATCATCGGCACCATGAAGGGGCTACAACGGCTGGGACCTCGATTGAGGTACACCGCTTGCTGCTCTTCTATGACCCGGAGACCGCCGATGCCAGTGCCGATCATAACGCCGACTTGAGCGGCATTGAGTTCTGTAATTTCGAGTTGAGCGTCGATGAGCGCTTGCTGACTGGCCACCACCGCCAATTGAGCAAAGCGATCCATCCGCTTGGCTTCTTTGCGATCGAGGTATTGCAGCGGATCAAACCCTTTGACCTCACCGGCAATTTGGGCGGCGTGCTGAGACGCATCAAATTGGGTGATGTGGCCAATGCCTGACTGACCGGTCATCAGGCCCTGCCAGTAGGCTTCTAAGGTATTCCCCAGGGGAGTGATTGCCCCTAACCCCGTGATCACAACGCGCTTTTTGACCCACTCTGTCATTGTTTACCTCAACGCCAGCCCCAACAATCCACCCATAACAACACCTCCCCGAAATGACTTCGGTGGAGGTGTTCGAGAAACGAAACGATGCGGCTATGACTTTGCTTTGATAAAGTCTACGGCTGCTTGCACCGTACCAATGCCCTCTGCGGCTTCATCAGGAATCTCAATCTCAAATTCCTCTTCTAAGGCCATGACCAACTCCACGGTATCCAAGGAGTCAGCCCCGAGGTCGGTCGCAAAGCTCGATTCGGGCTTGACTGCAGCCTCTTCTACACTGAGTTGCTCAGCAACGATCTTTTTGACCTTCTCAAATACCTCTTCACTCATCTCTAAATCAACCCCTAATTGGAAATATTCAAACAACTAACGAACACCCCACCTAAATGCCGAGCTGGGAAAACAGTGCTTCCTGCAGCCGGTAATTTTTTGCTCCCACCAGGGAGGCATGGCATTAGGCATTTCTAGAGTTTATGGCATAACGAGGGATGGCACTAGATGACCGATGTTTGGGCCGCACTGCTCAGTTTGACGGTTTCACCGTTTGTCCTGAACCTGTTGTGGGTTTAGCCTACCCGCTGGGAATAGGATGCGCGGGTTTCGACGGGCTCAGTCTGAAGGCTGACTTCAATCTTGCAAAACCTTGCTGAGTAAACAATCCAGCGCTTTTCTCTGGATTCCTAGGCGCATGGTGGGGGCTTGCAGGACGGTTTGGGAATGGAATGGGAGTATCTTTTTTGGGAAGCATTCCCTGGGGTGGCGGGGCGGTCTCTGCTCGCATCACTGCAAGAAAGATATAAATAGATGACTTGGAGATGACTTGGGCGGAGTAATCGAAACGGAGGAGTCATTGCTGACTTATGCGCCTACCTGAGGAGCCAGAAGCGTCGGCGCAGATCAACATCGTGCCGATGATCGATGTGATTTTTGTGGTGCTGATCTTTTTTATTCTGGCGAGCTTGTTTCTACAGCCGTCATCAGAGGGGCTGCCGGTGAACTTGCCAGAAGCAAGCACGGCGGAGGGACCCCTGCCCCACAATCTGACGGTGACGCTAACGGTGGATGGGACGTTGTCCTTGGCCTCTCAGCCGGTGACGCTGGCGCAATTGCCGGAGGCGATCCAGGGGCGACGGGTGGGCACCCAACCGCTGTTGGTGATTATTCAGGCCGATGAGGCGGTGCCCCATGGCCAAGTCGTGGCGTTGATGGACACATTACGCACCGTGGAGGGTATTCAGATCGGGATTGCCACGACCCAGCCGACGGGGGCCACACCCTAGACCGTGATTGGCAGTGGGGCAAAAGGTCAGGTCCGTTTGAAGTCTGGTGTGCTCAACTCTGGTCTTGGATACAGCCCGAGGCAATCGGATCAAACCCTGGGGGGAAATGGGTTTCCTCGGGGTCGTAATCAGCCGCTTTGAGCTTGGCTGAGGTGAGTACCGCTGTCCTGAGGTTCGTCCCAATGAGCATTGCCCCCCGTAGATCGGCATCGGCTAGATTGGCCTCTCCCAGGTTGGCGTAGCTCAAGTCTGCCCCCCGCAGGTTGGCCGCCCTTAAGTTGGCTTCGCTGAGGTCGGCATAGCTGAGGTCGGCCCCCTTGAGATCAATGCCGTCTAGGTTGCTGCTGGCCAAATTGAGACTGACAAAGTTACGCTGCCCAGCAGCATAGGCTTGGCGCAAATCGGCTGGGGTAGAAATATCCGAGATGGAAGTAGGCGGGGTCATTGTGCCCTCTAATGCGGCACCTTTTAGCTTAAATCGTCTCTCCAGGATGGATGCGGCACTTTAAATATCGTGATGCCCATGGAATTGCCATGGCAGTTTAGTGGTCAACCTGAATGGTCGGAAACGGTAATTGGGCGGCATCCTCAATGGCCATGGGTCGGACCCAGGCTTTTTGATCTGGGTTCCACTTAAATCCGGCCGCTTTGGCGAGGTGTCTTTGGTCGTAGCTCACCTCTGCCCGGAAAGTGGCTTTGGGGCGACTGGCCTGGGCGATTAGGTCAGCCAGTTCATCCGAGGACAGCCGGTTAAAGAGTTCTGCCAAGAGTTGGCAGTCGGTTAGGGCGCGGTGGGCACTACTGACGCCAATGCCGTGGTCTAGGGCAAGGTTGATGAGTGATCCGCCGGGACGGGTTTGCTTGGGCCAGGTCATGTCGGCCATGGAGCAAAGCCACGGTAAGGGCTGTTGGTGGTTACCCCTAATGATGGGCAACCTTTCGTCGTCAAACCACTGGGCATCAAAGGGGGCATTGTGGGCCACGATGTAGTCTGCGGTGGCGGCCATATCTCCCAATAGATCTAGGGCCTTGTTCTGTAGATCCTGGGGAAATGTCGTGAGGGCATTGGGGGGAATGCGGTTAATGTGCTCAGCGGCATTATGGGTGGTTTGCAGTAGAAAGGAGAGCTGCGCCAGGGTGGTTTGGCAGGTGCCAGAGTAGAGAATGGCTCCGATTTCAATCACCTTGTCTTGATGGGGATCGATGCCGGTGGTTTCGGTGTCAATAATGAGGAGATTAGGGGCCATGGCGCTGACAAGGTATCGCTGTTCAATGATGACGTGACTGCATGATAGGGGAAGCTCGCCTGTGTTTAATGGGGGTTTGGGGCCACGGTTTTTGCTGATGACAAAGCCTTAGTGCCGGTGGTTGCATAGCATCATGGTCTTTACTCAGGCAGGGATGACTCGTTTTCTGTACCTCCAGGGCAATCCCTATGGGCCAGCGTCTCGCTTATGCGGTGATAATCGCACCCTCATCACCCCATCCCGGTTGGCGGCCCGGTCCTTAGGGCGATCGCACCAATCCCTACAGACCTTTGCGGTTAGGCACTTAGAACAGGGCGGATGGGCGATCGCTTCCTCCCTTAAAGCCCAGGCCCTATTTCGTCAGGCGTTACAACAGACTGTGCAGCTAGTGGACCTGTTGGGAACGGCGAAAGCTTGGTTGCCGACGGTGCGATCCCTCCTTCAAAGTCATCCCGATCTTGCCCAGGTCTCTGGGGATTGCTCAGAACGAACGGCCCAACTGCTCCAGGTGGCCCAGGCATTTCAGCAGGTGCTGAAACGGGAACAGTTGGTGGACTTAAGTGAGCTGTATTGGCGGGCGCTAGAGCAGCCCATCATCCCAGAGAAGCTGCTCATTTACGGCTACTTTCAACCCCGCCGCGATGAGTTGGCCTGGATCAATGGGCTGGCTGCTGCCGACAGTGTGCTCTTTTTGCCCGCTCCTGACGCGCCCCTGTTTCAAGATGTTCGGGTTTCAGTGGCTTGGTTGGTGCAGCAGGGCTGGGAGACGGTGACCGCATCGACTGCGGAGCCAGCCACAGGGGAATGCCTGAGCCAGCGGTTGCTTGACGATACCCACCGAGATGCCAACTCACGTTTTGAACCCACCTCGATCCGGGTCCATCGCTACCCCACCCTTGAAGCGGAGATGCGGGGCACCTTGGCCCAGGTGAAAGCCCTGCTGAACGAGGGTGTCCCCGCCCGAGATCTGGCCCTCATCGCCCAGGATGAGCTGATCTACGGGCCAAAACTCATCGACATTGCTTGGGAATATGGGGTGCCGTTGCGGGCGCTGTACGATACGCCGTTGCAGAGCACCCGACTAGGGGCATGGCTGGATCTGCTGGTGGAGGTGATGGAGGCGGGTTGGCCCTTTGAGGCGACTGCAAAGCTGCTAAGCCACCCCCTTTGCAGTAACCCCGATGGAAATTTTTGGGCGGCGGTGCGGGGGCAGCATCCGGTGGGGTTGGGGGCCTGGGTGGCGATCGCCCAGGAGCGGCTCAACCTCGACCTAACGGCCCTCGCCCATGTGAACCAAACCAGGCGGCGAGATACCTGGGTGGACTGGTGGCAAACCCTGTTCAAAACCTTTGACCTGAGGAAGCGCTGTGCCCGCTGGGCGAGGGAAAGTATTGCCTTCAATACCTTGCAGCAGGGTTTGGTAGAGCTG
>CAYGVA010000128.1:0-11782 GCA_964353225.1 uncultured Leptolyngbya sp.
ATCTAAATCCATGTAAAAGACACGATTTGACTTATGAAGACTAGCAAGTCTCACCCAAAAAAGTTCGGTTTTTAGGCACTATGACAACCTGATTTAGGTGCGATTGCCCTGTTCCTATATGCTAGGTGCAAACTTACTGCGACTGAAAAATATATTTTGACCCAATCCTTGCAAATCACTACAACTTAGTGAGTACCCATCCGTTAAGCAACCTAGCTGGTTCTCACCGAAAGGGTTGCCCAAGTGCTAGAGCACAGTTGAAAAGAGACCGGGTCAGGTTCAACCCCCATCATCTCTTTTTCGTTTGTACCGGCGGCATCTAGATCAGCCAGCAAGGCTTGCACAACCGGTAAGGGGTTGCGGATGGGAATAAAACGATCGCGCTGAAACCCTCCCCCTTGCGCTTGCAACACCGCCCAGGTCTTGCGAAAAGGGGCGATCGCCAGCACCGTAAAAATTTCCAGGTGTTCGTCCAAGGGTTTCAGCAACCAACCCGTATCCCCCGTGGGGAAAGCCTGTTGGGCTCCTGGGGGCAACGGTACAGCGGCGACGGTGGTATCTGTAGAGGCTTCGGCTGAGGGTAGCTCTGCCGCGTTGGGGCAGTAGATTGACAGGTTTCCCCGATGATCTAGCACGATGGCGATGCCATAAAGGGCACGGCGACCCAGATTGTGGATCCGAAACCGCAAATGGCGAATGCCTGGTTCGGGGGCCGAGAACGCTGCCCCGACCTCCTCTGGCGAGGTGTTTTTGCCGCCATACCGGCGGGCGCTATGGGTTGCTTCGCCCCCCAGAATTTGCTTGGCCGATTCAGCTGATTCGGTCGTCAAGCGCACGGGCAACGCTGATGACGTGGGGTTGCGAGTCAACCGTAAAAGCTTCACAGCCAAAAGGCTTTGAAGGCGTTCCCCCAGTCGTCCCACCGCTGTTTTGACCGCCTCTCCCTGCTCTTTGATCGTGCCGGGGAGCAGGGCTTGGTTGGGGGCAAATAGCCCATAGCTGGGATGGCTTTGCTCCTCGGCAGGGGACGGTGCCTCTAGGGCAGCGCCATCACCGCCGGTAATGGTTGTAGCGGTTAGGGTCGGGGCTAGCTCAGGGAGGGATTGCCCGAAAACACAATCGGCCAGATGCTCTCCTGCGATCGCCGTCGCAATGTGAGACATTCCCGATAGGGCACTGGTGGCATCAACACGCTCAATCCGCTCCAAACTTTTATCGAGGGCCACATATAGAGGCAGATCACGGTCCAAGCTCCGCATCACCTCAACAACGCCAGTCCCCACGACGACAGCCGTGTTGTCCACAACCGGAATTTCGGCTGTCAACCCCGTCCGGGTTTTGACCGAGAACGGGATGGGGGTTGTTGCAGGGGCGCGACTGGCGGGCAGCACCAGCCGTAGCCATAGCGCTGAGCTATGGGCCAACACCATCGCGTCCATGCCCCCCAACCAAACCATTGCACTGCGTCTGCCCCCTGGCCCCCTTAGGTTCACAGATTGCACAACCCCATCAACGGCCTCCCATTGGCGGCGGTTATCCCCATACAGGTTTTGGGTGGATAGCAGACCGCTACCCTTGCTGACGAGTTGGGGTAAGGTTCCTGGCCCGACCCAGCGCGCAGCTTTGGTGCTGAGCCGTCGCAGCATTGCCCCGTTGGCGGGTCGAGCCGGGACCGCCCAAAGACCTTGGGTCAGTGCATACGTCAACACACCGGCACTAAACCCATCCCAATCAGTCTCTAGGGCCGGTGTATCGGGGTTACTTGCCCGCAACACAATACCCGGCCAATTCGGGGAGCGTCCGGCCCGGACTGGAGCCAGCCAGTCCGGTTCGCCTTCAACGTCGTTATCAGCGCCATTCTTAGGGGGCAGGGGCAGCTCTCCAGTCGGGGTCCAGGGGCGAGAGCGAATTCGACAATTCCCCTGTAATGGCAATCCTTGGGTCGCGCTACTGGCATCAATCACCGTCACGACCTGGGTGGCGCGCACCTGGCTGAGTTGCTCAGCTAAGACAGATTCAAACAAATCCCGCACCACAGGAGAGGCGGCCTTTGGTAGCGCCCCATCCACCGGCACCAAAGTCGGAAATACTTTATTCGGATAGGCACTCAACTGAACGGTGCTACCCAGGCCACTAAAGTGAAACAGCACGCTATCCCCCGGCTGAGCCTGGGTGATCAAATGCTGATCAATCGCCTTCAAAATACCGGCTTGGGTGGCCTCTTTATCTATTAAGGTGACAATATCTTCAGGGGCAAAGCCAAATTGATGAATTAACAGCATCCGTTGCAAAGCAACATCTGTTTCACATCCCCGTAGGAAAGCGCCTTTACTGTCGCTGCTTCCCCCTTGCCACACTGATTCTGGGTAATTATTGATGCCAATTAACAGCGCTAGGCGACGATTGGCGGGTTTGGCTAGGGCCTGTTGATAGGCCCTAGCTTGGCCCATGTGGCCCTGATCGATGAGGCCGAGTACCGATAGCACTCCCCCTAACCGTTGCAAAAACGCCCGTCGTCCTAGCGCCACAGTGATCCTGTTTCTTTTCTTAGACGGCTTGAGCCACTCGCATTGCCCGCGCCAACTCTGTAGCCACCTCAGGTCGAGAGAACTCGGGGGGAGGGAGTTCCCCGCGTCTCAACATCTCCCTCACCTTAGTGCCAGAGAGATGGATGCGTTCCTTAGGGCTACTGGGGCTGGTTTTGCTGGTAGCCATGGTGCTGGTTCGAGTGCAATAAAATGCATGCTCGAACTTTAGGGGAGTAATGCCAAGCTCGCCAGGCTGGAACTCGTCAAAAATGTACTGGGCGTCGTAGGTCCCGTAATAGTCCCCAACCCCAGCATGGTCACGGCCCACAATAAAGTGGGTGCAGCCATAGTTCTTCCGGATCAAGGCATGGAAGATTGCTTCCCTAGGGCCAGCGTACCGCATTGCTGAAGGATTAATAGCAAGAATTACCCGATCTTGGGGGTAATAATGCTCCAGCATGATCTCGTAGCACCGCATGCGTACATCAGCAGGAATATCGTCCGATTTGGTCGCGCCAACGAGGGGGTGCAAAAAGAGTCCATCCACAATCTCTAGGGCACATTTTTGAATGTATTCGTGAGCCCGGTGAATGGGGTTGCGGGTTTGGAAGCCGACCACAGTTTTCCAACCCTTCTCGGCAAACATTGCCCGAGATGCGGCGGGATCAATTTGGTACGCCGGGAATAGGGCATGGGGATCACGCTCTAGCAGCCACACCGGTCCGGCTAAGTTGATCGGCCCTTGGTCGTAAACGACCTTCACCCCTGGGTGCTTTTCCTCATCCGTGCGGTAGACGTGGGTGGCTTCTTTAACCTTGTCGTAGGCGTATTTTTGGGTCAGTTCTAGAACCCCGACAAAACGACCTGCCGCGTCGTCTAGGCGCACCAGGGTCCCCTCCGTCAGAGTATCCGCTGTGGCTTCATCGACAGACAAGGTCACTGGCACGGCCCAAGGGGTCCCATCGGCCATGCGCATATCTGTGACCACGGTGTTGTAGTCCGCTTCGGCCATAAAGCCCGTCAATGGGCTAAACCCGCCAATGGCAATCATGACCAAGTCTGAAAAGGCTCGGTCATCTAGGGCAACTCGCGGCAGACTCTCAGCTTTGCTCAAAAAGTCTTGGTGTTGCTCAGGGCTGACGATTCTGTTGATGAGGGTGCCTCCGTGGGGAGGGTTGCTGGCTATAGAACTCAAAATACCGTCCTCTAACTATGTTTATGGGCTGTGTGCACTCAACTGCGATAGTCGCACCTGGGGAAAGCCCCTGGTTATGATCCAGAGTGCCCTGCTTCAACGTTTGCCATCGCCCTTATGGGGGCATTTAGGGGCGGCAAGGGTTCAATAATGCCACCGCCAAGGAGAATGTCCCCTTGGTACCACACGGCAGCTTGGCCAGGGGTGACGCCAAATTGGGGCTCGTCAAAGACCAACTGGATTCGACTGACGCCAGCGGGCTCTTGACCCGGCAGCGGTATCAGGGTGGCTGGAACCGCAGGGGAGCGATACCGAATTTGAACCGTGACGGGCTGGGGGGCGGTCATGGGTGCAACCGACACCCAGTTTACGCGTTGAACGGTGCACTCGGAATGATGAACGCTGTCGCGATCGCCCACCACCACCTGATTACGCCCCACATCGAGTGCAACCACATAAAGCGGGTGGGCGGCGGCAATGCCTAAGCCCTTACGTTGACCAATGGTGTAGTGATGCATGCCGGTGTGTTGACCTAAAACGCGACCTTCGGTATCGACAATATCGCCAGGTTGAGGGGCCAAGTATTTGTCTAAGAAGGTCTTCATTGAGCCATGGTGCTCAATCAGACACAGGTCCTGGCTCTCAGGTTTCTCAGCGGTGTGCAGCCCTAAGTCATTGGCCATGGAGCGGGTTTCAACTTTGGTCTGCTCCCCCAGGGGAAAGCGGGTGCCCGCCAACATCTCTTGGGTCAGGTCATAGAGAAAATAAGACTGGTCTTTACTGCGATCTACTGCCCGTCGTAATTGGTGGCGTTGCTGGTCGGGGTCATAGGTAATGCGGGCATAGTGCCCAGTGGCGATCGCCTCCGCCCCTAATTGATCGCGGGCATAGGCCAACATTGGTCCAAACTTGACCGAGCTGTTGCACTGGGAGCAGGGTAGCGGTGTCACCCCCGAGCCATAGCCCTCGACGAGATAATCAACAATGTAATGTTGAAAGCTCTCGCGACTGTCGATCAGATGATGGGGAATGCCCAATTCATCACAGAGGCGAACCGCATCGGCAATGCCTTCAGAACAGCACTGGCCCTTGCCTTTCATTAACCATAGGGTGAGTCCCAGCACCTCATGGCCCTGACGGTGCAACGTGGCCGCTGCGACGGAGCTATCTACCCCCCCTGAGAGGCCTACAACAATCTTGCTCATGGCGGCAGAATTAAGGTCTGGAATTTTTTTGGAAAAGTACCTATCCTAGGCTAGCATTCGCCCCAGCTGTCCGTTGCATCTTGGCGGAGGAGAGTCGCTGGGTGATGTTTCGATCGTGCCCCCTCTACATCTGCCCCGATTGTGATCTCACCATGAACCTACCCACGGCAAATACATTGCTTTCCCGGTCGCAAAGAACTGACCACAGGGCTTGCCACGGTGACCTTTGCTCAAGCTGGAGATCGCGCCGCAGCCAGTTCATCCTCAGCCTAGCCAGTGTGATGACCTTGTCTTTAGGGTTGTCTGTGCGGCCTGCCCAAGCCCAGGGCACAGTGCCGCCGCCCGCCCCGCCCAACTATGCCAGCTATACCCTTGCCCTTGGACAGCAGTATCTGGTGTACGTCAATGGCAATAGCCCGCTGCTGTTAGACCAGGTTCGGTTAGTGGAGCCGGAATCCTTTGTCACGACATTAGAGGGGCGATCGGTGATTCAGGCAGGGCGCTTTAATGACTGGAACAATGCCCAAAGTCTCGTCAATGATTTGTCTGGTCTGGGTATCGGTGCCCAGATTCAAACCACGGCAGCGGTGAGTAACCCTGGGCCGCCGGTATATCCCACCGCCGCCGTCCCATCGCCGGTAGTAACCACCGCCACCACTGATCTGCCCCCTCTACCCGTCACGGCTGCCCCCCCTGTGGTGGACTTTGGCCAAGCCCCCAGCGCCACACCGCCAGGAACGGCTTATCCGTCTGCCGCCTTGCCCGCTGCACCGGCGACCAACGCAGGTAACAGCCGTGGGTATTACGTGGTTGTCCCTGGTGCCCAGCGAGACTTGCCGAGCTTAGCCCAGCAAATTGTCAGTTCGGGCGCACCTGGGCACCTTGTCCAGATGCGCCAAGCACCTCGGGGGCCTCATGTTGCTGTCGGTCCGTTTAATGATCGAGGCGTTGCCGAAGATTGGAGTCGTTACTTAACCGATACGGGGCTCGGCACCCGAGTTCACTACGAATAGGCGGTAAGGTACCCCATAGTCCCCCAGGTTAAATTGGCGACGACCCTCTATGGGAACCCACCACCACTGGCGCATTGAGCTGATTGACAGCGAACCACCGATCTGGCGAACCTTTCAGGTTCCCGATCACATCACCTTGGCGGATCTCCATGGCATCGTCCAGCTGATCATGGGGTGGCAAAACCGCCATCGTTATTATTTTGAGCTGGCAGATAAGATTGTCGGCGATCGCGCCCGGTTGGGCACTGACAATCGTTACGGCTCCCTCGATCTCCCCAACACCCAGGATCCCAATGGTCTGAGCCTCGGCAGCTTAAATTTGGAGCCAGGGGCGAAGTTCACCTATCTGTATGACCTGCAAAGTGGATGGCTCCATCGACTCACCTTGACCGAGTGCCTAACCCCGGCGCAATCTGCCCCCCACGCCATTCGTTGCCTAGACGGCGCACTGGCCTGCCCTCCAGAGGAAAGCGGCGGGGTCTGGGGCTATGAAGAATTGATGGATCGATTGGCTGACATTGATGATCCTGACTATGAAGCCCTGTTGAATGCTATCGGTTTGGACTTTGATCCGAATTATTTCAAGGTAGATGAGGTCAATCAACGTCTCCACGCCGGACTCCCGTCGCAACCGTAACCCTGCCGTAACAGGGGCTACATTCCCCTAGGACCCCAGCCTTCTAGAATCGTGCTCTGCCAAGGAACAGGGACGCTGACCCATGACCCATCCTGAGACGCTGACCCCAGAGGCCATCCCCTCCGAGGATTGGCAGATCCGTCCTCATCATCTGCTCCCGACCCCAGCTTTGAAAGCACTAAATCAGCGCTCGAACCTACGGGGATGTTTGCAGTTAGCAGCCCATCTAACAGTTTTGGGTCTCAGCGGCTATGTATGGCACCAAGGTTGGGCTCAAGGCTCAGTTTGGCTGGCATGGCCCGCCCTCGTGGTCTATGGGTTTAGTTTGGCCACCATGTTTGCCCCGCTCCATGAAGGGGTCCACCGCACCGCCTTTGCCAGTCAGGCGTTGAATGATGTCGTGGCCTGGGGGGCGGGGGTGCTGTCTTTTTATAACAGCACCTTTTATCGCCGCTACCATCAGTGGCACCATCGCTACACCCGAATTGCAGGCAAGGATCCCGAGCTGGAAGATGTGCAACCGGCAACCCTGGGGATGTATCTGTGGCAAATCAGTGGGGTGCCCTGGTGGCTGGGCAAGCTCCGGGGCCATTGGCAACTGGCCTGGGGACAGACCGCTGCCATGGCCCATATTCCTGACTCAGCCCGAACGGCGGTGATGCGTTCGACGCAATGGCAGTTAGTTGTTTATGGTGCGGCGATCGCCCTCTCTATTGGCTTTCACCAGCCTTGGTTTTGGCAGTACTGGTTGTTACCCTTAGCGATCGGGCAGCCGTTGCTGCGGTTCATTTTGATCGCTGAGCATACGGGCTGCTCTCGGGAGGGCAACGCCCTCACCAACACCCGCACCACCCTGACCCTGTGGCCGATCCGCTTACTGATGTGGAATATGCCTTTCCACGCCGAGCACCACCTATACCCCTCAATTCCCTTTCATGCGCTCAGTCAAGCCCACCGGCAGTTGGCCCCTTACTTTAGCCATGTCGACTCGGGATATCTCGCCGTGAATCGCCGCCTTGTCAGTGGGTTGGAGCAAGCAGCCCCATGACCCAAGCCCCTGGCTGCTTTACCCTCAATAATTTTGAGTTGCAATGTGGCGCGGTGTTGCCCCAGGCCCAGGTGGTTTACCAGACCTATGGCACCTTGGCAGGCGATCGCCGCAATGTCATTCTTTACCCCACCTCCTACGGTGCGCAGCACGTCGATATTGACTGGTTGATTGGCCCCGATGGCATCTTAGATCCCACCCGATGGTTCATTGTCATTCCCAATATGTTTGGCAACGGCTTTTCCAGTTCCCCCAGCACCGACCCAGCCTGTGGTTTGGCAGAAACCGGCTTTTGGTTTACCCACTGGGATAATGTCCGTGCCCAAGATGCGTTGCTGCGAGAGGTGTTTGGCATTGAGCAGCTCGCCTTGGTGTATGGCTGGTCGATGGGTGCCCAGCAGGCTTACCACTGGGGCGCATTACACCCAGAGCGGGTCGAACGCATTGTTGCCCTCTGCGGCACCGCCCGCACCACCGACCATAACTATATCTTTTTGCAAAGCTTAAGGGCTGCGCTCACCGCTGACCCCGCCTGGAATGGAACGCGATTTGAAGGGAGCCCCGATCGCGGCTTTCGGACCTTTGCCTACATCTATGCCAGTTGGGCCGCGTCCCAAGCCTTTTACCGCCAAAAACTTTATCTCCCTCTGGGGTACCCCACCCTGGCGGATTATCTCACCCGAGCCTGGGAAGCCAGCTACCGCAAGCGCGACCCCCATAACCTCTTGGCCATGATCGATACCTGGTTGCGCTGTGATGTGAGCGACAACCCAGTTTATAAACAGGACTATGCCCTTGCCTTGCAGTCGGTTCAGGCCCAAACTCTGGTCATGCCCGCCGAGACCGACCTATACTTCACCCCGGTGGACTGTGCCGCCGAGGCTGCTTTGATTCCCCAAGCCGAGTGCCGAGTGATCCCTTCAATTTGGGGGCATCGGGCCGGAAACCCCTATCAAAACGCTGACGATGCTGCCTTTATCCGCAGTGCCGTCCAGGGATTGCTGCACCGTTAACCCATTATTCTTGCAAACGTCATATCTACCCCATGGTCAAACCGCTCTCCGAGATCGCCCGCGAAAAAGGGATTCGTTACTTCCTATTCTCCTTTACCGACCTATTTGGGGTGCAGCGCTCAAAGCTCGTACCCGCCCGTAGCGTGAACGACATGGCCGATAGCGGGGCCGGGTTTGCTGGCTTTGCCGCCTGGATGGATATGACCCCCGCCGACCCTGATGTGCTGGCGGTGCCCGACCCCCACAGTTTGTTTCAATTGCCTTGGCGGCCAGAAGTCGCCTGGATGCCCTGCGATCTCTACACCACAGAGGGAGAACCCATTGCCCAGACCCCTAGAGTGGTGCTGAAGCAGGTATTAGCCCAAGCGAAGGAGTTGGGCTATCGCATTCGCACGGGGGTGGAATGTGAATATTTTTTATTAGATCAAGCGGGGGAAGGGCTTTCCGACGATCGCGATTTCCACACCAAACCCTGCTACGACCAGCAAGCTCTCATGCGCCGCTTCGAGATCATTAGCGAGATCTGTGATGGCATGTTGGCCCTGGGTTGGGGACCCTACCAAAATGACCACGAAGATGCCAACGGCCAGTTTGAAATGAACTGGACCTATGACGATGCCCTGGTCACAGCCGATCGCCATGCCTTTTTTAAATACATGGTTAAAAGCGTGGCCGAAAACCATGGTTTCCGGGCCACCTTTATGCCCAAACCCTTTTCCCACCTGACCGGCAACGGCTGCCACGCCCATCTGTCGGCCTGGGATCTAGAAGGGGCTAAAAATTTATTTCTAGATAGTGAAGGGGAACTGGGCCTCTCGCCATTGGCCTATCACTTTATTGGGGGGGTGCTGCATTCTGCCGAGGCCCTCTGTGCCTTTACCAACCCAGCGGTCAATTCTTACAAGCGCCTCAATGCGCCCGTTACCACCTCTGGAGCCACTTGGTCCCCCAACACCATTAGCTACAGCGGCAACAATCGGACCCACACAATTCGCATCCCAGAAGCCGGACGATTTGAGTTTCGCTTACCCGATGGGGCCGCCAATCCTTACCTCATGCCTGCCGCGCTCATTGCCGCTGGTCTCGACGGTATTACCGAGCAACGGGATCCCGGCCCTCGCTTCGACAACAACATGTACCGTGACCCACTACCAGAAGGGGCCGCCAAAATCTTGCCCCTCAGCCTTCTAGATGCGCTGCATCACCTGGGACAAAATACCGTGTTACCTGAGGCCATGGGCAGCGATTTTGTTGTCTCCTACCTAAAGCTCAAGCATCAAGATTGGCAGGAATATACTGCCCAAATCACGAATTGGGAACGGCAAACGACGTTGGACTGCTAAGCCGCGTTATCACCAACCTGCAACAGGACTCGCCCCAGCTTTAAGCGCTGGGCAGTGGGAAGGGCGGAGGCCACCTCTTCGAGTTCGGTCGAGTCCAGCCGACGCAGGATTTGCAAGAGTTCGAGGCGATCGCTATAGAGGTCGTCTAGAAATTCAAAGGCATCTGGATCGGGCACCCGCGTGCAGGTACCGCCATTGCAGTCTAGCCCTAAGGCCCGCCACACCATGGTGGGCACCGCATGGCCCCGTTGCCCATGGAATTCTTGATTGAGGAGATGGGTTTCTAGGTAGTCTTTGGGACAGTCATACACCGCCTGGGTGACGGGGTGAGGAATGGTGAAACAACCAAAGTGTTTCCGGTACTCCTCTGAGTCCAGCATTTGGGTGATCAACGCCGGCACCCCCTGGCCAGACAAAATAGTGGAATAGTGCTGCATTTCTGCATAGTCATGGGGCGATCGCCCCATAAAGTGCTTGAAGCAGAGCTCCAGAAATTTGACGTTGGAGCTGCTGTAAAAAAACTGCTCTAGGTAAACTTCAGACTGCCCTAAGATTTTGATGAATCGCCTCACCCCAATCTTGTTTTTCAAAAACTGCTGTTCTGCCGACGCTAAAATCTGCTGCTCGTGATCATAGGGTTGGCGCTCAAGCACCTGTCGATAAATTTGATACAGGGCTTCCTTACGTTCCTCTAGGGAAGAATGACGATCAAGGGTGACAGTTTCAAAGGTATCCATCGATTTTATTCAGGTCTAAGATCATGAAGGTCGCGGTAGAATTATCAGCCTCTAATAGGACTGCAAAGATTCAAAAATAGTGTCGAATAGGGGATTGATCAAGACGCGATGCTCGGCTGGGGAGTGATCAGTCACCACCTCTTGGAGATACCCATAGGCTTTGCGGCAAACCTCTTTCTTGTCATGGGCTCTCAGCATTGTGTCGAGCCAAAACATCATTTTTTCTCGAAACATAAAATCATCATCCATTAATATGGCCAAAGCTACATATCGCAGCACCTCAGACATGTCAAACTGACATCTCTTGCCGCTATTTCGGATGATATCAGGATGGATTCGAGCTAGTTTCTTGAGTGCATTCAGAACCAGATTGTCGCTGTTCTTTTGAATGTAGTTGTATGTTTCCAGTCGCTTTTGGTAAGTCTCGATATAGTTTTCTAAGGGACTTATTTGCTCTGGCAAGAGGTAGCTGCCGTCCGCATCGATAATATTTTGCTGGAGTTGATGGTTGAGTGCATGCATTGGGATATGGACCACTGAAAGGCAGTTAAAGCAGGCTTAGCGCATTCCCTTGAAATCAAGGGGGTAGGCTCGACAGTCAGGCAAAACAAGTGAATTGGATGTCAATTTGCAAGCAAGCAATAGGATCAGAACTTTTTTGAATCCTGAACCAGAGCAGTCTAGAAGGGGCTTTTGGTCTGGCAGGATGTCGTCTCTGGGCTTATTTTTAGCCTACCCGCTATTTTGCTCCGAAAACAAGAAGATGTCTTTCTTAATAAATGAAATTTTGGATGGTAACAGGCAATGCCCTAAGTCTCTGTGCCATGCTCGGCCAGCAATTTGAAGAAAGTTATATTAAGACTGATGTACCTGTCTTGATTAAAGACCTGTATTTTCTGTCCCCTTTAGTTGTCTGGGTTAAGAAAATGTTTGAAAAAGGGCTTAACCCGCAGGAGAAGATGCTGAGGGTGGTTGTTATGCCAGTATTTGTACTGACATAGTTTGTTTTTTAAACCAAGTCCCTGTTGAGAACCGTAGTTCTGCCCCTCACCCCCAGCCCCTC
>CAYGVA010000129.1:0-11780 GCA_964353225.1 uncultured Leptolyngbya sp.
CCCCCAGCAGTGCTGAGGGGCTTTGCCAAAGAATACTAAACGCCAGCAGATACTCCAGGCAGTTCCACACCGCTGAAGATCTTGTCCTGGGCCGCCATGTGCAGCATCAGGTCAACCACACGGTTGGAGTAGCCCCACTCGTTGTCGTACCAAGACACCACCTTAAAGAACTGGCTGTTCAGCGCCATCCCAGCCCCGGCATCAAAAATGCTGGATCGGGGATCGGTGGTGAAGTCGCTCGACACCACCGGCTCATCGGTGTAGCCCAAAATCCCCTTCATCGCGCCCTCAGACGCCACCCGCATGGCTTCGCAAATCGCTTCGTACTGGGTGGGCTGCTCGGTGCGGAAGGTGAGGTCCACCACCGAGACATCGGGGGTGGGCACCCGCAGGGCCATGCCGGTGAGCTTGCCCTTTAGCTCCGGCAGCACCAGCGCCACCGCCTTCGCCGCACCGGTCGAAGCGGGAATGATGTTTTGCCCCGCGCCGCGACCGCCCCGCATGTCTTTTTTGCTGGGGCCATCGACGGTGGGCTGGGTGGCGGTGGAGGCGTGGACCGTGGTCATTAGCCCTTCCGCCAAGCCAAAGTTGTCGTGGATGACCTTGGCAATGGGGGCCAAACAGTTGGTGGTGCAACTGGCGTTGGAGACGATGACATCTTTACTGGGATCGAAAAGATCGTGGTTGACCCCCATCAGCAGGGTGGTGACCCGATCGGGATCTTTGGTGGGGGCAGAGATCACCACGCGCTTAGCCCCAGCTTGCAAATGCTGCTGCGCCCCGTCGTAGGTGGTAAATAGGCCGGTGCATTCCACCACGTAGTCGGTGTCGCGATCGCCCCAAGGCAATTCCGCTGGGTTACGAATGGCGGTGCAGGGAATAAATTTGCCATCGACGATAATGCCGTCTTCCACGGCTTCGACGGTGCCGTTATAGCGACCGTGGGTGGAGTCATATTTCAGCAGGTAGGCCAGATTCTGGGGGGGCACCAGGTCGTTGATGCCGACGAATTCGATGTTGGGGTTCTTGATCGCAGCCCGAAAAACCAGGCGACCAATGCGACCAAAGCCATTGATGCCAACTTTGAGGGTGGCCATAGCAGGAGCGTCCTTACTTGAGAGAGGGGCAAATGTTGTGCTGAGGCGTGCCTTGCGAGTCAAGGCAGACCACTTCCCCTCTATGTAATCGGCAACCTGGCGATCCCCGAAGATCCGTCGCTTTTCTTTCAGAGTTGCACCCGAACGGTATCGCAGTCGCCAGTCCGCATTGGACCAGGCTGTGAGCCCCATTGCTGGTGTGATAAGGATCAGAGCGGTTCTAGAGGCCTTTGGCAAAGTGGCCAGCTATGTTGCAGAACATGAACAATCACGGTGTCCGATCGCCCCATTGAAGTGGGGCATCCCTGGCTGGAAGGTGGATTAATTTTCTGAAACAAGAAAAACTGTCTTGGTTCAAGCCGGTTAGCTAAGGCGAAGATTTTGGTGAAGCATGGGACGCTTCGACTGGGGGCATTTGGCTTGCCCCCAGACCCCCGCTACGCACGTCCTGCGGCCTACCACCAAGACGAAGCGCCGTCCTGGACCTCGCGCACAGTGTTACTTACTGTGCCTTTGCGACGATCGATTCATAGAGATTTCGTGACAGCCGTTCAAAGTAGCCGCGATGTTTGGTAACGCTCGCAGGGCATATTGGCTTTTTTCTCTGCCAAAAGCATCAAACGTATAGGCTGAAGGTTGGGTTGGTGGGCTTGTACGTGGCGATCGCGTCTGCTGGCCTAGCCAGTGCCTATTCTTGGAGGCGATCGACCTGACTATCGAGGTCACCCAGCTCAGCCTGCAAGCGATTCAGGTCCGCCAAAATCTCATCCAGCGTGGCCCCTTGCCCCTGCTCGGTACCCTCGACCAGAGCATTGAGGCAACTATTGAGGGCAGCGGCAAATTCATTACGGCTAACGGCCTGATCACCCCGAAAGCTCCCGTCGGGGTAGCCCTCCACACAGCCATAGGTTGTGAACAGGTTATCCACCGCCGTATAGGCCCAATGGCTGGGGGAAATATCAGCCCCAGGGAAAGGGGGGACCATCGCTTCGCTCAGCACCGGAATCACCGCCCCGTGGTGTTGGGTAGCGGCGGTGTCTGGCAAGGCAATCTGGGCCATGGTTTTAGCACCCGTGACGGAGGATGCGGCCAAAGCGACACCGGGGAGGGCGATCGCCACCAGGCCGGTGAGCAAAGCGATGGGTTTAATCATGGAATAGCTCATAATCTTCTCTGGGGCTGGATCGCGCTGGGCTTGTGGATGTAGACGGGCGTACTCAGGAGCAGTTCCGGTAATGCCCTGTGCCCTAATGGTGATAGTATGCCACTCGCCCCAAGGGCAATGGCGGATGAGAACGCTGGCCACTGTGCTAAAGACACCAAGGATTAGTCTGATCCATCGCGCACCGCACAGTGGATCACAGTCTGGTCCGATATCGGAAGGGCGACTGCTCATAGATTACGGCGGGGAAGTCATGGCGGATTCAAGCTCGGATTCAATTTGGGTATCGGTACCAGCCACCACGGCCAACATTGGCCCTGGGTTCGACTGCTTGGGGGCGGCCCTGAGTCGCTATAACCGGTTTGGGTTTGACCCAGCCACAGCGACTGATCTGACCATTCAAGTGAGCGGGGCCGAGCGGGATCGGGTCACCACGGACCGCAGCAACTTGGTCTACCAAGCCTTTTGCCAATTATTTGAGCGGCTCCAGCGCCCCGTGCCGCCCATTCAGATCCAAATTGAGCTGGGGGTGCCCTTGGCGCGGGGGCTGGGCAGCTCTTCCACGGCAATTGTCGGGGGGTTGATGGGGGCCAATGCCTTAGCGGGTTCGCCGTTTTCGACGGGAGAGCTGGCGGCGATCGCCACCGACATCGAAGGCCACCCCGACAATGTGGTGCCCGCCCTGCTGGGGGGCTGCCAACTGGCGACCGCCAATGACCAGGGGGAAATCACCCTCTGCCCACTAGACTGGCACCCCTCCATTGTGCCGGTGGTGGCGATCCCAGCCTTTGAGGTCTCTACCGCCGAGGCGCGGCGGGTGTTGCCCCAGCAGTACGATCGCGCCGACGCCATCTATAACGTGGGCCATCTGGGGTTGCTGCTGCGGGCCTTAGCCACCGGCAATGGCGATTGGCTGAGGACGGCCCTGGGCGATCGCATCCATGTGCCTTACCGCCAAACCCTGATCCCCGGCTATGACGGAGTGGGGGCAGCGGCGATCTCGGCGGGGGCCTACGGGGTGACGATTAGCGGGGCCGGTCCAACCCTGCTGGCCCTAAGCAACTCTGACCAGGCCGCCGCCGTCGCGATCGCCATGGAACAGGCTTGGACCCAAGCGGGGATCGCGGTGGTGGCGGCTGAGGCACTGGCCCTCGACACCCAAGGGGCCACCCTTGAATAGAGGCCGTCAGGTCTTGGAACCCTGGAGCAATTGCTGCACCTCCGAGCGCCCAGCGATCACAAATTGGCGGTAATGGATGAAGCCCAAAACCGCCGTGACGGTGCCCAGCAAACTGAGGGGAATCGCCAAGCTCGCCAGTTCAGGATGCATACCCAAAAACAGGGCGTTACGGGGAGAGAGGTCTGCCAGCATCAAGGCGATGGCGGCCATCGTCGGAAACACCAAGCAACTGATACTACTGATCGACCCCAACCAAAGCCAGCCTTTTTTGCGCGGTAATAGCAGCATCACTTGCTGAACCAGCACGGCAAAGAAGATCGACCCGGCAAAGAGCAAGAGCCCACCCCCTAGCAGTAACACCCCATGCCGAGTCCCGAGTTGGGCAGGATGGTGCCAGAGAAACCAGCTTAAAAAGAGGAGTACCGCTAACCCCAAATTGGCCGCGATCGCCAGTAACGGCGAACTCTCCTCCCCCCACAACAACACTTTCCACAGGGGCAAGTTGGGGGTTGCGGCTGAGCGGGTGTGACGAAAGCGCACCCAATCTTGAAAGGCTTGGCGATCGGCAGCCAAAACATTGGGTAAAGCCATAAAGTACAGCAATCCCAAACTGGCAACGGTCACGATATCGTTCGCGAGATGCCTCGCCTGCCCCGCCGTAAGCCCCAGAATCACCATCACAAAGATCACCGTGATCGGATAGCTCCAGGATCGCTCTAACAGGGGTCGAGTCGGATTCTGAAAACGCCGCTGTAACCCCTGTGCCAATAGGAATGACCAACCCCAGGCATTCACCATCGTGACGAGGGTATATTCAACAAAATTCACGTGGAATACGCCCAGGATTAAATCCATCCCTGCCGCTCCCGCCGTGACAGACTGGGGCGTCGCAAAATAAGCCAGATTGGTAAAAGGGGAAAATAAGATCAACCCTAGGAATGGATTAGCGGTCCTAAAGTCAGGGGGCAGATTCCAGGGATTAAAAATAGCCAGAATAATCAGATTAAAGAGTATGGCTAGGGTTGCCAATACCGCTGATTGGGAGCCCAAAAACTTGCCACTGGGAACCGATAAGATCAAAAACAAGGCCAAGAGATAAGACAGGAGGGTGTGACTGACTATCACGACATCCAGCCCCAAGATATGGCCCGCACCATAGCCCGCAATCAGCCCCGTCGCCCAGTGCAAGGGGAGCCCCAGGGCGATCGCTAAATAAAGACAAATCGGCACCCCCAACAGCTTGCCCGTCAAAATATTGATCGAAGAGCGGGGACTGAGCCGCAGAAAATTCAAGGTTTTTCGCTGCTTCTCCTCAGCCAAATTATTGCTGAGCATAAAGACGCCCCCGCCGATCAAGGGGAATATGATCAGCAGGGTCGATACCAGAAAAATATCTTGATACCACCGTTGCCAATAGATTTGATAAAACTGCTGGTCTGGGGTGACCTGACAGTCATAATTATCACCCTCAAAGCAGTAGCGCCCGGATATTTGCACAAAGGCAACCCGAGGCATTTGCACCGTAAAGGTGGTGTTTGAGTCGGGGCGATATAGGGTGAGGGCGACCGTTGTATTGATCCGGTGTTGTTCGGCTGGAGAGAGGCGTTGGGTATACCCCAAAATCTGGTTGCGAATATTGTCAAGGTTGGCGTCGGCAGGATGCCCCTCAATCGCAACGAGGCGATCGCCCCGTTGCATCTGCTCCGCCGCCTTGAGCCCCACGCTTATATCCCCCCGGAGCGGTTCCCGGAACTCAATATCGCTGACCAAGAGATCGGGGGTCACGGTTTGGCTCGGTTGACCGGGAAGCACAATCTCTACAGGGCTTTCATTACCCGACTCTTCCCAGAAAATTTGAGGATAGGTCGAGAGGGTCAGGTCTTCTAGCATCACCGGTCCCGGCAGGGCCAGGGAGAACCCCACCACCATCGTCAATTGCACACAAAGGGCAAAACCCACCGTCAGCCAAAGGGGCCAGCGCTTCAGGCGGCCCTTGAGTTCTCGCAGTAGTTGGGGATTGCGATCGCCGAGTCGATCAAGCAATTTGGCTCCTAAGGTTGTCAACGGGGTGAAGCTCGACATGGTGGTCTCCAGGGGAAAGCAAAGGGGTTGAGGATAAACGGTGATCGGAAATAACGTTGTAAAAGATAGCAAGCGCTGATGGGGCTACGTCGATTGGGTGTGGCCAATTTTGAAAAAGATCTCTTCTAAGCTGTCTTGGGTGCAGTGAAATTCGTAGAGGGGAATCCGCGCTGCCATCAGCGCCCTCAGCAAATCGGCGGCGGCATCAGCATCCCCAGAAAACTGCACCTTCACCTGCCCCGCATCCGGTTTGGCGGTCAGCGCCGTCACCGTCGGAAATTGCCGCAGCTCCGTTTCTAAATCCGTCAACGCACCACGGGTGCCGATCACAATGTGCTGTTGGCCCAATTTCTCGTAGAGGGCCGCCAACGAGGTGCTTTCGACTAAATACCCAAACTCTAAAATGCCGATCGCCGTACATAATTCGGCCAGATCACTCAACACATGGGAGGAAATCAAGATGGTGATGCCCAACCCCCTCAGATTGCGAATGGTTTGGCGAAACTCCTGGCGGGCAATGGGATCTAGCCCCGACACCGGCTCATCTAAGAGCAGCACCGAGGGGGTATGAATGACGGTGCGCGCCAACCCCAACCGCTGCTTCATCCCTCGGGATAGATGGGTGATGAAGCTATGGCGC
Organism: uncultured Leptolyngbya sp.; assembly: GCA_964353225.1. Lineage (GTDB taxonomy): Bacteria > Cyanobacteriota > Cyanobacteriia > Phormidesmidales > Phormidesmidaceae > PCC-6406. Next base: position 6,162 of record CAYGVA010000129.1, read on the forward strand.
TTATGGCCGAGGTTCACCAGCTCCAACACATGATGAATACTGTGGATGCGGTCTTGCCCCCGTAGGTGGTAAAGACGCGCAAAGTAATCTAAATAGTCCCAAACGGTTAAATCTTCATAGAGGGGAAAGTCATCGGGCAGGTACCCAATCTGCTTCTGAAGCTGGGGTTGGGGGCGATTGGGCTGCACCTGCTCCCCATTCAGAAAGATATCCCCGAGGGTGGGCGATTCGGCCATGGCCAGCAGCCGAATCAGGGTGGTTTTACCCGCCCCATTGGGGCCAATCAGGCCATACACCGCCCCAGATTCGATCTCTAAATCCACCTCGCGCAGGGCCATGGCGCGATCGAAGCGCTTGGTCAGCCCTTGGGTCCGAATTGCGGCAGTGGTACTCATCCCATCACTCCAGCCATTTTCAAATCCCCCCCATCGCCAAAAGCCCCAGCTCTAAATCTGCACCTCGACAGGGCGGATTGCTTCTGACTGGTTCCTTCTACAGGGGAGGGCAGCCACTTTCCGCAGCTCAATCTCTACTATGGCCGCTCAACTGGGCCATGGCCATGGCGAAATGCTCAGGAAAGTTCAGGCAATCAGAATAGGGCGGGTCACCATGCCCAAACGTGGATGCGATCGCTCCGATGCACTAGGCAATGTCGGGCCATGAACAGACCAGGGTTGGGCGCGGCAACCGCTCCCCTACCAGGGTTGCGTCAAGGGTAAGGGTCAGGAGATCTGTCCCCAGGTGGGGTTGGGGTGGCAGGCTGTTTTGTCAGTCCATTGGCCCGACCGCCGGTATTTTAGTGCTCGGCAATCTTCTTAAGCCCCCACGGGTTCTGGCATGGAAGCGCTCCAACCGACCGCTGCGGCCTTGTCCTGGGCCTGCTGGGTCATATCGGTGGCGACAAAATGCCCGTGGAGAATCTGCACGCTGAGCAAATGGTTGATCACCGCATCCAACTGCACCCGTTCCGCCACCGGGGTACTGTCTGCCTGCTGCCGCTGCAATAGGGACTGGACAGATCCATGGTCTAAAAGCCCAGCGGTCTCAATGCGATCGCGGTTTAAATAGTGATCCGCCAGATCCAGCATGGCCCGTTGCTTGATCGGATCCGTATGGGAGGGCGGGGCCATAAAGGCAAACTTTTGGCGCTTGTAGAGGGTTTCGGGCAAGAGGTCCCGCATGGTTTCCCGCAGGATGTATTTATCTTGACGGCCCCGCAATCGTAGGTTGGGGGGCAAGGTCACCGCAAACTCCACTAGGGGATGGTCAAGAAAGGCGGGGCGAGCCTCCATGGAATTGGCCATATCAACGCGATCGCCCGCCCAACCCAACACCTGGGACTCGAATTGGGTCTTGATCCACACATACTGGGCCTTATCGAGGGGATGGCGATCGCTGAGCTGATCGGGGTCGAGGGTGGCGGCGATCGCCGCGCCGGGGGCGTAGCCCTGCAGGGTGGCCCGATGGTGGGGGTGCAGCAAATCAGGGGTGTGGGATGCAGAGGCCAGCCAAGACTGGAGGCAGCTGGGGGTAAAGCCCACCCGCTCGGCCAGGGCCGGGTCGGCCAACGGGGTCGCGGCCAGCAAATTGCCCTTAAAAAGCTGATTGCTCTGGGCCAACCAATCCTCCAAATCAGAACGCTCCTGGGGGGAGGCGTGGGCCATGCCATGGCGAATCATGTCCAGCCGCAGTTGGGGATAGCCCGCAAACAGTTCATCGGAGCCTTCCCCCGTCACCACCACCTTGTAACCCGCTTGGTTGACGTGCTGACTCATCAGCAACTTCGCCACGGTGAAGGTGTTGTAGATGCTGCGCTCCGTGTGCCAGAGGGTGCGGGCAAAGTGGTCGTAGAGCTGGGGACCATTGACGGTGAGAATGTCTTGGTCGGCCCCGACCGCCAGGGCCATTTCCTGGGCGATCGCCGTTTCGTCATAATCGCTGTCATCAAAACCAATGGTGAAGGCCTTGACCGGCGACTGTTGGCAGGCGGCGGCCACCCCCAGAATCGAACAAGAATCGATCCCCCCCGAGAGGTAGCAGGCCACCGGCACATCCGCTTCCAACCGCAATTGGATCGCATCCACAAAGCGCTGGCGCAATTCTTCGATGCAGTCCTGGTCGGAGCGTTGAGGGCGATCGCCCACCACCGGAAAGTCGAGGTTCCAATACTGGTGGGTGTGGACGGTGAGGCTGCCATTGCGCCGCTGCACCACCACCTGCTGCCCCGGCTCAACGGCGTGGATGCCCTCAAAACAGGTGGTTCCCGGCACCATGGTTTGCATGAGCTGGTGATAAAGCCCCGCCGAAGAGAACTGCGCCTGCACCGCCGGGTGAGCCAGCAGGACTTTGATCTCGGAGCCAAACACCAACCCCACCGGGGTCATGGTCCAGTAGAGGGGTTTGACGCCGAAGCGATCGCGCACCAGGGTGAGGCGATCCTGCTGCTTTTCATAGAGGACAAAGGCAAACTCGCCCCGTAGGTGGGGTAAAGCCCCGTCGAGCCCAAAGCGATCGGTAAGGTGCAACACCAGTTCCGTATCGCTCTTGGTGCGAAACTGATAGCCCCGAGAGGCGAGGTCCGCCCGCAGCCGCTTGTAGTCATAAAACTCGCCATTGTGGGCGATGAGGTATTGCCCATCCCCAGAGCGAAAGGGTTGCCGCCCCCGTTCGGGATGTAAGTCGATGATCGAGAGGCGGGCATGGGCAAAGCCCACCCCCCGATCGGGGATCACTTCATAGCCAAACCCATCGGGGCCGCGATGGTATTGAATGGCAGCCATCCCCACTAGCACCGCCGGATCTACGGGCCGGGTCGGGTCGGCATACAGAACGCCACCAATGCCACACATCGCTTTGCCTCAATTCATCACCAGACGTCTCAACCCTATACGGGCCAGACGTTGCGGTGGTCATCCTAAGGGACCCCCTTGGGCCTCTAGCCACTTTTTCAAGAAAGTTCAAGGGGAAATCCCAGGCCATACATTCAGTATCCGTAACTACAAAACCGCCCCAAACCCTGACCGGCTGGGGATCTGTGGGATTGGGAATCGTATGATTCACAACAGACTCAATCTCAGCAGTCCCTGACAATTGGTAGGTTCCGGTACAAAAGGATGGACGCCGCGATGACGTTTTCCATAGTGGCTTGGGACCCCGCCACGGGGATGACTGGGGTGGCCGTGGCCACCAAACATTTGGCGGTGGGGGCGTTAGTGCCCCATGCCAAGGCGGGGGTGGGGGCGATCGCCACCCAAGCCCAAACCAATCCGCTATTGGGCATTCACGGATTGCAACTGTTAGAAAGCCACCGGGCCGCTGAAAGTGTGTTCAGCCCCGTGGTGGCCGAGACGGTGCTAGATACCCTGTTGCAAAGCGATGGAGATCGCCAACAGCGCCAAGTCCATCTGGTGGACTACAACGGCGATGCCGCCGCCTGGACCGGGGAAGATTGCGAAGACTGGGCAGGCCACCGCACCTTTGCCCATGGCTCGGTGGCGGGCAATATGCTGGCGGGGGAAGCGGTGCTGATGGCCATGGCCGAGACCTACCATGACAGCCTCCACCAACCCCTCGGGGAACGACTGTTGCGGGCACTAGAGGCGGGCGATCGGGCGGGGGGTGACAAGCGGGGGCGGCAATCGGCGGCGCTCTATGTGATGGATCAAGCGGTGTATCCCCACCTCGATTTACGGGTTGATCACCATGGTGACCCCATTGCCCATCTGCGCTTGCTCCATGACGAAGCCCATAAAGACTATTACCAATCCTTTCGGCAAACCATGCCCGCCCATCTCTCGCTACCTCGGCCATTAGAGCCGGTGTGGCTGCCCAAGGCGGTTTGAGGGCGGCGGTGTAGGCACAGCAATTCTGACAAAGCCGCTTGGGTAACCGGAGCCGTTTGGGAGTAGATGGCGGCGTCATGGCCGGACGCAATCAGTACAATTCAGTCGCCCAAACTTAAATGGGAGGACTTTGGAATGCGCCTCTCAACAACGCTGGGCTCCAGCAGACGTGGATGCCCGACGCGTCAAAGCGAGAGCCGATCGGCATAAATGCCGCCAGGGCCAACCAACCGCGCTGGGGCCGGGGCATCGTACACCACGAGGAGTTGATCGGGATGCTCGGTGAGGAGGGTAATGCCCTCAGGGCGATCGCACCCCTGGCCATAGGGCACCTCGCTCACCAGGGTTGGTTCTAAAAGGGTTTCCTGGGGGACTAGGGCGGCTTGGGGCAATTGAAATAGCCGCACCGAGCCACTCAAGTCCATGGTGGGTCCGGCCAAAATCAAGAGTTGGTCACCCCGAGGACAGAGATCGCGAATACCCAAGCCATCTAGGTTTAGAAAATACTTGCGGTACCGCTGCTTGCCTTCCAGCTTTTTCAGCTTGAGGACACCAGGGTCATCCAGCTCTGGCTGGATTTCGAGCAGGATCGCCCAGCCCCGGAGCACCGGCCCCCGCAAACCGATAAATAAACGATCGCCCACCAGGGCCAGCCCTTCGATATCAAAGCCATTGTCTTTACCGGGGATGGGGGCTTGTAAAAAAGGTCCCAGATGCTCATCCTTCTCTAGGGCGCGGGTGAGTGGGTTCCCCGACTTTTTGTGCGCCAACTGAGCCGCCGTCAACACCTCCCCAGCCCGGTCGGGGTGGGGGCATTGGGGCCAGAGTTCGCCATCGACAAGGGGGATGCGACCGAGGGTATAGCGGTTGGCTTCCCCCATGATCTGCCCCAGGCGCTTGAGGTTTTTGTCGGCGGCATTGTCCGGTTGGGCGGCGCGGCGCTTGAGGCTATGGGAGCCCACAAACCAGAGGTAGCCATCGCTGTAGGCTAGGCCCTCCACATCGACCTCTTGCTCCGCCCCATTCGGCAAGGGCAAAAAATTGCCAATGGCAAATTGGCGGTGATCGGTGGCGGTTTTGCCCGCCAGGGTGAGGCGCTCTAGGGTCGCGGTTTCATCGCAGCCCAGCCACAGGTGTGGGCCAATTTGGCTGACCGCCGAGAGGTCTGCTCGGATCAGCTCAGCCTGGTGCTCAAACTGGAGGGTAAAGGGGGATAAGGCCATAATTGCTGGTTAATCGCTGAGGTAAAGGCCGGTTTCACTGCAAATGCCGTTCAGGGGTCGATCCCAAGGATCCCGAGGAATGGTGGGTAAGCGGGCATATTCAAAGACGATGCCAATGGTGGGTTTTTGCAGCCATTCTGGGCGGCTGAGCAGGCGATCGTAGTACCCACCGCCATAGCCCAACCGGTGGCCCCGCACCCCGCAAGCCACCGCTGGCACCAAAATCAAATCCACCGCTGCCGCCGGAATCACCGGGGCATTGGCCCGGGGCTCAGCAATGCCGAAGCGACCCGGCACTAGGGTGCCTTTGCCTTGCCACTGCTGCCAGACCATTTCTTTACCCACACAGCGGGGCAGTCCCCAGCCCCGGCGATGGTTCATCAGGGGGCTGAGGTCGGGCTCACCCCGAAAGCTGGCATAGGCCAGCACCCAACGGGCCGATTGAAATTGGGGCCAGTTTTGCAAATGCTGGCAGATGCGATCGCTCTTTTGTCGCCACAACGGTTCGGGAATGGCCTGTCGAGCCTTGATTAACCGCCGTCGCAAATCAGCCT
>CAYGVA010000130.1:0-11758 GCA_964353225.1 uncultured Leptolyngbya sp.
AGCCCAGCAGCTATTGGCTCCAGCGGTTTGAGGTGGCCAAGCTGAGTCATAAAACAGGGCAACGCTATCAGGTATGGCAGGAGGGGTTTCACCCGAAGCTGCTCACGTCGGAGGCGATGTTGCAGCAGAAGGTAGACTACATTCACGACAATCCGGTAAAGCGCGGCTATGGGGATGACCCGGCCCATTGGCGATATTCGAGCTACCGCAATTATTTGGGGGAGCCGGGGCTGCTGGAGGTGACACTACTGGACTGACCCAGCCCCCTATCCTTCTCCTGTGTCTCAGTCTCTGGCTGGGATGCAACGTGGAGGCTCTGCCTCTAGGGGCGGGGAATGGCGGCGGAGCCGCCGGGGGACGCGCCCAGCCGGAGGCTGGGTGCGAGTTAAAGCATAAAGTGCGCATCTGAAGAAATCCACTTCATGAAAGCGATATAGACTCACTTCCCGATAGTCTAGAAACCCTAGGAGGATTTATCGAGCTATGGCGACGATCCACTTTAAGGGCAAGTCCTACGTTCAAAACCACCACCTCACCCTGAAGTACTACCATCTGGTACCGAAGCCGGATGCTAGCCTCACGGATAAGGTCAGCCTGAAAGATAATCTGATCATTCACGGTGACAACCTGTTAGCGCTGAAGGCGCTGTTGCCGACCTACGCGGGCAAAGTGAAGTGCATTTACATTGACCCGCCTTACAACACGGGCAACGAGGGGTGGATTTACAACGACAATGTGAATTCGCCGATGATGCAGGAGTGGCTGAAGGCGAACAGCCCGGTAGATAGAGAAGACCTGGCGCGGCATGACAAGTGGCTGTGCATGATGATGCCTCGCTTAAAGCTGCTGCGAGAGTTATTGCGGGACGATGGCGTGATTTTTGTGTCCATTGATGACAACGAAGTCCATCATCTGCGAATGTTGATGGATGAAATTTTTGGAGACGAAAACTTTGTTGCCTCAATAATTTGGCAAAAGAAATACTCCGCTTCTAATGATCATAAAGGTATTGCTCCTGTACATGAGCATCTTTTGATTTTTAGAAAAACTGAGGAATTTGAAAGAAATCTTCTTCCTAGAACAGATAAAAACAATAGCCAGTATAGACACCAAGATCCAAAAGGTATATTCAGAGTTAGTGATTATACATGCAATAAGTCAATAGATGAAAGACCAAATCTTTATTACCCCATTGTAAATCCTAATACCGGAAAGGAAGTACTACCTTCTAAAACCAGAGTCTGGGCTTATTCGCAAGAAAAGCATCAAGAGCATCTGCTTCAAGATTTAATCTATTGGGGTAAAGACGGACTTTCAAAGACTCCCTCTCTAAAGCGATATAGACATTTGTTGAAGAATAAGGGCGGAGTCGTTCCCTCAAGCTTTTGGGATTGGAAAAGCGCTGGCCATACTGATGAAGCCAAGAAAGAAATCAGACAAATATTTTCGGAATTTGATGGTGATTTTATAACACCTAAGCCAACAAAGCTAATTAAATTGGTTTCCCAGATTGGCTCTGGTGAGGGTGATATTATTCTTGACTCCTTTTCTGGCTCAGGGACAACAGCCCATTCTGTGTTGGCGCTGAATCAAGAGGATGGCGGAAATCGCAAATTTATCTTGATTGAGATGGAAGACTATGCCGACTCACTGACAGCGGAGCGAGTGCGGCGGGTGATTAAGGGCGTGCCAAAGGCGAAGGACGAAGCTTTGAAAAAAGGCTTGGGTGGCAGTTTCTCATTTTTTGAGTTGGGCGATCCGGTGGAAATGCAGGCCATCTTAGAAGGGGATACTCTACCCACCTATGAAGACCTCGCTCGCTACGTATTTTATACCGCCACAGGCGACGAGTTTGATCCCTCAAGCATCGATATAAACCGCCATTACATCGGCGAAAACTCACAATACGAAGTCTATCTATTTTACAAGCCTGACTTGAAGTATTTGCGCTCAACCGCATTCGACTTAGACAAAGCCGATGCCCTTGGCCAACCAGAAACGAATAACAAAACGCGCCTGGTCTTTGCGCCCATGAAATATTTGGACAATGACACGCTGCTGAACAAGCGAATCGAATATTGTCAGCTTCCTTTTGAGATCTATAAATAAGCTGGGTAGAAACAATGATTCAGGCAAAGCCTAGGTTATTAACAGTTGACGAATTTATTGCCCAATATGGCGATCAAGATCAGTATGAACTCATTGACGGGGAGCTAATCGATTTGGAGCCAACTGGACTACATGAACAAGTGATTGGCTTTCTTGCCCGCAAGCTCAATGTGGAAATTGACCGTCTTGATTTTCCGTACTTTATTCCCCATCGTTGTCTGATTCGCGTATCTGATGACACCGCTTTTCGCCCTGATGTCATCGTTCTAGACCAGACAAAGCTTGTCCAAGAGCCGCTTTGGCAATCGCAACCTGTGATTACATCGGGGGTCGCGATTAAGCTGATCGCTGAAGTGGTCAGCACCAATTGGCAAAACGACTATGCCCGCAAAGTCGAAGACTATGCCTTACTAGGTGTGCCTGAATACTGGATTACCGACTATCTGGGTTTGGGCGGTCGAGAATATATCGGCAAACTCAAGCAGCCGACTATGACCATTGGCCAGCTCGCAGATGACTTTTATCAGAAATCCCAATTCCGCCAAGGCGATACGTTAACCTCTGCGATTTTTCCTGAGTTACAGCTACCAGCCAGCGCCGTCTTTGCCGCTGGTCAGGTGTAGGAGGCGTATCTGTGGAACTCAAGGAGTACCAGCAACATTGTTTAAACGAGGTCAGAGCGTATCTCGGGCACTTGGCAAAATTAAAAGCCAAGTGCGATCGCGATGTGGCTGAAGATCCCGATTATGGCTTCGATTTTCCCCGTCAAGCTTGGGGCAAAACCAAAGATACAAAAACCTTTCAAGGAGCCATTTACCATTCCAAGCGCAATGGCTTGAGTGAACCGCTACCCAATTTTTGCATCAAGGTGCCCACGGGTGGCGGCAAAACATTGTTGGCAACCCACACTATCGGCCTGATCAACGCGCACTATCGTCAGCGGCAAACGGGGCTGGTGTTGTGGATTGTGCCCACCAGCCAGATCTATCGCCAAACGCTCAAAGCTCTCCGTACCCGTGAGCATCCTTACCGTCAGGTGTTGGATGTCAACAGCGGCTATCGCACCAAAATTGTTGAGAAAACAGAACGCTTCACCCCAGCTGACATCACCGAAAGCTTAGTGGTATTGCTGCTGATGCTGCCTTCCGCCAACCGCAAGAACAAAGAGACGCTGAAAATCTTTCAGGATTCCGCTGGCTTTGATGCGTTCTTTCCACCCGACGATCGCCTGCCCGATCACCAAAAACTGCTAGAGCAGTTTCCTAATCTGGACTGCTTTGGTGAAAAACACTCGCTGTTCGGAAACCAGATTAAGACCTCTCTGGGAAATACGCTCCGTATCCTTCAGCCCATCGTCATCATTGACGAAGGTCACAAAGCCTACAGCAAAGGCTCTCAAGACACGATCTGCAATTTCAATCCATCCATCGTTGTCGAGCTTTCTGCCACGCCTCCAGCCAACAGTAATGTGTTGGTCAGCATTGGCGGCCAAGACCTCAATCGGGAGCAGATGATCAAGCTCGACATTCACCTCACCAATAAGGCCAGCCACGATTGGAAAGATTGCCTGAGAGACAGCATTGCTAAACGGGACGAACTCGAAAAACAAGCGCTCGACTATCGCAACCGCACTGGCACCTACATCCGTCCGATTTGCTTGATTCAGGTAGAGCGGACGGGGCGCAATCAACGGGGCGACCTTCACTACATCCATGCCGAAGATGCCAAAAACTATTTGATTCGCGAATGTGGAATTAGCCCTGACGCGATCGCGATTAAATCTAGCGAAAAGGATGATATTGAAGGCATCGAGCTGCTGAGTAAAGACTGCCCTATCTGCTACATCATTACCAAACAAGCCCTGCAAGAAGGCTGGGATTGTTCTTTTGCTTATGTATTGACAGTGCTGACGAATCCCAATTCCAAAACCGCTATCACTCAACTGGTAGGCCGTATTTTGCGACAGCCCTATGCTCACAAAACCGAAGTTAAAGCGCTCGATGAGTGTTATGTCTTCTGCTTTCGTCAACGTGCCACTGGGCTGCTCGAAAGCATTCGCAAAGGTCTTTCTGGTGAAGGATTAGGCGATCTCACAGGCAACGTTGTCCAAGATCATATCGAAGACGAAAAAGTTGAGGTTGCCTATCGTGAACGCTTCAAGAAATTTGAAGGGAAGCTGTACTTACCCCGCTTTGTAATTCAGCAAAAAGATCGCTGGCGTGAACTCAACTATGAAATAGATATCCTCAGTCGTATTAACTGGGGACTGATCAATCTGGACGATATCAAGCGGCTGAAACTTTCGAAAGCGAAAAGCCAAGATAAAACGTCAGCACTTGGCTTGAGTCAATACGTCACTGAAGTGGTTGAGGAAAAAGCAAGCAACATTGAGAAAGCGAGCCTCAAATATGACTTGGTTTATGTGACTCGTCAGATTCTCGACATTGTTCCCAATCCATGGGTCGCTTACCAAATTGCAGAAGAGGTCTTCTCAGCTTTATCCGTGGCAAATGGAAATACGAGCGAGGTAATTGCTAATAATACCGTTTTCATCATTGAAGAGCTCCGAAAACACTTAACCAAAGAGTGCGATCGTATTGCCAAGGATGTTTTTCGAGAATTGATTGAAACCCAGCAGCTCTGTTTCTTTTTACTCATGGATAAGGAATCAGATATTCCCACTCGCATGAGTGTCCACAAGAGTGCCCCCAAGCTGGTTAGAGATAATAACGATCCTATTCAGACAAGTTTGTTTGAATATCAGCCTGATGAAGATTTTAATGACATGGAAAAAGCGATCGCGGTTTATTTAGATGGTCAGGAGAAATTGTTGTGGTGGTATCGCAACATCTCCAGAAAGGATTATGGCATTCAAGGATACAAACGCTCGAAAATGTATCCTGATTTCATCGCAACAGAGCTGGATCTAGAGAAACCTGATGACTGTGCGACCGTATATGTGATTGAAAGTAAAGGTCTGCATCTCAAAAACGAGGATACTCAGTATAAACAATCAATTTTTGATGTCTGCAACAAGCTTGGTCAGCAAATGCCGTGGAGAGAGCTTAAACAAGAGTTCTTTGGGGCCAAGATTGACTTCAAAATAATATTTGAAGATGAATGGCAGCGTAAAATTGGTGAGATATTTTCATGAGTAGGGCTAAACAAAAATCTCTACCACTGTCGCCATCTAAGGATATCTTTCCACGGCCCAGTCTCTTGCCTCCAAAAACGAGCGGCTAGGAGGCGCACCCAGCCTCTGGCTGGGTGCGAGTCTAGAATCTACCCTGGTCCCATGCCGACTGTCCCGGCATAGATCGCCTGATCCCCCAGCTCATCCTCAATCCGCAGCAGGCGGTTGTACTTCGCCACCCGCTCACTCCGGCTAAGGGAGCCGGTCTTGATTTGCCCCGCCCGCGTCGCCACCGCCAGATCGGCGATGGTGGTGTCTTCTGTTTCCCCAGACCGGTGGCTGATCACCGAGGTGTAGCCATTACGGGTTGCCAAATCAATGGTCTCTAGGGTTTCGCTGAGGCTGCCAATCTGATTCAGCTTGATCAAGATCGAATTGCCCATGCCTTGGTCGATGCCCTTTCTCAACCGGGTGGGATTGGTGACAAACAGGTCATCACCCACCAGTTGCACCGTGCCGCCCAGCTTTTCGGTGAGGGTCTTCCAGTTGTCCCAGTCGTCCTCATGGAGGCCATCTTCGATGGAGACAATCGGGAACTTGCCACAGAGATCGGCCAGATAGTCGATCAGCTCAGCGGGGGAATGGGCGGTACCGTCGTAGGTGTATTGGCCATCCTTATAAAACTCACTGGCGGCCACATCCAGGGCTAAAGCTACCTGCTTGCCCGGTTCATAACCCGCCTGTTCGATCGCCTGAATCAGCAGCTCCAACGCCTCTTGGTTCGACCCCAAGTTGGGGGCAAAGCCCCCTTCGTCGCCAACCCCGGTGAGCAGCCCTTTGCCCTTCAACACTTTGCTGAGGCTAGAGAACACCTCGGCCCCCCAGCGCAGCGCTTCCCGAAAGGTGGGAGCCCCCACCGGCACAATCATGAACTCTTGAATATCCACATTGTTGTCGGCATGGGCACCACCGTTGACCACGTTCATCAGCGGAACGGGGAGGAGGTTAGCCATGGGGCCGCCGAGGTAGCGGTACAGGGGTAAGCCCACTGCTGCTGCCGCTGCCTTTGCATTCGCTAGGGAAACCGCCAAAATCGCATTGGCCCCCAACTTCGATTTGTTCTCGGAGCCGTCTACCTCGCGCATAACGCTATCCACCACGATCTGCTCTAGGGCGTTTAACCCCATCAGTTCGGGGGCGAGGATGGTCTCAACGTTTTCGACTGCCTTCAGGACGCCCTTGCCCTCAAAGCGGCTGGGGTCCTCATCCCGCAGTTCGTGGGCTTCAAAGGTGCCGGTGGACGCGCCACTGGGCACCTGGGCCAAGCCCGCCGCCCCCCCGGCCAAATAAACTTCCGCTTCAATGGTGGGCCGTCCTCGGGAGTCTAAAATCTCTCGGGCTCGAATGTCTTCAATGGAGGTATCGAGTTCGTCAATCATCATGTCCCGTTTCCTTATGTGCGATATAGCCAAAGCAGCCTAGGATTCCGCGATCGCGCCTGCCCACGGGACGTTCCCGGTCGGGTAAATGCCTACGGTTCCCGAGAAATAAGGATACGCCGAAGCTGCGGTAGCCGCCTAGGCTTAAGGTTGTTTTTGGGCAATATAGCGCCATTACAATAGATGTATCAGATGCAGAGGCTTGATTGGCCATGGTCCTAACGGCACAACAGCTGGCAGACTTAATGCCAGATGCCACCCAACTTGAAAGTAACGAGCCAGAGATGGAAACCTCCCTGCACTACGCTCAGCTTGCGCTCTTGGTGGCCTGTTTGGAATGGTTGTGGCGCGACCAAACCGACTTCTTCATCGGTGCCAATCTCACCATCTATTTCAGCCGAGAACAACTCAAAAATCGCGACTATCGCGGTCCAGACTTTTTCCTTGTAAAAAATACAGCCCGACAGCCGCGTAAGTCCTGGGTAGTGTGGGAAGAGGATGGTCAATATCCTGATCTGATCATTGAGCTACTGTCAGACTCCACTGCTAAAACCGATAAAAACCTTAAAAAAGCCCTCTACCAAGACCGGTTTCGTACCCCGGAGTACTTCTGGTTTTCCCCAGAGACCTGTGAGTTGGCCGGACATCGTCTGGTCAATCAAGCCTACGGGGCCATTCAACCTAACGAAGCGGGTTTGCTCTGGAGTGAGGTCTTAGATCTCTATGTCGGCGTTCACGCAGGGCAATTGCGCTACTTTTCGGGTGAGGGGGTACTAATTCCAACCCCGGAAGAGGCGGCGCAACAGTCCCAGACTCAAGCATTGCAGGCCGAGGCTGAGGCGCAACAGGCTCAAGCCGAAGCCCAGCAGGCAGCGGCCCAGGTGGCAAAACTGGCGGCGCAGTTAGAGGCGTTAGGCATTGAGCCAGACATCTAATGGCTTCTGCTTAAGATAGGGGCACGTATGCAACAGGGGAGTTTTGGGTGTTGAAATCAGCATTGTGGGCCGGATTGGGCGGCCTTGCGCTCGGGCTGAGTGGTTGCGAAGCGATCTTGCCGATCTTGACGGATATATTGTCAGAAGGGCCTGGACAACCGGCCTCTGTCCAAGCGGATGGCTTGCTGCCCCCCTGTGTGGATGATGACTGCAATTGTGGTGATTTTAGAGACCAGGCGTTGGCCCAGCAGGTCCTCGATGGTTTTGAGGGGGACCCCTTTGTGCTGGATCGCGACGGTAATGGTTTGGCCTGTGAGTCTTTGCCGCCGGTCTCTTCGGGGCTGGATGCAACCGTGCCCCCCTCCGGCAATTTGCACCTCACCCTCGGTAATCCCAGCAACGCCGCGACGGGCAACCCCAACAATTATTTGATCGAGCGTCAGCAATATGCGTTGGCTTACAACCGCGATCGCGGCACCGCCAATTGGGTGAGCTGGCATCTCGATGCCCGGTGGCTGGGCAACACTGATCGCCAGGATAACTTCCGGCAGGATGGCGGCTTACCGGCAGGGTTTTATCAGGTCACCCCTAGTGACTATCGCAACAGCGGCTACGATCGCGGCCACATCGTCCCCTCGGCCGATCGCACCGCCACCGTCAAAGACAACTCCGCCACTTTTTTGATGACCAACATCATGCCCCAAGCCCCTGACAATAACCGGGGGCTGTGGCGGGCATTAGAAGAGCTGGGCCGGGACTTGGTCTACCAAGAAGATCGGGAGCTGTTTATTCTGGCCGGCAGCTATGGCGAAAAAGACACCTTGGCCGCAGGCAAGCTCATCATTCCGACCCGGCTGTGGAAGGTGATTGTGGTGCTGGATCAACCGGGGCAGGGGGTGGCGGGGGTGAGCGCTAACAGCCGCATCATTGCGATCGATGTGCCCAACAGCAATGACTTGCTGGAGGATTGGCAGAGCTACCAAACCTCCATTGACCGCATCGAGTTAGCCACCGGCTACGATCTGTTATCCCAGGTGCCGGAGGCCATCCAGGCCGTTATCGAAACCAACCGCAGCCAGGAATAACCTAGGGCTCACCCACAATGTCGCGTCGAAACCGGATCAAACCCCAAGTCAAGGCGGTGAAAGCCCAGATCAAAGCGGTCCAAGCCATTTTGAGGCGCTGGGACCCGATTGGGGTTGCCCCCGGTAAGTTCGCCCCCGCCGATGAATATGATGCCTATGCCCCGCAAATCGTGTCTCAGGTCATGAAGGGCTGTTCCCTAGCAGCGCTGGCCCAGGAGTTGAGCATGATCCGCATCCGGGAGATGGGGATGGCGGCGAACCCCCTGGGCGATCGGGCCACGGCCCTGGAAATTTTGCATGCATTACAGCCTTTTGGCCAGCAGGGGGCGTCCCATCGGGATTGAAAGCGCCTTAAACCTGTCACCCGCAAGCGTGTTGGCACTGATGTCGTTAGGTCCTAGGATTGCCCTAATCTCTAGCGCCGCAGCACAGGGGTTTGTCGTTTTGCCCTAGCCAGACGGGCGACGACGATACAATAGCTGAGCAGTATTGATGACTGGGCTCAGCTATGCCGACGGTCCCAACGGCAACCACCGCCTTCCCCACCATTCAACTCTTAAAGGCCCCCACCCGCGACAGTTGGGTCGGGGAAGCATTGGCAGATCTAGACACGATTTTGCTAGACCATTCCCACTGTGAGCGTAAGGCCGCCGGGGTGGCCATGAACCTGATGTTTCGCTACCCCTCTAGCGAAAAACTGGTCTATGCCCTCACTGACATCGCCCAGGAAGAACTCAGCCATTTTGCCCAGGTGAATCAATGGCTGGCCCAGCGCGGGGTGCCCCTGCGGCAATTGCCCGCGCCCCCCTACGGAGCCGGACTCAGCCGTCATGTTCGTAAGCAAGAGCCAGAGCGGATGCTCGATGCTCTACTGGTGGCGGCGTTGATCGAAGCCCGCAGCCATGAGCGGTTGGGGTTGCTGGCCACCCACTGTCCCGAGCCCAAACTGGCGGCGTTTTATCGCAGTCTGATGGCCTCTGAGGCCCGCCATTACGGTATTTACTGGGTGCTGGCTACCACCTATTTTGAGCGCGATATCGCCACTGCGCGCCTGGAGGAATTGGCCCTAGTCGAACGTGATCTCCTGAGCAATCCTTACCCCAATCCTCGAATCCACAGTTGAGGGGTGCAGCGATGGCGAATCGTGCCGCCATGCGGCGGCAATCTCTGGGGTGATTTCTAGCAAAGAAGAGACCTGAGCCAAACGGCACGCACGCCTTGCCCATCCTCATATCTCAAAGGGTGTGGCAACAGACCAAGACTATTCCACCCGAGGCAAAATCACGGTAATGGCCGTGCCCTGCTCTGGGGGGCTTTCGACTGTCAAATGGCCGCCGTGCCGCTCTACACAAGTCTTGACCACCGCCAACCCCAATCCGGTACCCGGTGCTGGCCCCACATTTTTGCCCCGATAAAATGCTTCAAAAATCTGCTCCTGTATCTCGGCTGGGATGCCAATGCCGTGATCAATTACCTGAAATTGCAGGGTTGCCGTTGTTTGGGTAACGACTAATCGAATCTTGCTGCCCTCTGGTGAATATTTGACCGCGTTCGATAGCAGGTTGAGCAAAATCGATTGCAGCAGGGTTTTGTCCCCATAGGCTTGGGGGCTGGCAGCCCCAACTTCCAAGCCTAGGGTTTGCCCCGGTTTTGGTTGAATTTGCTCTAATACTTGCCGACAAAAGGGCACTAACACCACAATCTCGGGGTTAAACTCCAGTTTGCCCGCCTCCGCCCGCGCCAGGGTGAGAATGTCGCTGACCAGTTGCCCCATGCGTTTTGCCGCCTGTTGAATGCGGTCAATGGTGCTGGCCTGTTGGGGCAGGGTGAGGCGATCGCGGTTGGTCTCTAGGGACTGAGCCGAGACGGTGATCACGCTCAGGGGGGTGCGCAGCTCGTGGGAGGCCATGGAAAACAGGCGTAATTTTAAGTCGCTCAGCTCACGGGTGCGGCTCAACTCCGCCTGCCAGCGGGCCAAATAAATGAGCAGCGTCGCCGTAATCAACAGGCCAATCAGCAAGGTGGCGAGGGTGGCCCAGGGGGGAGTGAGGTGGGGCGATCGCACAAATACAATCTGCCATTCCCGTTGGCCCAAAGTCAGCCGCTGGCGGCAATCCGCCCCATTGGCGCAGAGGGCGGTCAGGTCGATGGCATCGCTGTCTCGCTGGGGGATGACCTGCTGGGTTTCGGCATCGTAAACCCCCAGCAGTTGCTCCGCTGGCCGAGCCGTCTGGTCGAGGATATAGAAATCAAGGTCGGCATCCAGATCGGTGAGGGCCTCTTCCACCACATCCGCCACCCGAAATACCCCCAGCACATAGCCCTGGAGGTGTTGCCGTCGCAACTTCGGTGTCTGGGCGGGCTGGGCGTAGATGGGCACAAACACCAAAAAACCATACTGGTTGCCAGCGGTTTCTTGCACCAGTTGAATGCGGCCCGTGGCGGAGATCGCGCCGGTGTCCCGCGATCGCTCTAGCGCAATCCGGCGGGTTTCATCGGAGGCCAGATCAAAGCCCAGGGCGACCTCGTTGGTGGGTCGTGGTTCAAGAAAGGTGACGGGTACGTAGCTGGGGCGCAGGGCGGCGGGGGTGAGTTGGCCGGTGTGCTCGCGCTCGGTAATGGTGGTTTGGGCCTGACGGGTGGTGGTTTGCAGCCATTGTTCGTAGGCGACCCGTTCCCCATGGAGCACCAGCGGTGCCCATTCCAACGCTTGGATGCCGGGGTAACTGCCCACGGCCCGCTGCACAAATCGCTGAAAGGCTTGCTCATCCACTTGGTTGCCGGTGGCATCGTATAGGTCACTAATCGACAGCAGCAGATCGCTATAGCGATTGGTGGTGCGTTGCAGGGCGGTGGTGAGGTTATTGGTTTGCTTTTGAAATTCGGTTTGTCGAGACAGTTGCTCCCAGCGACTCACCCAGGCGGTGGCGGCGAGGGTCATGCCCAGTCCCAGGGTGAGGATTAAACCGGTGGGCCAATAGGGCGATCGCAGCATATCAAAAGTGGCAGCAAACACGCGTGACTATAACATCGACATCTTGAGGCTGTCCGTACCAA
>CAYGVA010000131.1:0-11676 GCA_964353225.1 uncultured Leptolyngbya sp.
GGGGGACAGGTAGCGGTTGGGGGAGATCCCTGGGTTCTACTGATTCACTGCCAGACGCTAATTACCCTGAGTATGGGTTAAGGAAACCTGGCTGAAATATCCCCTCCTTGGGAGCTATCCGTTAGGCAGAACGCTACACAAGACTTGTATAGAAAGAGTTCTTGCCTGACGTTGCAAAGGGTAAAACCGCTCAATCGGTCCCTAGAGGAATGGATTGTTGCCAGTCTCGCCCCTATCGTCTTACCGTGCGCATTCACGACCCAACCCGCATCTCCCTTTCGGGGGGTTTGGGGGAGTTAGGCCCCCATATCAGGGGGTTTGGGGGCCAGCCCCCAATTCCGATATTGGCTCTTCTGGGAGACAAGCAACTTGCAAACCCCTTTTCTGAAAAGCGATAGAACGACTTTTGCGTAAAGGATAGCCTTGAGAGGGGTGGCCGCAGGCCGGGGTGGGTCACCCCCTTGGCAACGCACCGGAAACCCACACCTAACCCCTCCCGAGAGGGGAAAATTGGCTAGGCAGCGTAGGCTCTCTCTTGTGAGTAAGGTGAGTCCTGGGCAAAAAAGCCTGTGGCAAAACTGGAATCTGCCGGTGGATGAGGTGCAGGAAATCTCGAAAAAGTTTGTGCTGGCCAACTGTTTTGACCCCAGTATTGCCGCCCTGCAATTTACGGATACGAGCTGACCGCAGGTGCCAGGTAACGGATCGCCGAAATGCCTAACCTACCGTGTAGAGGCGGTCTAAGAATATGACTTTTGATCGGGCTGAAGCGCTTTGCTGCTACAGTTCACAAGTCTCGATGCGAGAAAAGAGATTCCTCCACCCCATCCAATCCAACCCATCCCCCACCACCCCCGGAAATTCTCCAGAAGGAGAAAATTTTAGGTTGGCTTTTAAGTCTTTGTAGCTAGTCACGTATTGTCCGTTTTTGCGCCAGCCGACGCGATCTGCAAAGGTATCAAAGATTTTGCCAGGATATTTGCCATCTAGCTTGGCTCCACAAGCCACATCATAGATCTGCTTCTGGACGCTAAAGCCAAACTTACCACTGCTGTACTTCACCCACAGCACATCAATGGTCTTCAGATCTGCACAGGGGAAATTTAACAAATCTTTTGGGCTCAATAACTGCCCTTCTTCTTTGCCGACGGTGGTAATCATCAACCGATAGGTTTCATTATCAGCCTCCCGCCATTGCTGGCCTTGCAGTAGCATCTCCAGGGTCTGATATTTCGAGTCCTGGGCCACTGCCTTTAAGCTGTCGAGCAGATCGCCTAAATCGTGATCAATTTTCTCAGGACGAGGATATTCCTGTAGACAGACAGCGGCCAGTTCAGCCGCTTCACTGCCCTGTTCACAGGCCTTGCGAATAATCTGGTTAAGCAGTTTGGGTGGCAGTTGAGCCGTGTAGAGCAGCACCGTCTCCCGCCAGATCGCCTCATTCCAGTTTTGCAACACCAGGGCCGCAGGGTAGTTTTGCCCATACCACCTTTCGCCAAAATACTCATCTGCCGAAAGGTGCGATCCTTGCGAGAGCGTCGCAGCAATTCCCAAATGCTCAAGCTGCCTTCAGATAGGGTTTTGTAGTCTGGATTTTTAACCGTAACTGAAACACGCCCTCCAAATTCGCCACTCAATTCCAGAGGAACAAAGACCTCCTCCAACATGGGGATGGCCGTTCGGTCAGGATTGTAGCCTTCGGCAATAAACTCTTCGTTGAGCTGAGCCTGTTGTCTAAGGAATACCCCAGTAAAGTTTGAGGTCATTGCCCCAAGGGCAGTTTCGCCCTTGCTGAGGCCCCAATCCAGCAGTTGGTCAAACTTGGGGGCCAGCTTTTTCCCTACCTTGATTACGATCCATACCCCAGCCGCTGCCGCAAAGCAGCCCCCAGCCTCCCGCCACAGATTCTCTCGAATTTTGTTGATACCAACGGCGCTCAGCGCCCCCGGCACCCCCAAAGTCACCAGTCTAGTATCCAATAGCTCAAAGACTTTCTCGATCGTCGCGGGATCAGGCTTTGACATCGAACAAACTCAACACCTGGAACGCCTTTAGTTGTAACCCACCACCCGATGTCTTCGGTAAACCCTAGCCCTGATTGCAAGCCTGATACCTTCTCACCGGTTGCCCCATTCGCCGCAAGGCTCCCAGCGCAGTTGTGCTGGGACTCGTTACGGTATAAGAGGTAGATAGATCATTTCCGAGGGGGGGCTATGAGACTCGCGGATCGCATTAAACCGCTACAAACCAATGTTTTTGCCGATATGGATCGGGCCAAGGCCAAGGCCCTGGCCAGCGGGCAAACCATTATTGACCTGTCCTTGGGCTCCTCAGATCTGCCCACCGCCCCCCATGTGCTAGAGGCGATCGCCGCCGCCCTCCATGACACCGAAACCCACGGCTACGCCCTCTTCCAGAGCACCCTGCCCTTCCGTCAAACCGTCGCCACCTGGTATACCCAGAAATTCGGCGTACCGGTAGACCCTGAAACCGAAGTGCTGCTGCTGATTGGCTCCCAGGAGGGCACTGCCCACTTGCCCCTGGCGGTGATGAATCCAGGCGATTTTGCCCTGCTCACCGATCCGGGCTATCCGTCCCATTTTGGTGGGGTCCACCTGGCCAGCGGTCAAATCTACACCATGCCGCTCCTGGCCGAAAATGGCTTTTTGCCCGACCTAGCGGCGGTGCCGGTGCCGGTGCTAGAGCAGGCCCGGATGATGGTGTTGAGCTATCCCCACAACCCCACAACCGCCTACGCCACCCTCGAATTTTGGCAACGGGCGGTGGCCTTTTGCCAGCGCCATGACTTGGTGCTGGTGCATGACTTCCCCTATGGAGATGTCACCTATACGGGCAAACCAGCCCCGTCGGTGCTGCAAGCAGACCCGGATAAGACGGTGGCGATCGAGTTTTTCTCGATGTCGAAGTCCTACAACATGGGGGGGTTTCGGATTGGGTATGCGATCGGTAATGCGGAGCTGATCAAGGCGCTGCGCCAGGTCAAGGCCAATGTGGACTTCAACCAATATCGGGGGATTGTGCGGGGGGCGATGGCGGCGTTGTCAGGTCCCCAGGACCAGGTGGCCCAAACCATCAGTACCTTTCAGCGGCGGCGGGATGTGTTTGTGGCGGCATTGGATCGCATTGGCTGGAACGTGCCCAAACCCGACGCCACCCAATATATTTGGGCAAAGCTGCCGGAGCCCTGGGTGGCGGACTCCATCGATTTTTGTGTGCGCTTAGTGGAAGCTACCGGGGTGGCGCTGGCACCGGGTCGGGGGTTTGGCAAACACGGCGAAGGCTATGTGCGGGTGGCGCTGGTGCAATCTCCGGATGTATTAGAAGAGGCCGTGGTCAAGATTGCTGAATTTTTGAACTCGAATTAGCCCTGAGGTCGCGTCATTTCATTAGCCGTGGTTCTGGTTCTTATGGATGACAAGCGCATCTAGGCATTCGGACGATTCAAACGAATCAGCTTTTGGGCCAATGTTTCCACTCCCAGACTCATTGGATAAACCCGATGGGCAAGTTTTGGGCGATCGATATCTTCGGTGCCAGCAATGATGCCAGCAGGGTCAGAGTTTTGTTGGTGTAAGCGAATAAAAGTAGCGTCGATAACATCGAATGCTTGTCATTAGACACGGCTATGGTTGGAACGACCTAAAATAACACCCGCAACGAGCGGTACTAAATGTCGTCAGGGCACTGCTCAGTCGTTGTTATGGATGCCCCTACGGTGAACGCAATGTTAGCCAGCATCATCTGGATTTTACTCATGGGGTTTTTCGTTGGGCAGATTGCCCGACGGCTCAAAGCCCCGGCCCTGGTGGGTATGGTGCTGACGGGTATTTTGCTTGGTCCCCAGGTGGGCAACGTAATTAGCCCCGAAGTGTTGGGATCTGCCGATGCCCTGCGCACCATCGCCGTGATGGTGATTTTGATGAAGGCTGGGCTGGGGCTAGATCGCGAGAAGCTCGCCCAGCAGGGATCGGTGGCGCTGCGGTTGGGGTTTCTGCCCGCAATGGGGGAGGCGATCTCCGTTGCCCTCGCCGCCATCTGGCTGTTCCAGTTCGACCTCGCCACCGGGTTACTGCTGGGCTGCATCCTGGGGGCGGAGTCCCCGGCGGTGATTGTGCCGGGGATGCTGCGGCTCAAAAGCCTGGGCTGGGGGGTCAAAAAAGGAATTTCCGATGCGATTTTGACCGGTAGTGCCCTCTCTGATGTACTGCTGCTGCTAGTGTTTAGCCTGTTGCTGGCCTTCCTCACCCAAGGGGCCGCCACCGGGCTCACCCTCGGGGGCCTGACCCTCAGCCCCCTGCAACTGCTGCCGTTTCAAGTGGTGATGCAAATTGCGCTGGGAATTTTGCTGGGCTGGGGAACTGCCCGGATTTTGGTGCTGCTGCTCACTCACCAAAGCTGGACTCAAAATGCGGTGCAGGATGGGTTGGTCGCGGCCAGTGTGGCCCTGCTGTTGGTGGTACTGGCGGAAGCGGTGCCGGTATTTTCCGGCTATTTGGCGGTAATGGCCACTGGCTTCTTTTTGATCGAACTGGATGCGCCTTTGGCACGGCGACTTCGAGGGGGGTTCAATAGTCTCTGGATAATTGCCGAAATCATTTTATTTGTACTGCTGGGGGCCAGCATTCAGCTCCATGTGCTGGGGGATACCCTGCTGGTGGGGCTGCTGGTGTTGGCGATTGGCACGTTGGTGGGGCGATCGCTGGGTTGGTACCTCTCTACCCTGGGCAGCAACTGGACCTGGAAAGAGCGGCTGTTTTTGCTGCCAGGGAATTCCGCTAAGGCCACGGTGCAGGCGGCGATCGGGGCGGTTCCGTTAGCCCAGGGGGTGGCAGGCGGCGACACGATTTTGGCCCTAGCGGCGTTGTCGATTTTGGTGACGGCCCCGCTGGGGGCCTGGGCGATCCCCACCTTTGCCCCCAAATTGCTAGCGCGGGGGACGGTGGACCCAACGAAAGTGGAGATCGCCCACAACATTGTCTTACTTGCGGCGGTAGATACATCGCCTTTAGCGGGACCCGTCTTGACCAAGGCTGCCGAGTTGGCCCGCCGCTGCGATGGCCGTGTGGTGGTGCTCCATGTGATGCAAACGGAGGATCCAGACGGGGTGGCCCGATTGCGCCGGCAGGTCCAGCAGCGCCTAGCAGATATTCGTCATCAGTGGGTCACCACCGTGGGTGTGGTACCCGAAGCGATTGTGCGCGCCGCCCAGGACCATGGCGTCGCCGAGATTGTGATGGGGAAACGGGGCGATCGCCCCTGGGATGAGGTACTGGTGGGATCCGTCTCCCAAACGGTTCTAGAGACGAGTCTTTTACCCGTGGTTGTCGTCGAGGGTGATGGCCACAGGCCAACCTGATCAGCTCCCTTGCCGATGCGGACCGTTTAGCCATGGACGGGTACGACGGGTTGAACGCACCAAAGCATGGCGTTGGTTCTACGATGGCGGCGGTTGCTATTCATCACCGTTGCCCATGGGCCGAGATCGCCCAACCGGCTCACCTAAGGGCCTGCCCTCAACCGCAAACGTTGTACCCCAAGCATTTATGAATATCATTTTTGATCTGGATGGGACGCTGAGCGATCCGCAGGACGGCATCTGTAGATCGCTCGTCTATGCCTTTGAGCAAATGGCGCTGCCCGTGCCCTCCGCATCCCGGCTGCGCAGCTTCATTGGTCCGCCCCTAGCGGATTCGTTTCGAGCGACGATCCCGCAGGCGACGGCGACGGATGTGACGCGGGCGATCGCCCTATACCGGGAGCGATTTGCCTCGGTGGGGCTATTTGAGAACCGGGTGTATGGGTCGATTCCCCAGATGCTAAAAACATTGCGGGATTTAGACCATCAGCTCTGGGTGGCGACGTCCAAGCCTTGGGTATTTGCCGAACAAATTTTGGACCATTTTGAGCTAAGCCCATTTTTCAGCTTTATCCATGGGTCAGAGTTGGATGGACGGCGATCGCATAAGGCCGAGCTGTTGGCGTTTGTGTTGCAGGAACGGGGGGTGCAGGCCGATGACTGTTTGATGGTGGGCGATCGGCATTATGACGTGGCGGGGGCATTGGCGAATGGAATCCCGGCGGTGGGGGTGAGCTGGGGATATGGAACGCGGGCGGAATTGACGGAGGCAGGGGCCAACGCAATTATTGACGAACCAGGGGAAATACTTGAATTATTGAGGGACTGAGACCGCTCAGAAACAGGGCAAGAGGGTTGAGACCGGTCGGGTTCATCGATCATTGCACCCTATCAACAATTGTGAAAACGATCAGAAGATCAAATAAACTATAGATCATCTGTATTTGGGTTCTAATGTACTGCTATGGTGAGGAGGTCCATGGGCCTTAGTGCCATGATTCCTCGGCAGCTTACCCTACGCAATTTCCTCAGTTACCAAGCCGCCACGCTCGATTTTCGGGGGTTGCATGTGGCCTGCGTCTCTGGCCCCAATGGTTCGGGGAAGTCATCTTTGCTGGAGGCGATCGCTTGGGCGGTGTGGGGGCAAGGGCGAGCCGCTACCGAAGATGCGGTGATCCATCAAGGGGCTTTAGAAGCTCAAGTCGATTTCGTCTTTGAGCAGCAGCAGCAGGTGTACCGAATCCTGCGCACGCGCTATCGGGCTCAAGGGGGAGACCTAGAATTTCAAATCCAGATGGAGCAAGGCTTTCGCCCCTTGACCCAACGGACCATGCGGGCCACGCAGCAGGCCATCATTAATGTCCTGAAGCTAGATTACGAAACCTTCGTCAACTCCGCCTATTTGCGCCAGGGTCAGGCAGACGCCTTTATGGTGAAGCGCCCCAGCGAACGTAAGCAAATCCTGGCGGATCTACTCAAGCTTTGTCAGTACGATGGCCTAGCAGAGCGGGCTAAGGAGCGATCGCGCCAAGCCAAGCTCGAAGGTGCGGTTTTAGCCCAAACCCTTCAAGCCGCAGAGGCCCAGTTGGCCCAGCACAGCGCGATCGCCCAGGCCGCAGCAGAGATCGAAACGGCCCTCCAGAGCTTGGAACAGCAACAGCAGCAGGATCAATCAGCCCTTGACCGGGCTCGACAGCAGCAACACCATCGACACAAGCAACAACAGGCCCTGACCTTACTACAACAACAGGCCCAACACCTGACGGAACAGCAGGTTCAGTTAGAGCTAGCCTTGACACCCCTAACCCAGCGGGCAACTCAATTAAGCGACTTACTGCAAAATGCCAGTGCCATTGACGCCGGTTGGCAACAGCTCCAAGCCCTCCAGGCAGAAGAGGAACAACTGGCCGCCCAGTCCCTACAAGTACAGCAACTCCAGACCCAACACCGGTCCCTCGCCCAACAGCACCAAGCGGCCCTTGCCGAGCTACACCAGCGCCAGCAGCAAACCCAGTCCGATTTGGCCCACCTAGCGCAGCAACACCAAGAGTTAACCCCGATTTTGCAAAAGCAAGATACCGTGACCGTTGCCATCGAACGGTTGCAATTGGCCCGAGAGCAGTTACGGCAGTTGGATCATCTGCAAGCCCAAGTCAGCCCCCTCCTAAAGCAACGCCAGGATCTACAGCAGCAGCTTGAACGGGAACAGGCTCAGCTTGTGACCCGTTTAGAAATGGTCAGTCAGTCCCAGGCCCAATTGCAGCAGCAGCAGTGTCAATCGCCGAGTTTGCACCAAGCGGTGCTCACGGTCGGGCAAACCCTAGAGCAGTTGGCCGCACGCCGCCGGTACCAAACGCAAGTGCAAGAAAAAGGCTTGGAACGCCGTCGATTTATGGATCAACTCCAGGCCCAACAGCGGGCCTGTGAGGTGCAGTTGGCCAAGCTAGCCCAAACCACAGAACTCCTCTCCCAACCCTCAGCCCTGTGCCCCCTGTGCGATCGCCCCCTTGAGGGGCAACACCGAGAAATGAGTCTGACCCAGCACCGGCAAGAGCAGGAAGAATTGCAACAAGAGATTTGGGGCATCCGGGAGCAGTTAGCGGTTTCAGAGCGAGAAATTCAGGTACTGCGGGAGGAATATCGCGATCTAGAGGTAGAGCTAGCCAACTATGACCGGGTGCTCGAAAGGCGCGGCAAACTCCAGGCTCAAATCAGCTCTGGCCAAGCCCTACAGCAACAGCTGCTCCAACTGACCCAGGAACAAGCCCACCTAGAGCGATGTTTGGCAGAGCAAGCCTATGGTGTCGAGATTCGCCACACCCTACGGGCATTAGATCAACAATTAGCGGAGCTGGCCTATGACGAGCGGGACCATGCCCTGGCGAAGGGACGGGTTGAGCAATTGCGTTGGGCCGAAATTAAACAGGCTGAAATCAAGCAGGCCCAGCGCAGACAGGCCCGCCTCCTGGCCCAACAGCCAGAATGGGAACAAGCATTGACCGAGATTGCCTTGGCACTGCGAACCCTGGAGGGCTCAGAAACCGCTCAGCAGCTCCGGACCCTTGCAACGCAAATAGAGACCATTGGCTATCGCCCCGAACACCATCAGCAGGTGCGTGTCGCGTTGCGGGCGGCCCAAGACTGGGCCTTAAAATACTCGGCATTGGCAACCGCTCGGCAGACCTACCCCCAACTCCAACAACAAATTGCCGCCGCCCAAGGTCAGCTGACGGCCCTGGCAGCGGAGCACCGTGAGATCGCCCAGGCCATCACGGCACAAACAGAGCAGTTGGCCAAAATGAGCGATCCTGCCGAGGCCATCACCCAACTGGCGGTGCAACTCCAGCAGCGGCAGCAGCAACGGGAGTCTTACTTAGCCCAGTCCGGGGCTTTGCAGCAACAACTCACTGCCCTGGGGCAGCTCCAAACCCAAGTTGAGGCCCAGCAGCAGGCCCATCACCATGCCCAGCGACACCAGCAGGTTTACCAGGAATTGGCCACCGCCTTTGGGCGCAACGGCTTACAGGCTTTACTGATTGAAAATGCTCTACCCCAACTAGAAACCGAAGCCAACCAACTCCTCAGTCGCCTCAGTGCCCATCAACTTCAGGTGCAGTTTGTCACCCAGCGAGTTGGGCGTAATCGCCACAAGTTAATCGATACCTTGGATATCTTAATTGCCGATGCCCAGGGAACGCGTCCCTACGAGACCTACTCGGGCGGAGAAGCCTTTCGGGTTAACTTTTCCATTCGCATTGCCCTGGCACGACTGCTGGCTCAGCGAGCCGGGACGCCCTTACAACTCCTGATTATTGATGAGGGGTTTGGCACCCAAGACCAGGAGGGGTGCGATCGCCTAATTGGAGCCATTAATGCCATCGCCTCAGACTTTAGCTGCGTGCTGGCCGTGACCCATGTGCCCCACTTTCGAGAAGCCTTTCAAACCCGTATCGACGTTCTTAAAACCTTGGAAGGCTCACAGATATGCCTTTCTACCTAAAGACGGCATGACCTCAACATCCCATCGCACCGCCCCAGCCATCGGGAGTAGGCAAAAAGAACAGGATGGGATCAATTTAGCCCCCTAGATCAGTTGTAGAATCATGCCCTCTCTGGCCAAGCGGACATTGCCAAAATGCTGACGGATTTCCATCTCTATACGGTCTAAGACATCATCATCATGGGCCGGATTGTGATGGAAAAGAATCAGTTCTTTAATCGAGGCTTCTTTAACTAAATTAATTCCTGTTTCCCAGGCGATGCTAGCGTTCCCGTTCAGGTCATGGTATGCCGTGTCAGCATAGGTGCCGTCGTAAATTAGTAAATCAGCATCCTGGGCGAGATACAGCAGGTTCTGATCGAGTTCCCGACCATGGGTCTCAGTATCCGTGGCATAGACCAGCGAATGCCCCTGCCAGGTAATGCGAAATCCTAGGGCGCTGGTATGACGATTCAGGGCAATGGTTTCTACCATCAAGCCCTCATCTAAAGAGACCACGCTGCCCGCATGGATATTGTGAAATTGCATATCGGCCTGCATCTTCTGGAGGGGGGTGAAGAAATTAGGCCGCAGCATTTGGTCCGTCAAACATTGCTTGATAGAAGCCCCATTGGGGGCGGGTGAACCATAAATATTAAAAGTATTACCTGGCACAAAGGCCGGAATGAAGAAGGGGAAGCCTTGAATCCGGTCCCAGTGGGCATTCGTGAAGAAGAGGTGGGCCTTAAGGTCTGACTGCTGATGGAGAAGGTGTTTACCCAGAACTCGCAAACCGGTGCCGCCGTCGAAGATGAGACGGGTATCACCCGCCAATACCTCAACACAAGCTGTATTGCCACCATAACGAACGGTGTCTGAGCCTGGAGTCGGGACACTGCCCCGAACGCCCCAAAACTGGGCCTTAAACCCGGTTTTGCTAGGTGAAGTTGCTGCCGCTGAGGCCGTATGGATGGGCATTGTTGTCAGCGATGGGGAATCCGAATCTGGCATGTTGAGATTTACGGACCAAGAATTGAGGTAGACAACAGTAGGTCATGGTGCTAGTGCTTTGCCAGAGGTAAGGGCTAGCGTGGGAACCTAATGTATCTGTATCTTCTGATGTTCCAGCACTATGTCGGGAAAGTTTAGCAAACTCTTGGATAATTTGCCGATTTTACCCATTGAATAGAGGTTATCTACTGCTGAACCAGACGGGTGCGGGTTAAACACTGGCGATAGCAAAGTAACTGAAGCCACCGCCCCACTGTTAGCCATGCACCAATGATTATCCCTATTCAGGGTACCCATCTCGGCCCAGCAGTCATACCTCACCCAAAAGATTATTGGCTGGCTTTAATGCATTCTTGAACCAAGGGCATCACCTTATCCACATTCTGCCACCCCAGGATCTCGGTCACCTTTTTTTCGAGGTTCTTATAGGTCCGGAAAAACTCAGCAACCTCATCCAAGCGATGGGATGCGATGTCTTCTAGGGATTTAACGTCTTTGTAGCGGGGGTCTTCAGCCGGTACACAAAGGATTTTTTCGTCGCGATCGCCACCATCAATCATTTCCAACATGCCAATCGGGCGCGCTGCAATCACACATCCCGGAAATGTCGGTTGATCCATCATCACCATGCCGTCTAGGGGATCGCCATCGTCCGCCAAGGTGTTGGGAACAAAGCCGTAGTCAAAGGGATACTGAACCGACGCAAACAAAACCCGATCTAAGATCATGGCTTGCATGTCTTTATCGAATTCGTACTTGTTTTTGCTACCAGCAGGGATCTCAATCAGAACATTGATTAGTCCTGCTTCTGGCTGAGCGGGAATGCGAGATAGGTCCACAGTGCGTCTCCGTTAAAGGCTATAAGGTTGTACAAACAGCGGTCAAACTGCTGGTACACATTTCGCCTAGCCATTGTAGGCGAAGATGCAACCGGCTCTACAGCATTGCCAGCCCCTTAAATGCACGAAGGCGGACAATCATAAAACCCTTGCCGCACCATCAGTGGTCTGAGGAGGACAAGGGGTAGGTCTCGACTGGGGGGACCATGGCGGGCACTGAAGAAAAGCGCGCAATGGTGACTAGCGGCAGGGTCAATGTTAAAACGGCGATCGCAACCCCAATAATCTTGGCAATCGGACTATTGGGGAGTTCCGGAGGGGGCTCAGGTGAACTGGCGGATTCCATAGAAAATTTAAGGGAGGTCAATGGAACGTAAATGAACAGTATGGAACTAAAAGGGTCAGGTTTTAGTTCGTTCGGCCAAGCTAGCAACAACCCGGAAAAATGCAACGTCTAGGAGCAACTTAAG
>CAYGVA010000132.1:0-11495 GCA_964353225.1 uncultured Leptolyngbya sp.
GGTGTTGTTGTCGGTGATGGTTCTGACGACGGTTCCGATGACGGCGGCGATGTCGTTGCAGATGGTGGCGACACCGACGATAGTTCCGATGATGGTGGCGACGACGACGATGACGATGACGACGACGATGGTGATGTCGTTGTTCATCCCAACGATGGTTCCAACCAGTTCCGTCCCATCCTGCCGGGTCGGTTTATCTTCATCGGTATTTTCGTATTCAATAATGTGCCCTCAGGGCGCTGGGTTGACCCCCCCTCTGCCGATGGGTTTGAGTACGAAATGACCCCCCGAGATATTCCTATTGGGGTTGCCAGTCGCGTCTTCCCTGGCATGACTGGGGTCGGTCAGGCCGATGACTCAGTGTTCACCCGCATTAGTGGCTTCCCCATTAATGTGGATGCTGACGATACCTTTGTAGTCTCCGTTGAGGGGACTGTGTTGGGCGAATTTAACCCTGGGGATACCCTGCGGTTTACGGACTATGCCGAGATGTTGGGCGATCGCCTCGTCGATGGCGGGGTCCGCAAGTTCACCATTAGCGAAATCAATCCTGCTGTTGATAGTGCTAACCCAGTGGCCTTCCCCTTGCAGCTAGAGTTTAATACCAACACCGCTAGCTTTGAGATGCGGGCCTTAGAAGATGCGGGCAATGACACGCAAATTTCCAGCGCGATTGACTAAGTAGCGCAAATTGCATTGCCCCGTAGGAAACCAGGTGTTTTCCTACGGGGCAATTGTGGTGTCAATAAACCCATGATCCGAGGTGGCATCCATTCAATGCGCTGATGCCGAATCGCTAGGTGCTTATCCCGTATTAACTAAAGCAGACAAGGTGGCTGGGTTGTAGACGACATCAAAAGACTGGGCTGGGGCACAGGCATCGAGGGTCTGGGTAACGAAACCCAACTCAAAGTGCAAATGTCGCTGATCGCTGCGGCCCGTATTTCCCATCTGCCCCAATAGCTCCCCAGCCCGGACTGGCTGCCCCACTCGCACCGTCACCGACTCGGGGGCTAGGTGAGCATAGCGGGTTAAGAGGCCGTCACCGTGGTCAACCACAACGTGATTTCCCCAGCCTGCGCCACACTCTCGCAATGCACGATTGACGCCAATCAGTCTTGACTGGGGGCAACCGACCCGAACGTACGCCACTCGCCCTTCAGCGGCAGCCACCACTGGCACCTCAGCCACATTGGAATCGCTGTTCACATAGTCAATGCCTTCGTGGTCTGCGGGTAAACCCTGGAGGCCGGAAAAAGGGGCTTGGTAAGTGGCTTCGGCGGGGGAAACCCAAGTCAACCGTGCGCTAGCGCTGGGCACTCCCGTATCCACCAATTGGATCGGGGCAAATTCCTGCGTTTGACCCGCAAATTTTTTGCACAGAACCCCCAGGGCCGTTACGTCAATGGGCAGGGTTTCGATGGGGTCGGCCCACTGACCGGTGCGAAAAGGGGTCACCTCAGGACCGGCTGTGTCGGTGCCTGAGCGATCGCTCGCCCCATTGCGATCATCAGCCACAACCAGAATGGTGCGATCGCCCGCAGTGACGGCGGGGCGGCGACGGTTAGGGCGATTCTGGTCATTCCAGAGGCTATTTTCAAAGTGGGTAACGGTCACTTCAATCAGCGGTTCACGGGTTTCGAAAGGGGCGGTTTCTGGCCCACCAATGGCGGCCCCTGGGGCGATCTCTAGGGATGTCGTCGCTGATGGCCGCTCACTATCGGCATCCTCAGGTTCTATGGGCCGGAGCCGCAGAGAGGGCTCACGATTGGCTGTCAGGATGATGGGTGTCGCCTCAGCCACGACGTGGGGGACGAGAGGAACCTTTTCGGCAGAGACAAAGCCACTGGCGAGCACGACGCCAGCGACGAATAGGGACAACAAACCGTAGAGATAGAGGCGTAATGCTTTCAAAGCTTCACCTGTTCACGGCGATTGTTAATCATTATTAAAGCGGTCTTCAACCCAATACTGTTGCCGCTCTGACAATTTAGGTTGACGGTGGCGTACAATTGCCGCCGTCTTATCAGGGCTCGCTGGGAGCAGGGGCGGATGTTTTGGGGATCACGCCCCCCGGCTCGCCATCGGGGAAACGTCTGGTCAAGGGTGAGATCGCCCAGCATGCTTCCACAGACTTGCATCGTTGGCCGTCACCAATAGAGGCTATGGTGATGACGCCTGACGTTGGAGATGCAGATATGGGTACGGTTCCGTTTATTCAAGATGAAGCAGAGTTTGACGCCCTTCTCACAAATGAATCCATGTTGGTGGTTGACTGCACCGCCACCTGGTGTGGCCCCTGCAAAGTCGTCGCACCCCTGATGGATCAGCTGGCGGAGACCTATGGCGATCGCCTCAAAGTTTTCAAATTAGATCTAGATAACAATAAGCCTGTCGCAAAGCGCTTTGCCATCAAAAGCATCCCCGCCGTCATGTTGTTTAAGCAAGGCGAGTTGATAGAGACCATCGTCGGAGTCAAGCCCTACGATGTTTTTGAAAAGGCGGTCGAGCAACTCATCGCATAAAAAACCGGGCCTTGCTACAGCAAGGCCCGACCAACGGTCGATTCTTGATTCACCGTCCCCAAGCCATGGGGGCCAAGGCAATCGTCGCCTAGCAGGCCCCCTTGCATTTGAGGACGGTCAAAGCCGTTTCCATGATGAGGCGGAGATCGTATCCCACGGACCACTGCTGCTGGTAACGCAGGTCCATGGCCACAATATCCTCAAAATCTTTGATGTCAGAACGGCCCCGTGCCTGCCATTCTCCGGTAATCCCTGGCTTCACGTCTAACCGCTGTCGATGGGCAGGGCTATATTGCGCCACCTCTTTTTCGGTTGGGGGGCGGGTGCCAACCAAGCTCATATCCCCTAGCAGCACATTTAAAAATTGAGGGAATTCATCCAGACTGGTGCGTCGTAGGAAACGCCCCACTCGCGTCACGCGGGGATCTTCAGCATTTTTGAAAATGAGGCCCTGGGCTTCATTTTGCACCAGGTGTTGGAGGGCCTCAGCATTCGTCACCATGGAGCGAAACTTCCAAATGCGGAAAGGGCGACCCTGGTAGCCACAGCGAGTTTGGCTATACAAGACCGGACCGGGGTTGTCTAATTGAATGGCGATCGCGATGGGCACAAATGCAATCGCTGTAATGACAAGACCGACGAAACCACCCAAAATATCCAGCAAACGCTTAATCGGGTGATGCACTGAGGGATGCACATCGCCCCAATTGACCGCCATCGACATCGGCAAACTTAGCGTTTTCACACAGGAAGTCCGTGCCGTCAGTACCGTTGATCGCTGCAATAAACTGACCAAAACCCTAGATGCTCCCGGATGACTCGACTCGCTTGCGGCAATGCTAAAGGTTCTGATGGGGTAAGGGATCGGTTTTCACGGCAACTTCGCTCAATCTTTGAACTCAGGGAGCTTTCATGAAGTTTCCATGAAGCTGAGCGCTACATCAAGGAAAACCCATAGGAAACAGGTGGCATCAACCCTTAGTTAATTTCTTATTAACCTTCTGTTAACCTTTTGAGCCAGAGAAATTACGCAAGGTCGCGGATGCGATGGGGGTGAAAAATGCTGAGGCTAGGGGCGATTGTGTCAATTTTCTGGGGGGAGGGCCAGTAAAAAGTCGTAGATATGGTGGGCCATGACCCACTTCGGACAAGGCGCAATACTTTGGTCCCGATGTCCTGGGGCTAATAGGGTGGCTTGGTTCCAATCGCTACCAAAGCCACTGTGGGGCTGATCGATGGGGTTGGCGACGATCGCATCCAGCCCTTTTTGAGCCAGCTTTCGCCGAGCCGGGGGCAGAATATCCCCGGTTTGGGCGGCAAACCCAATCAGTTTTTGGTGGGGCGATTTGAGTTGAGATAATCGCGCCGCAATATCCGGCACGGGTGCTAAGGGCAATTGCTGGGGCAGATCGGCCTTGGGCAATTTGGTGGTGGCCCGATGCTGGGGCCGCACATCTGCAACCGCCGCCGCCATGATGATCCAATCCGCTTGGGGCAGAGCCGTTTCCATGGCCTGCTGCATTGCCGCCGCACTAACGACCGGTTGGGTTTGTACCCGATCTAATCCTTGTAAGTCATCTGGGTGCATGGGGCCATGGACTAAGGTGACCTGGGCACCCCGATATAGCGCGGATTGGGCCAAGGCGACCCCCATTTTACCGGTGGCGGGATTGCCAATGAAACGCACCGGATCGAGATGTTCGTGGGTGCTACCGGTACTGATCAAGAGGCGTTTGCCCGCCAGATCCTGGCGACCTCGGGTAAACAGCAGGGTGTGAATGGCCGTCAAGAGATCGGAGGGCTCTGCCATGCGACCGGTGCCAACGCGATCGCAGGCCAACCGCCCTTGACCAGGGCCAACGGTGTGGACCCTGGGGTTAGCTTGCCACTGCTGCCAATTGTGCTGGACCGCCTGCTGCTGCCACATATCCGTATTCATCGCAGGGGCCACCAGGATGGGGCTGGTGGAGGCCAGCACCGTATTGGTGAGCAGATTATCGGCTAACCCATGGGTGAGTTTCCCTAGGGTATTGGCCGTTAGGGGGGCCAATACCAGCAGATCCGCCCATTCCCCTAGCTGGATGTGCAGCGGTCGGGAATGGGTCGGCTGCCAAAAATCGGCGTCGGTATAGGCGGGGTGGCGGCAGAGGGTGGCCAGGGTGAGGGGGGTAATAAAGCGCTGAGCTGAATCGGTGAGGACCGCCCTCACCTCAACGCCTGCCTTCGCTAGGGCCGAGGCGACGGTACAAACCTTGTAGGCGGCGATGCCCCCGCCAATCCCCAGAACCACGCGTCCCCCAGTCGGCTGTTCAGCTGCTGAGGGACGCGAATCCTGATTGTTAGGCGATGACACCATCCGCTTTCTGCACCCTGTCGATGGCCCAGTCGGGCACAAAATTATTCTTCGTCAAAGGCTTCCAAATCCAGCAGATGCATATAGCCCTTGGCTAGCTCAGGCCGTTGAAAGGCGATCGCCCGCAGCAAGTGCCAATCTTCTAAACCCGCAAAAGCGGTTTCATAGGCATCTTGCTCTAAGCGTTTTGCCAACTCCGCCACCGCCTCTTGGCTCATGGTCGAGACGGTCTCCGGTGAAACATGTACTGTCGTCATAACCCAAACTCCCCCAGATAGATGGTACGTCCCAGGACTAGTGCTGATCGCAGTATTGCTGACGCATCTCCATTACCCAAAAAGGCTTTACCCAAAAAGGCTTATAGATGACTGCCCCCAGCAGTACCATCAGCACGAACCCACTCAAGCATTAATTGCCTAAATACCTCCATCCT
Organism: uncultured Leptolyngbya sp.; assembly: GCA_964353225.1. Classification (GTDB taxonomy): domain Bacteria; phylum Cyanobacteriota; class Cyanobacteriia; order Phormidesmidales; family Phormidesmidaceae; genus PCC-6406. The sequence goes on from CAYGVA010000132.1 coordinate 5,312, forward strand.
ATAAGGGGGACGGTTTCGATGGGCCGAGACCGGGTTAAAACTTATTCCCCCCTCGCCAGATCTGGTAAAACTGCTCAATGTGTTGCAAAACGATGGGCTGAATTTCATGGCCCATCATGTCCTGCTCATGGTAGGTCACGGGGACATGGTGGGCATCCAGAACCTGGCGGGTCTGGTGGGCACAGATGATAGGAACCACGGGATCCTGTCGCCCATGGACCAACAGCACCGGGCTGGGGGGCTGATGGAGGCTGATGTTTCCGTGGAGGTAACCGCTGAGCACCAGTACCGCTGCCACGGGCAGTTGCAAGCCGATATCTAGGGCCATGGCCCCCCCTTGGGAAAAGCCCGCCAGAATGGTGCGCCCTAGGGGAATGCCCGTTTCCGCCGTGACTTGATCGAGCCATTCCCTCAGGGCTTGACGGCTGGTTTGCAAATCCGCTTGCTGCTCGAAATCATGGGGCTGGCGAAAGTCGTAGCCCTGGGGGAAGCCATACCACATTCGCCCCACGGGGTTTTGGGGATGGGGAAAGGGGGCATCGGGAAAGACCATGTGGCACCGGGGCAAGGTCAAAAAGTTGCCTAGGCCCAGCAAATCTGCGGCATTGGCTCCCCAGCCATGGAGCCCCACTAACATGGCATCGCAGGCGCTAGGGTCACTGGTCGGTTGTGCGATCGCCTGCAATGCCATGGCATCTGTCCTCTACTTGTCGGGTGATTTAGCGATAGCGTAACCCATCGAAACCTTTGAAGGCACTGGGTTTTCTGCTGGTCAGTGCCACTGCACACAGGGCCTTAATGCCACCCATACGTGCTGCTGTTGCCAGTCCAGCCCAGGCAAGATCATCCCTGCTTACGGCAGCACCAGTTGCGCCGCGTCATTAAAACAGAGTCGCCGTATCCCCAAGGTGATTAGCAGGGCCACCAGCAAATCAGAACAGGCCAGCATAAACATGATCAACATTTGGTAGAGGGCCGCATTCAGCGGATCAGCCCCGCTGAGGATTTGGCCGGTGATGATGCCCGGTAGTTTCACAATCCCCACCACCATCATGGCGTTGAGGGTGGGCATGAGCCCTGCTTTGATGGCTTCCTGCCGGTAGGACAGTAGGGCTTGGGCGGGGGTGGCCCCCAAGCTCAAATGGGTTTCAATATCGGGGCGGTGACGCTGCAAGGTGCTCATCAGCCGCTCCCCTGCGATCGCCGCTGCGGTCATGGCATTGCCCAACACAATGCCGGCCAGGGGAATCACATAGCGGGGGTCGTACCAGGTGGGGGGGCGAATCACCACGACCGTGGTGTAGACCAGGGTCAGCGCCGTACTGATCAGGAGGGAGGTCCAGACCCAAGGCAGGAGTTTGACCAGCTTGGGGTTGATGCGATTGCGGGCCACCACCGACGCCACCGATAACATCACCAGCAGCACCAACAACACCCCCCAGGGGCTTTGCCAAGCAAACACCACCGCCAGAAAATAACCCACCGCAAACAGTTGGAATAGGGTACGGGCGGTGGCGATCGCTAAGGACCCCGCCAGCCCTAACCGCTGCCACAGGGCGAGGGCAATGGCGATCGCCATCAGCCCCAGCGCCAGGGCAATCCGCAGTAGGTCCAGTTGAATCATGGTCTCTCCTTGGGTCAAAACCGCTCACTCAGCCCGCCCAACCGGGCCGCTTCCCGAGGGAAAAATCCCTGCCGTCAATTGCTTTTTGCCCGCCGCCTTGGGAAACTAGCTAGCACTGCCACACCCAATTATTCTTCAGCATCAGCCTAAACAGCGCGACTGACAACCTAACCATTGGAAAAGGGTTTAATGGCTGCCGATACCGCCATTAAACCGCCTGGGTGCCAGCCAACGACTGTTTCACCGTGCCCCCGATGCTCAATCTTGTTTAAGCTGATCTTAGTAATCTTGACCGACGTTTTTGGTAAATACGAGTGAATACCATCCCGCCCCTAGACCTAACAGAGCAATACCGCACCATCGAAGCGGATGTCAGCACAGCTGTTTTAGAGGTCCTGGCCTCGGGGCGATATATCAATGGGCCAATCGTCGAGGCCTTTGCCCAAGATTTTGGTCGCTACATTGGCTCCGATGAGTGCGTGGCCTGCAACTCGGGGACGGACGCCCTGTACTTGGCCCTGAGGGCGCTCAATATTGGCCCTGGGGATGAGGTGATTACCTCGCCATTTACGTTTATTGCCACCGCCGAGATGATCAGCGCAGCCGGGGCCACCCCGGTGTTTGTCGATATTGACTTAGACAGCTTTAATTTCAATATTGATCTGCTGGCCGCCGCCATTACCCCCCGCACCAAGGCGATTATGCCGGTGCATCTGTTTGGGCGACCCGTCGATATGGACCGGTTGATGGCGGTTGCTGAGCACCATGGTCTGCCGGTAATCGAAGACTGTGCCCAGTCTACGGGGGCCACTTGGGGCGATCGCAAGGCGGGCAGCATTGGCCATATTGGCTGCTTTAGCTTTTTCCCCACCAAAAATCTGGGGGGCTGTGGCGATGGGGGTGCCCTAACCACCAACGACCCTGAGATTGCCGCCACGGTCCGGATGCTGAGTGAGCATGGCAGCCGCACCCGCTACTACCACGAGGCCGTGGGGGTTAACAGCCGTCTAGATGCCGTGCAGGCGGCGATTTTGCAAATTAAGCTGCGGCATTTAGAGGGCTGGAATGCGGCTCGTCAAGCCGTTGCTGAGCGTTACCAAGCCCTCTTGGGGGCTGTGCCGGGTATTGCCCTACCCGGTTCCCCCGCAGGGGGTGCCAGTGTTTGGAATCAATACACCATTCGCATCGAGTCGCCAGGGGCAAAGGGCGGAGAAGGGCGCGATCGCGTCCGTCAGTTCCTGATGGATCAGGGGATTATCTCGATGATCTATTACCCCGTGCCGCTGCACCTCCAGGCGGTCTATGCCCAGCTCAATCTAGGTCCTGGCAGCTTCCCCAATACGGAGTTGGCAGCCGATCAGGTGTTGTCGTTGCCCATGTATCCAGAGCTATCGGCGGAGGCTCAGGCGCGGGTGGCCCATGGGTTAAAGGATGCCCTGGCAACGTTGGGTTAAGGCATCAACTCACTTTCTGCTGCTGTTTTTGTTGCAGAAACCCGGCAACCCTCCCCACTTCGGCCCGTCATTCTTCTGGCATGTCGTGTCGCTAATTTGGGGATTGACAGACTTGATTAACCCAAGCGTCCGCCCTCACCCTTTTCTTTTCGGCCCTTACCCCCTGCGACCAGAAAAACGGCTGGGTGGTGCCATCCTGAACAACCGCATTATGCTTAGCAGAGAGTGAAACCCCAGTCAGAATCCAGGCATGTCGAGCGACGCGGTTACCGTCTTTTTCTCCTACTCCCATAAAGATGAATTGCTGCGGGATGAGCTAGCCAACCATTTGGAAAGCCTCAAGTACAGCGGCGACATTACCGACTGGCACGATCGCCAGATCCTCCCCGGCGACGAGTGGGACCGAGAAATCAAGGACAACCTCAACCGGGCCAATATCATTCTGCTGCTGATCAGCTCGGATTTTATTTCCTCCAGCTATTGCCGCGACATTGAGATCGAGCGGGCTGTGGAGCGTCACGAAGCGGGGGATGCCTGGGTGATTCCGATTATTTTGCGGCACTGTCTGTGGTCGTCGATGCCCTTTGGCAAGCTGCAAGCCCTACCCAAAAATGCGGCCCCGGTGACCGATACCAAAGTCTGGGGGAGCAAAGACCAAGCCTTTACCGATGTGGCCGAGGGCATCCAAAAAACGGCCCATCAGGTGCGGCAAAAGCTGAAGGCGATCCAACAGGACAAGCTAAACCAGTACGAAACGGCCTATCAATCGGCGATTCAGCAGGCGTATCCCTTGGGGGAAGCGGTGCAGGGCCAGCTCAACCGGTTGCAGCGGGCGTTGGATCTGGCTGATGCGGAGATTGCGGCGATCGTCACCCGCCTGTCAGCTCAATATGGCGAAGCCCGCCAAAAGCTGGATCAATACCGCGACGAAGTACGCCTCTGCTTGCAGGAGGATGGCGGTGAAATTTCTGCCTTTAGTCGCACCCTGTTGGCAGGGTTTTGCAGCACCTTTGGCCTCACCGCTGAAGAGGCTGCGGCGGTGGAACAGGAGGAGTTAGCACCCTATCGGGCCAAGGCAGAGGCGATCGGCCAATATACCCAGGTCTTTGCTGATGCGGTGAACCAAGAGACCCCGTTGAGTGCCGGGATGCGTAGTCGGTTGCAGCGATTTCAGCGAACCTTGGAACTCAGTGAGAATGAAGTGCAAGGCATTGAAACGCCTCTACTTCAGGCATCTGAAAATAAGCGTTTAGACCAAGAACAGGCTGACTATGCCAACAATCTTCGACACTACGAGCAAGAATTCATTCGGTCAGTTGAGAACCGATATCCCTTAAGCCAGAGGGTCCTTGAACTCCTACAAACATTACAACGGCACCTTAATCTTAAGGATGCAGATGTTGCTTCTGTTGAGGAACCTATCCGTGCAGCGGCAGAAGAGAAATATCAGCGGCAGTGGAAGGAACAAGAATCGGCAGAGGCGGAACGTAAAAGGCAAGCGGCTATAGCGGCGGCTGGCCAGCAACGGCAGCGGGAGCTGGCGGAAGCAGAGCGCCAAACCCAAGCCGAGTTGGCGGCAGCGCGGCAGCGGCAAGCGGAGGCAGAAGCGGAGTTGGCCCAGCAGCTAGCAGCGACTCAATCCCTTAAACCAACCGACAACAAACCCGTTTCAGAAAAAAGTTTTACCGAAGCGCTGGGGAATGGCATTGGTCTAGAGATGGTCGCCATCCCCGCTGGGGAATTCATGATGGGCTCCCCTGAAGGTGAAGGAGCTAGCGATGAAAGGCCGCAGCATCAGGTTTCAGTGCCGGGGTTTTGGATGGGGAAGTTTCCGGTCACCCAATCCCAGTACCAGGCGGTGATGGGGAAGAATCCATCGCGCTTTACCGAAAATGGAGAGAAGCGTCCGGTGGAGCGGGTGTCTTGGCATGATGCCGTGGCGTTTTGTGAGCGGCTTTCTCAGCACGCAGGGCGCATGTATCGATTGCCTAGCGAAGCCGAGTGGGAATATGCCTGTCGGGCCGGGACCACGACCCGCTATGCCTTTGGAGATGGTTTGACGGCGCAACAGGCCAACTTTGGCAACCGCAAACGGATTATCAGTGAAGGGATTTTGGGAATTGGCCGTAAGGAAGTTTCAATTGGGACTGAACCTGTTGGTCGCTATCCTGCCAATGGGTTTGGTTTGCATGACCTGCATGGCAATGTCTGGGAATGGTGCCAGGATTTGTGGCACGGCAGCTACCTGGGCGCGCCTGTCGATGGGTGTGCATGGGAAGTAGGAGATTCAAATAGTCGGGTCACACGTGGCGGCTCCTGGAACAACGCTCCGAGGTATTGCCGCTCTGCGTATCGCGGCGGCAGCTATGCCGTCAACCGCAACAACGGCATCGGTTTTCGGGTGTGTTGTTCCGCCCCCAGGGCTTCCTAGCCCTTTACCCTCTTGCTCTTTTGCCCTCTTTCCCTCTGCTCTTGGCGCGTAGCGCCTCGAAATTTTTGGCAATTTTGGCCCTGTTCAGAGTTCAGATCCCTGGGTTCTGTCGGGCCAACCCGATTCATTCAGGTCTCCACCGAGAACCGAACACCCAGAACCCGCTCATCCTGAGCTGTGAGCTTGTCATTCGCGTCGCGTCCCCAGCGGGGAAACAGTCGAAGGATATTTGCGAGGGTGCATCACCCTAAAACTAAGAACTGACAGAGCACTAGGGATCTTGGACACCGATTGCAGACCGCTAAAATGAGTAAACCCCAATGGCAACGACAACCATGGCGATTGAAACCCTCACCCGCCACATTACCCGTAACCCCGATATCCTCTCAGGTGAACCGATCATCACCGGTACCCGCACCTCCGTACGGGCGATTGTAGGGCTGTGGCGACTGGGTACGCCCCCAGAAGAAATTGCGGTTACTCACCTTCCCCACCTCACCCTGGCCCAGGTCTTCGATGCCCTCAGCTTCTACCTCGATAACGCCGACGAAATCAACACCTACATCGAACGCAACCGCGTCCCTGATGCCCTCGTGCATCCGGCTGTGAAAGCCGCTATGGAGCCATGAAAATCTTCGCAGCGATTTACACCGATGAAGATGTCTCCAACCTAGT
>CAYGVA010000133.1:0-11472 GCA_964353225.1 uncultured Leptolyngbya sp.
CCAACAATTTAGACCGTACCGGCTCAAAGGTGACTACTGCATCCACGGTCCCCTGCTTGAAGGCATACTCATGTTCAGAAACCCCCAGAGAGACAATCTCTACATCCTGGGGAGACAATCCCACCTGTGCTAATGCCCGAGTAATCATAAATGCCCCCAGCGCAGTGGCTTCGACCCCCACTCGTCGCCCCTCCAGCTCTGCTAAGGTCTCTATGCCGGGTTGAGCAATAATGGCATCTCCTCCAGCGGATATATCGGTAATTAATACCGCTCGAATATCAGGGTTGGCCTCTGCTAGGGCAAGGGTTTCATCTAAGGTCAAGGCCGCGACCTCTAGATCCCCGTTGCGAAAGGCTCGACTCACTTCTGTGGCGGAGGGATAATCGATTAATTTAATCGGGCTATGGCCGTAATAGCCTAGGTCTCTGGCCAAATAAAGACTTTCATAACCGGGCCAAACATTTGATCCGACCCTGAGGGGTTGGGCGGGCGTGGCGAAGCAGCTGCTCAGCACGGTCAGCAGACAAGTGATACTCGCAAAGAGAAAGAATTGTCGATAGCGTTTCATCGTCAGGCGTGGAGAGGTGAGGTTGAGGACAACGGCTGGATTGCGAGGGATGGGAGCTGGGAGGGTAGATGCGGACTGTAACCGTCCCCTGAGCGGAGTCGAAGGGGGCATTCTGATTGGGTTTTGGCTTCGACTTCGCTCAGCCAGCGTAGTTGTTGGGACAGTTACATGCGGACTAGGCGATTGAGCGGGTTTTTATCGCCACTGGACCGGCAGGGTAACGGAGAAGCAACTGCCTTCGCCAAGGGTGCTGGTGACGTTGAGGTAACCCTGATGGGTCGTGACGAGATGTTTGACGATGGATAGACCTAGGCCTGTTCCAGCAACGTTGCCAACATTGCTGGCCCGCTGAAAGGGTTCAAATAGCTGGTCTAGCTCTGCTTCTGGAATGCCGATGCCTTCATCGGTAATGTTAAACTCAACCGCGTCGCTGAGCAGCGTTAAATTGAATTGGACGCGGCTGCCTTCTGGGGAATACTTGATGGCGTTAGTCAATAAGTTGGTTAGGGTTTGCCGCAGAATTTTTTTGTCAATTTGGGTGTGATTGGTATTGCTCTGGTGGTCAGGACGTGAATCCACGATCGCGAATTCATAGTGATGTTCGGGTGAGCTTAAGGCAATTTCATGGCCGATTTTGTGACTCAATTCAACAATGTCAACTGGGCTCAAGTTCAGCTCTAGGGTGCCCGACTCGGCTTTGTTGATCACGAGCACTTCACTGACCAGTTCCGTGGCATGGTCCACATAGCTGAGGATGGTGTCTAAGCAGTCTTGTTTTTCTTTTTCTTTGAGTTGGTCGCCAAACAGCTTCAATAATTCCGCATTGCTTGAGATAACGGCGAGGGGGGTACGAAACTCGTGGGAAGCGATCGAAACAAAACGCGATTTCATGGCCCCAAGCTGGCGCTCATGCTCTAGGGTCTTGATGATTTCGGCTTCAATTATTTTGCGATCGCTAATATCAAAATTGATGCCAATCATGCGTTTGGCTTGGCCCTGTTGGTTGCGCTCTATTAACCCATTTGATTTAAGATGCCGCACCTGCCCATCGGCATCGGTGATGCGAAATTCGGCATCCAGTTCCTTATGTTCTGCTATGGCAATTTGGAATTGAGCCTCAACCTCTTGCAGATCCTCGGGATGGACCCGGCTCGACCAATCGCTAAAACGCCCTTTAAACACATCACGGGAAACCCCATACAGCTCATACATGCGCTCATCCCAGGTCAACGTTTCGGTGATAAAGTCCCATTCCCAAATGCCAATCCCCCCAGATTTAACGGCTAAACTCAGCCGCGTTGACAGGTTATAGCGTTCGGCTTCGATCACTTTGCGATCGCTGATATCCAGTACAACCCCGTCCCAAACCACATCGCCATTGTCCAACCGTTCTGGACGAGCAATCGTTTGAATCCATCGGAGTCCCTTTTGAGGTAGGCACAGGCGACTTTCGCTCCGGAGGGGTTGTAGGGTCTCGGCAGAACGCTGGATGGCACCATTGAATTGGGCGATGTCATCCGGGTGGATTCGCTCCCACAGGTGGGCCGCATTTTGAAGGACAACTTCAGGCTCAAGTTCAAAAATTGTCCTGACCTGGGCGCTAATGTAGGTAACCTCATGGCTGCGATCGCCATGCTGAACATAGCGATAAATTACCCCTGGCACGTTTTCAGTGATGCGCCGGAACTGGGCCGTGCGATCTTGGACGCGCCATTCCAATTCTTGGTTGAGTTGCTCCATCGCCTGCTCGACCCGTTGCCGCTCTAACTCAACGGCGGCCCGAGCCCCAAACACGCGGAGGATTTGCCCCGAGCGCTCAGGGTTAACAATCGGCTGACGCGAAAAGACACAAAGGGTGCCAATGGCGTTACCTTGGCGGTCTTGCAGGGCAATGCCCTGATAGCTTTCCACCTCCATTTGCGCCAGTTTTGGATTTTGGGGGAAGCGGGCGATCACATCGAGATCGCAATGGTACATGCCCTCCTCCAGCGCCACTGCACAGGTGGTACCGGCGGCATCCACGGTTTCATTGGGGAGATGCTGACCATCGGCCCAAGCGGCTAAGAAGTGCAGGCGATCGCCGCCATCCACCACTTCAGTGACAAAGGCATGGGAGACCTGTAGGGCTTCGGCGATGTGACACACCAGGGCGGCAAAAAAGTCGGGGCCGGTTAACGCGGCCGTGCCCGCAATCAGGTCTTGGAGGGCAGCCTCCGCCCGCTGTCGCTCCAGTTCGGCCGCCGCTCGGGCCGCAAACACCGTCAGAATTTGCTGGGCATGCACCGGATCTAAGAGAATTTGGCGATGAAAAATGCAGAGAATACCGATGTGGTTGCCTTGGCGATCGTTCAGGGCCACGCCCAGATAGCTCCGTGCCCCAATGCGGGCCAGCTCTGAACAAGTCTGGTCCGAATCCAGCTCATCATAGTAGGAGCCGTGCTCGTACACCTGCTCACAGGGGGTGCCCTGCAACGCAAAAGCTTCACCAGAAACGAGGGTGCCATCGGCATGGTAGGCCAGGGTGATTTCCTCATTGCCCACCTTTTCCGCCACTAGGGCATGGGACACCCCCAGGGCTTGGGTGAGGTGGTGGACAAGCACGGGAAAGAAGTCTGCCCCGGTGGTGGCGGCTGTTCCTGTAATCAGGTTTTGGAGCGCCGCTTCGGTGCGTTGGCGCTCTAGTTCGGCGGCGGCGCGACTGCCAAAGATTTCGAGAATCTGCCGGGCGCGTTGGGGTTCCTGCAAGGGTTGGCGATCAAAGATGCACAAACTCCCCAACACCTGGCCCTGGCGATTACGTAGGGCGACCCCCAGATAGCTGTCTATATCCCTAGGGCGATGGGGGTTGCTGGGGAAGTGTTCGGCCAGGTCTTGAGGGCAGTGGTAGGCGTAGTTGTCAATCAGTTCGATACAAGGGGTTGCCCTTAGATCGCAGGTGAAATGGGGTTGCAATTCGCCATCCACGACCAGGGCCAAACTGTGCAGCTCTTGATCGACAAATTGGGTGACCAAAGCCACGGGAACGTTGAGAGCCGTACTAATGTGGCTGACGAGGGCTGGGAAGAAGTCTTCACCCACCGCTGCGGTCCCCTCGACGAGATCGTTGAGGGCCATTTCGGCCCCTTTGCGCTCCGTAATATCGGTCGTGAAGCAGCGGGTGTGGACAAATTCTCCGTCTCGACAAAAGACATTGGAATTGATTTGTACAGTACGAATGGAGCCGTCTTTGCAGCGTAAGCGAGCTTCATAATTGACCAGGGCTTCGTGGTTTAAAAGCCGCGCGAGGATATCGGCAGTTACGTCGTCATCGACGTGAAATGTGGCCATAGGCTGCCCGACATAGTCTTCGCGGTCATACCCCAAAAAATCTAATTCTGTTTGATTGGCCCAGGTAATCACCCCATTGCCGTCCACCCAATGGAGTAACGTCGCTGCGTTTTCAATGTAGTCGGTCAGTTCGGCTTGACTGGCTACCAGGGCGGCGGTGTGTTCTTTAACTTGTTGTTCGAGTTCGAGATTGTAGTCGGTCAGTAATCGTTCAGCTTGTTTGCGATCGCTAATATCTTGCGCCTGGGCAAAACTAAAGCCTTGCCCTTCGTATTCGATGTAATTAGCAATAATCTCAACAGGAAAAATATCGCCACTTTTATGTTGGTGAAAACCCTCAATTTTGACAGATTTATTTTGTTTTAAATCTTCCCAATAACGGGGCCATTCATCGGGTTGCATATCAGGGTTGATATCCCAAACATAACGGTTCTGCAATTCCATCGGGCTGTAGCCTACGCTCGCACCAGCGGCTTCATTGACTTCTAGCAGGCGGCCATCCTCCCCAACCCGCAAAATCCCCATGGCAGTTTTGTCTACGGCAAACTTGGTTAGGATTAAGTTTTTTTCGGCTTGCTTGCGGGCGGTGACATCGCGAAAAATGCCACGGGTCGAAACGCCTTGCCCATCTACCACACCCACATTCAGACTGCCCTCCACTTGAATCCTGCGGCCATCTTTGGCCAAAAAGTTCATCTCCACCTGATCCAGGCTTTGCAACTCTCCTGTTTTGAAGCGTTGCATTAGCGCCATGCAGTGTTCCAGACCGCTCGGATGTAATACATCAAAAATCGTGATCTGCCCTAACTCCTGGGTCGTGTATCCCAGGATGTCTAACCAGGCTTGGTTGACAAACTCGAAGGAGCCATCGGTCAAGTTGACACTTTGAATCATGTCGTTGGCATTATCAAAGAGGTCCTGCAATTGCGCCTGACTCTGACGCAATTGGGTTTCCAGGGTTTGTCGTTGTTGAATCTCAGTTTGCAGGTGGTTAACGGTCGCTGCCAATGTTCTAGTCCGTTCAATCACCCGTTGCTCTAGTTCAGCTGTGAGCGCCTGGAGTTGACGCGCCGTTTGATAGCGTTCTAGCTCGGCACTGGCTCGGGCTGCAAAAATCCGGAGTAGGTTAATCTTTCCATCAGCGTTGGCTAAGGGGCGATCGTGAATGATACAGAGATCGCCAATCGGCTCGCCCTCGCTATTCCGCAGACCAATGCCCAAATAACTTTCTGCCTTTAACGTGCGAAACAGTTGGTTGTCGGGATAGAGGGTACGCAGCGAGTCCGGATGATGGCATAGCCCGTCTTGGAGCGCTTGCAAACAACAGGGCGCTTCCTCGTAGGTAACGGCAAAGTCATCTTCTCCCTGCAACTGACCATCGGCAGAAAAGGCTAAGACAGCAAAACCAGTCTCTGTGGACTCAGAAATCGACACATAACGCACCTCGCAGGCCCTAGAAATATGCTGAACCAGCTCCTGGAAAAAGTCGCGTTCGGTAACGGCAGCCGTGCCTTCCACAATCTGACGTAAGGACGCCTCGGCCTCTAGTCTTTTTTGTTCCGCCTCTTTGAGGGTGGTAATGTCTAACACCGTGCCTCGGGAGGCAATGGCTGTACCATCGACATCATGCTTAGTGGCACATTGCTCTTGTACATATTTGATCCGGCCATCCGGCATCAATAAGCGATGCACAATGCTGTAGGGGATACCATCTTGCAGATGTTTTGTGTAAGCCTCGTTCACCGCGTTGCGATCGTCGGGATGAATGACCTCTAAAAATGCTTCATAGGACGCACCAAATTGTTGTCGATCAATCTCAAAGATGTGGAAGATTTCATCAGACCAATGCAACGCGCCGGTCTGGAGATGGAGTTCCCAATTGCCTAGTTTGGCAATGCGTTGGGCTTCTTGCAGGCGCTGGCTCGTATAGTGCAGTTGGGTTGAAGCTTGTTTGCGCTCGTGGATGTCACGCACAATCACCAGAGCTTCTGCCTCGTTAATGGCAATCACCCGCGCTTCTTCCCAGTGCGGTTTCCCTTCGAGTTCAATTTGAAAATCATAAATTTGCACTTCGCCCGTTTGTAGGGCCTGTTGCACATAGGCCATCCGTTGCTCCGCCAGATCCAACGGCAGTAGATCGTAAATACTGCGCCCAATGTGAGTTTGATTAGGTTTAAACAGCTCAAATTCTGGAGACACCACCAAATCGAGATAGTTGCCCTGGGCGTCCTGACGGATCATCAAATCGGGGATGACCTCAACGAGTGCCCGGTAGCGGCGTTCGCTGGCTTGCAGGGCGGCTTGGGTCCGACGGCTGTCGGTCACGTCAGCGGCCATGGCGATTACAATTCGCCGACCATCGGGCAGTTTCCCGAGGGGGGCTGAACTAAAGCTCCAGATGCGCTGCTGCCCATCGGCGGTGTTAACGGTAAAGTCCCCTGTTTCTCGGCGGGATGTGAGGTCGTACACCTTCGAGATCGTATTGGCCATAACGCTGGTGGCCTGATCACCATAGGCTCTCTCTGCCCAGGCTGAAGTGGTGGGCATATCGGCGTGGGTATAGCCTGAAAGCTCGGTCCAGGTGGAGCTGATTTGTAAAACCTCGCCATCCTCAGCGTGGATCATGATTGGTACTGGGGCATCGGAAATCGCCCGCCGGAACCGTTGCTCACTCTCACGTAAGGCGAGTTCGGCTTGTTTGCGATCGCTAATATCACGAACGATCACCAGGGCCTCTGCCGGGGCAATCGCAGTGATTCGGGCTTCTTGCCAGCGCAGATTTCCCGCGATTTCAATTTGAAAGTCATAGATTTGCACCTCGCCCGTTTGTAAGGCTCTGTGTACATAAGCCATACGTTGCTCAGCCAGGGCCAACGGCAGGATCTCGTAAACGCTGGCCCCAATGCGCGTCAGCTCTGGCCGAATAAACTGGATTTCGTCAGACAGCACCAGGTCGAGGTACTGACCCTCTGCATCCTGACGGATCATCAAATCTGGAATCACCTCCACCAACGCCCGATAGCGACCTTCACTGGCAGATAAAGCGGCTTGGGCTTGCTGTTGTTCCGTTACATCAGAGGCCATGGTGATGGCAATCCGCCGACCATCGGGCAGTGTTCCTAAGGGCGCTGAGGTAAAGTTCCAGATGCGCTGCTGCCCATCGGCGGTATTAACCGTGAATTCCCCTTCTTCACGGCGGCACTCTAGGTGGTAATCTTGGGCAACGGTTTGGGCAATAGTTTCGGCGGCTGGTTTTCCATAGGCTTGTTCTAACCAGGTTTGGACGGTTGGAATATCTTCATGGCGATAGCCTGAGAGCTCGGTCCAGGTGGAACTCAGTTGTAAAACCTCACCATCCTCCGCGTGGATCATGATCGGTACTGGGGCCTCTGCAATCGCCCGCCGGAAGCGCTGCTCACTTTCCCGCAATTGAGCGACTGCTTGCTGTTGCTCAGTCACATCAATGGCAACACCGACGATGGCATAGCCCCCCGATTCATCGGGGACGGGGGCCGTCAGCCGCAAAAAGGAATGGGGTTGTCCCTGTAGTACCTCAGTTGTTTCATAACAAGACACCTGCCCCATGGTCACCCGTTTTTTGGCCTTGTGATAGTGATCCAACTCTTCGGGGGTGAGGGCTAAGTCGGCCAGATCTGAGCCGATCTGATTGCCAAACCGGGCCTTATCCACTGGGTTCTGCATGACTAGGCGATCGTTTGCATCCCGCATCCACACCCCAAAGGGCAAGGCATCGATCAGCATGCGAAAACGGCTCTCACTACGCTGTAGCGATGCTTCCCGTTGACGACGGATTTCGATTTCTTGCTCTAGATCCTGGGTAAGCTGCCGCAGTCGCAGTTGATTTTGGACTCGAGCCACCACCTCCGCTTCCTGAAAAGGTTTAGCAATATAGTCTGCCCCCCCCACCTCAAAGCCCCTGACCTTTTGCTCAACATCAGTCAGGGCCGTCACAAAAATCACTCGAATTGCTTGAGTCTGTGGGTCAGCCTTAAGGCGACGGCAGACCTCAAACCCGTCCATCTCTGGCATCATCACATCAAGCAGGATCAGATCTGGCTCAAGCCGCTGAGCCAGCGCCAACGCAGAGGCTCCATGGCGCGCCACGAAAACTTTGAGGTCTAGGTCCTGCAACAGTGTGGATAAAAGCTTCAAATTAACAGGATTATCATCTACCACCAGGATGCTATTTCCCATCGTTTCAGGACCCATTGATTGATTCCAGGCATTCAACAACAAATATAGCGGTGTCCTTTCGGGCTGATGGACTAACCCGTGTTAGTGAACCAAGGAGACGATGTCCGACAACCGGCTTTCCCATATCATTGCCCTTCAAAATAGATAAGCTTGCATTGCTGCCCATTCACTTTTAAAAGAGATTTCGAGTTCCAATTTGAGACCCTCAAAATAATCCTGACGTGGAGAAAAGATGTCAGATTCACTTGCGGACTAGGGCCTCAGCAAATAGCTGAGAATCCCTGTTTGCCATGGCTTATCAGAATCTGAATTGCCGCTAAAGCGGTAACCGTCCCCTGAGCGGAGTCGTTGGCTTTGCCGCCCCAGCGGGGCTAGGGGACATCTTGCATAGGTTTTGGCTTTCTCCCTTTGGGAGACGCGTTGCGAACGACTTCGCTCAGCCAGCGTAGTACCAGGGACGCTTACCTAAAGCGCATGGCTTCTTGCAATCCCTTCAAACATGAGACTAAACCAAGGTCTGAAAAACAGGTGTCACCCAAACCGCACCCCAAACCATCGATTTGGACCCTGTAATCGATGCCTAAAACCCTTGCCGTCTTGCTATTGGCCCTCCATCGCGAGCATCTATTCTCAATTTTTTGAGTGAATCCACGTAACCGTCCCACACATTACGCTGGCTGAGCGGAGTCGAAGCCAGATCTCCCGAAAAAGTCCCCTATTCCCTGCGGGAAGGCGAAGCCCACGACTCCGCTCAGGGGACGGTTACGAATCCACGCACCTCTCGAAACTAACCGGAGCCTTGTTGAACACCGTTTTTGGCCTTAATCAAGGGTGCCCATTATTGCTTGGCCACCTTAAACTACCTAGAGAACGGCTTGACGATTACGATGCATTCAAACGGCCCAATGCTGCCTTAATTCTCTTTAGGCAATGAGGCCAGACTCAGATTGATGGGAGCAAGGCAAACTTATGTTGCAATGTTAGGATGTTGCCGCTTTGCTGACCCAACGCGACTCCCTTGCTGAGGGGGGATCGCCCCTCAGTCCTCAGACTCTAGAGATCCAGCGGCGTTCTGCTGACTCAGAGGCCCCAGCACCTTCGGGCCGCACAACAAGGGAGAAAGTGGGATGACTGTGGTAATGATCGCTACTGTTCCTGAAAATTTAAGCATCAAGGTCACTGTGACCTGTTAAATTAACTACATAAACTTTTGATAACTTTCTCATTGCTTTTTCTTATCGGTTGAACTTCAAAACCGAGGCAAGCGAAGAAGTTTCTAAAGCACTGATAGTATTAATCCGGTTTTTGCAAGATGCCTCAGGACTCCGTTAAACCCCATCGGCCACAGCGCTCACCCTGGCAATCGCTGTGGCGATATCTCACCCTTAAGGGGCTGATGCTTGGGGCGATCGCCCTCTTCCTCATCACCATTAGCGTTGACGCCTTTTTTCACAACGCCCTCGCCGCAGAAATGATGACTTCGCCCCTAGAACTGTCTGCCACGATCTCTTCAGTGACTGAGTTGAGCCAGTCCGAGTCTATAGATGCATCCTCCCTGCAAACCTTGGAGCGGCTAAGCCATAACGGCCTCACCCACGGCACCCTGACCCGCCACCACCTCACCAGCGCCCATCTTTTTTCAGCGGTGTAGGCTGGCCGTAATTTAAACGCACCGACTTACCACGGCAAGGGCGTGCCATCCCAAGAGAAAAAGCTGCCATTATCCTCCGCTTGCAAGTCGCTAATCACCTCCCACAGTTGGGTGACCGTGCGCTCTACGGTAAACAACTTATGATCCGGTACGTTGCGTTGAAACGGCTGGGATAACCGCGTATCGGTGGTGCCGGGATGTAACGCCACCACGGTGGTATGGGGGCTTTTGCGGCTGTATTCGATCGCAATGGTTTTCAAAAACATATTCAGCGCCGCTTTCGAGGCGCGATAGCCATACCAGCCCCCCAGCCGGTTATCATCGATGCTGCCAATTTTGGCGGAGATGGTGGTGAAGAGGCTGCGATCGCTGCCCTTGAGCAATGGCAGGGCCTGTTTTGCAAGCAGGGCCGTCGGAATGCTGTTGACCCGAAAATATTCCAGCAGTTGTGCTGCATCGATTTGCCCGACACTCTTCTCTGGCTGCTGGGTCTCACTGTGGAGGAAGCCGACGCAGTTGATGACGCCATCTAACCGCTGGGTAACGGCCCCAATTGCCGCCATTGCCGTCGCAATTTGAGTCTCGTCCGTGGCATCCATGGGCAAGGTCATGAGCCGGGGATCGGACAGTGCCAGCAGCCCGGTGGCCGTCTCGGGCTGGCGATAGGTGGCGTAGACCTGAGCCACGCGATCTGATTGCAAGAGGTGGGTGACAAACCCGAGACCGATCCCCTGGCTGGCTCCCACCACCAAGATATGGGCGTCACGAAGCTGCTCACCAAAGGGGATAGACATGCCCATATAAAAACCCGGTTGCTGTAAACCCTCGCTAAAGCGTAGCGGGTTTCAACGGGCAACCGGGTTTTGGGGTCGGTTATTTGGGGAGGGCTTTAATAGCTATTGTCTTCTGCGCCGGGGCTTTGCATCGCCAGCAGATGATCCGCATTGTCGAGGCGATTGGCGATCGCCTGCCGCCAACTGAGGCTCACCTGCAGATCAGACAAAATCTCAATGGCTTGCTGGCGGTAATGGGCACTGCGGGCCACATCTACCCGATCCAACAGCTCTAGATTGTCATAAACCGCCTGGGGAGAAAGCTGAGTCATGGGAATAAATCCTTGAAGCAAGGGATGGCCAGACTCGGGGCGCGTGGAATGGATGATGCGTTAGTCATGCCAGCGTAGCGATGACAATCCCAACGCTTAGACCCGTCACGCTCCGAGCCTTAGGCTAGTAATACCCCCAGTTAAAGTCGATTCAACCGAGCCGATCCATAAGTGTCACGGTGCGCCATGCATCGTGACACTTCTTTGCATTCATCGGTAAATACTTTAAGACCGTTCAGGGCGACACGCTGCCACCGAAACATGACACGCATTTGGGGGGACAAGGTTTGGTATTGTACGTTACCTTGGCTTGACACTGATTGCGATTGAATCAACTTTAGCGCAGTATGCCTTTGAGTTTAAAAAGAAAATATATTTCCACTATTGTGATGCTCAAGAAGAAATCAGAAGTGAAGAGATGGGATTTTGAATTTTCGTTAAACGTATCTTTATGGCCTTGAGACGATTTTAGGTCAATCAATTTAATCTGTTTTGCTGAGCTGGATTTGGTGTGTATGATCGCATTTTTTCATGCCGAATAAGGTCCCGCCCAAAATAAATGGATAGAGGTTGGCAGACCCAGTGCTGACAAGTTTCTTAAGGAAA
>CAYGVA010000134.1:0-11364 GCA_964353225.1 uncultured Leptolyngbya sp.
CCCCCAATCCACGTAAAATTGAACTCTGTGTTTGTTTCACCCCTCGGACTAAACCTTTGATGAAGCCCTATCTGGCAGCCGCACTACAAATGACCAGCGTGCCGGATTTAGAGAAAAATCTGGCCCAAGCAGAAGATTTGATTGATTTAGCGGTGCGCCAAGGCGCTGAGTTAATCACGCTGCCTGAAAACTTTTCCTTCCTCGGAGACGAGGCTGCCAAAGTCAGCCAAGCTCCCAAGATTTGTGAAGCCAGTGAGGCCTTTCTAAAAAAGATGGCCCAGCGCTACCAAGTCACCCTCCTGGGCGGTGGCTATCCCGTACCCACCGACGGGGACAAGGTGTACAACACCGCCCTACTGGTGGCCCCCGACGGTAGCGAACTGCTGCGCTACGAAAAGGCCCATCTCTTTGATGTCAACGTGCCCGATGGCAACACCTATCGGGAGTCCAATACCGTGGTCTCTGGCAAACGCCTCCCCCATGTCTACGCCTCTAAGACCTTGGGGCACCTCGGGGTCTCGGTGTGCTACGACGTGCGGTTCCCAGAGCTGTATCGCCACCTAGCCCAGATGGGGGCGGAGGTGATGATTGTCCCCGCTGCCTTCACCGCCTTCACCGGCAAAGACCATTGGCAGGTCCTCCTGCAAGCCAGAGCCATTGAAAATACCTGCTACGTCCTGGCCCCCGCCCAAACGGGTTTCCACAACAGCCGTCGCCAGTCCCATGGCCATGCGGTGGTGATCGATCCCTGGGGGATGATTTTGGCCGATGCCGGGACGAAGCCGGGGGTGGCGATCGCTGAAATCAACCCAGCGCGCCTCAGCCAAGTGCGCCAGCAAATGCCCGCCCTGCAACACCGTGTGTTTATTTAGCCCGACGATTTTATTCCCCAGAAACCGTCAAGCTGGACACTAGAGGGGTTACAGACTCAGGTAACCTAGGTGAGATGCGTTCTTTTAGACTGAATGGTGGATGTGCTTCCCTGGCTACTGTCTCCTAGCGCGCCCCTGGCTTCTACGGGTTTAGAGCGGTTCAGCTCCGGGGGGCCGCTATTGGCTGAAGCCTCGGAAGCCGAACTCGAGCCCCTCGTGTTGGCCAGCGTGTTGCTGAGTCTGATCACCGTTTATTTGGCCGCCAAAATAGGCGGAGAACTCTGCGCCCGAGTCAATCTACCCTCAGTATTGGGTGAGTTGGTTGGCGGCGTAATTGTGGGGGTCTCAGCTCTACATCTAATTGTGTTTCCAGAAGGGGCTGGCGAGATTAGCTCCAACCTAATGACGGTGGTGCAAGCCACGACGAGCCTAGAGCCCGCAGGGCTCTTGTCTGTCTTCAAAGGGGAAAGCGAAGTCATCTCCATCCTGGCCGAGCTGGGGGTGGTGATTCTCTTGTTTGAGATTGGCCTAGAGTCTGACCTCAAAGAGCTGATTCGAGTGGGTCCCCAGGCCGCGATCGTCGCTGTAATTGGCGTCGTCGTGCCCTTTTCCCTCGGCACTGCTGGGCTCATCGCCTTTTTTAGTATTTCTACTATCCCAGCCGTTTTTGCGGGGGCAGCCCTGACTGCCACCAGCATTGGCATCACCGCCAAGGTGCTGGCGGAGATGCAAAAGCTGGGCTCCAAAGAAGGCCAGGTGATTATTGGTGCTGCGGTCTTAGATGACGTGCTGGGCATCATCGTCTTGGCGGTGGTCGCCAGCTTGGCCAAAACCGGAGAAATCGAAATCCTGAATGTGGTCTACCTGATTGCCGGGGCGGCCATCTTCCTGGTGGGATCAATTTTTGTGGGCCGGTTGCTGAGTCCCTTATTTGTGGCTTTAGTCGACCAAATGCAGACCCGAGGGCAGGTTATCATCAGTTCCCTGATCTTCGCCTTTGTGCTGTCCTACATTGCGGCAGCCATTAATCTGGAGGCGATTTTGGGGGCCTTTGCCGCTGGCCTGATTTTGGCTGAAACTTCAAAACGCAAGGAGCTAGAGGAGCAAATCAGTCCGATCTCCGACATGCTCGTGCCCATCTTTTTTGTCACGGTGGGAGCCCGAACCGATCTCAGCGTTCTCAATCCCCTAGAGCCCGCCAATCGAGAAGGGTTAATCATTGCTTCTTTTTTGGTGATTATCGCCATTTTTGGCAAGGTCATCACTGGCTTCGTTATTTTTGGCCAACCCCAACTCAATCGCCTTGCGATCGGGGTGGGCATGATTCCTCGGGGCGAGGTGGGGCTGGTGTTTGCTGGGGTTGGTTCCGCCAGTGGCGTCCTCTCGGAGTCCCTCGAAGCGGCCATTATTGTCATGGTGATCGTGACTACCTTCGTCGCGCCACCCTTACTGCGGGTGGTGTTTAAAGAATCAGAGGATGACGGCCCCTTAGGTGAGCTAGAACCAGAGACCTAATCAGGAATCTGGCGAGATTAGCCCCCAAAACCTCGGGGGCTAAGGGTTCGGAGGCTCGGGCATTTGGAATTTAGGGTGATCGCTATTGCAATGTTTGTAAAGCGCTCTAAACTCTTAACAACAAACTGATACATTCTCCCCCTAGGTGATCATTTATGGTTGTCCATTCTGGGTTAACCCATTTGCCTTCGCGCCATGCCCCCATCGGCATATTTGATAGCGGTGTGGGCGGGCTGACCGTATTGAGGGAATTAGAGCGCCAGCTCCCCCAGGAGTCAGCCTTATATTTTGGCGATACGGCCCGGTTACCCTATGGCGATCGCACCCCCGCAGAGATCCTGGCCTTTGGCCGTGAAATCATCAGTTGGATGATGGACCAAGGGGTAAAGATGGTGCTGATGGCCTGCAACACCAGTTCTGCCCTGGTGTTAGAGCAAGTTCAGCAAGAATTTTCTGTGCCGATTTTAGGCTTGATTTGCCCAGGGGCGCGGGCCGCTGCCCAAGCCGGACGGCGAGTGGGGGTGATTGCCACCGCCGCCACCGTGGCCAGTGGCGCTTACCGCCAAGCCATTTTAGAGGTCGACGCCAGTACCCAGGTGTGGCAAGTCGCCTGCCCTGAGTTCGTGCCGCTGATTGAGCAAAATCGCCTACAGGAGCGCCACACCCATGAGGTCGCGGCCCGGTATCTACGCCCGTTACTCGCCGCAAATATCGACACATTGGTCTATGGCTGTACCCATTACCCCTACTTAGCCCCTGTTTTTAAGACGCTACTTCCCGATTCCGTGCAACGCATTGATCCGGCAGTGTCCCTAGTGGCCGCTGCCGCCCAAGAGTTAGAAATGCTAGACCTCAAGGATACGAACCCTCAACAGACACCTCGGTTCTTCGTTAGCGGCTCCCCCAGTCAATTTGCCCAGCGCTCCATGGACTGGCTGGGCTATCCCCCCCAAGTCCAAAGGGTTGCCATGACGCCTGCCATGGCAACATCCACTGCGATCCAGCACCCCCTAGCCTAAGGCGCTGATGCGCGTCGGGGGCCAATAAATCTTGTAGGCCCGTCCGATAATCAGCACTTCAGCTAATCCGCCCCACAGGTGAGAATCACTACTGGCGTTGCGGTTATCCCCCAACACAAAGTATTGCCCAGGCGGCATCCGCTGAGGCGCTAAATCATAGTTGGGGGGGGCGGCCAGATAAGCTTCTGCCAAGGGTTGACGGTTGACAAATACCTGCCCGCCGCTGATCTGTACCGTTTCTCCCGGTAGGGCAATCACCCGTTTCACCATTAGGGTGCCAGGGGCAATATCCCCAATTTCCTGGGCGGCAAGCGGTGCTTCAAACACCACCACGTCACCAAGTCGAGGCACATAGTTGGCCTGGTGGCGCACAAACAGGCGATCGTTGATCTGCAAGGTCGGCACCATTGAACGACTGGGGACGATGCATTGCTCAACGGTTTGACTCACCCAACCCGGAATAGACCCGACGGTCAACCGTAGGATCAGCATCCCCAACACAATCATCCAAATGAGTGGGTGGCGATGGCGGTGATGGGGCAGGGCGATGTGGTAGCTGTGATAACAGCCAAAGACCGAGATCATCACGGGCAGGGGCAGCAGCCTGGGGTAGGTCTGGGTAAGGAAAGCACTGGCAATGCCGAGGATCAGCAATACGCTGCCAATGCCGACCCGCTGTAGGTAAAGATGGCCCAGACCGGGCAAGACTTGGGAGAGAAAGGCGGTATACCAAGGATCATACGATTTGGGTCGGGTCCGTCGGGGGGCTGTGCGATCGCTGCCGGAATTGACGGCGTAACCCCCCAGGGCATCGACGATGCTCCACCCGTAAAGGACAAGCAAGCTGGCGATCGCCCATAACCCCTGCACAGTATTGCCATCGGGCGAAAAAATAGACCAGATGAGAAAACTCACTAGGCTACCGGTAGCGATCGCCATGGCACTGCCTTTCACCACCTGTCCCCGGTACAGTTGTCCGAACCCCGGAAACACAAGGGAGCAGTTGGCAGCTAACCAAGGATGCGGATAACGGGGCTGAGCGACAGTTCTCATCTCAGGTCTAATTGCAGCGGCACGCCTCAGCGCCTATCAACCCCACACAGAACCCTAGACAGGTGAAGGTCTAATCGGGGTAAACCCAGCATAGCTCCCCCGTTCTATACCGGCATCGCCCAACAATGAGCGCCTCAGCGCTCGGACTCAGTCTTGTTGACACCCAGCAACGGCATACTCACACCTTCACCCAGCGCTCCGCACCCTTGCCAACAGCAATCTCCCGGCAAAAGCGAGATACCTCAATACCTCTACTGGATGCGTTGTTTATCGGTGCGCTTTGCCCACCACAACACGCTATAGACCACAACCAGGTAGCCAATGGCGAGGGACAGTATCCAAGCAGACATAGGGAGAGAAAAGGCCATGGCAGAACAAAAATGCGGATACACACGAAAGGGGAATGCCACCCAATATCCCTACTGCCATTCGCCCGAATGAATGCAGTCATCTCGGCTGAAATACCTGAAGTGATAGGTTCCCTTGGTTACATCACCTAACAGCGATAAAACCAAGGGAAATAACAATGCTGACCTAAGTCCGCATAATCGAGGGGACCCGTATCACTCCCTGACTCAATCAAAATGCATAGACCCCACGAGCTTGCGTATGGCAAGGGGCTAAACCCGCTCACAGCAAACCGTAAATATCTAGGGGGAGCGTTATTTGGTTTTGGGAAATCTTACCTACTAGCCTAGCACAGCCAGAGGGTTATGAACCCTTCTATTGACTGGACTTTAGGCATCACTATGTGACATTTCAATGAAGTTTGTTCACAACCCGAAAAATATGCCGATCGACTGTGACAGTCAAGGTCGATTGGGGGGCGAACCTCACCTTTCGGGCCATGGGTTTATTCCCCTAGCCATGGCGTTAGCTTAGAATGAGAGCGGAACTGTAAAATTTCGTAACCAAACTGCTTGGGCCGTTTTGTTCATGGCTTCAGTCACTTCTCTGCTCGCGCCCGTTGAGGCAGATCTTAATCTCCTAGCCCATAACCTAAAGCAGCTGGTGGGGGCTAGGCACCCCATCCTGTACGCTGCTGCAGAACATTTGTTTGGCGCTGGCGGCAAGCGTATTCGACCTGCAATTGTGTTGCTGCTCGCCCGAGCCGTGACGCCATCGCAGGACATCTTGCCCCAGCACCGCCGTCTTGCCGAAATCACTGAGATGATTCACACCGCCAGCCTGGTTCACGACGATGTCGTGGATGAGTCGGAGGTCCGGCGGGGGGTCCCCACTGTCCACAGCAGCTTTGGCAACCGCATTGCGGTTTTAGCTGGGGATTTCCTGTTTGCCCAGTCCTCCTGGTATCTCGCCAACCTAGATAACTTGACGGTAGTGAAGCTATTGTCGCAAGTGATTATGGATTTGGCAGAGGGGGAGATTCAGCAGGGGCTCAACCGTTTTGAGGTCGATCTTTCGATTGAGGCGTACCTTGAAAAGAGCTATTACAAAACCGCCTCCCTGATTGCCAACAGTGCGCAATCGGTCGGGGTTCTGAGTGGATTGTCCACGGTGCAAACCGAAAGCTTTTACGACTATGGGCGGCACTTAGGGCTAGCCTTTCAAATCGTAGATGACATTCTGGACTTCACAGGGTCAACGGAGGTGTTGGGTAAACCCGCCTGTTCTGATCTCAAAAGTGGGAACTTAACTGCTCCTGTGCTTTACGCTCTGGAAGATAAGCCTTACCTAGGCACCCTCATTGAGCGTGAATTTGCAGAATCTGGAGATTTTGATCAAGCGATCGACTTAATCCACAGTAGTGCTGGGATTAAGCGATCACGGGAATTAGCCCTTTACCATGCCCAGGCGGCCAAAGCCTGCTTGCAAGGACTGCCCCCCTCTGATTCCTACCAGGCTCTACTTGAAATGACGCAATATGTCACCCGGCGAATCCATTAAGGGGACGCTATTTCGAGCCCGCAGATCCTAGCCGTTTTATCTTGAATCATCACCTTTGGGATCGCCAACGTTGGAACGTCGTTTAACCCTTTGCCTGGGAGAGGCCCTGATTGATCGCGTCGCCAAGCAAACCACCGATACGGTAGGTGCCGTCACCGATTGGGAAGACCATATCGGTGGTGCCCCTGCCAACGTGGCGGCGGCATTAGTCAAGTTGGGCAGTCCCGCCACGTTTATCGGTGCGGTGGGTCAAGACGCCCTGGGTAAGCGCATTACCCAAACCCTGGGGGAGATTGGGGTGAACTGCTGGGGCGTGCAATATTCGGGGGCACCCACGCGCATCGTGCATGTGTTGCGGGGGGCAGGGGGCGATCGCCGATTTGGGGGCTTTCCCTACGACGACCCCAGTCTCTTTGCCGATGCCCAGTTGCAGGCCCAAGCCCTGCCCACAGAGCTATTTGCCCAGGCGGACTGTCTGATTATCGGTACCCTTGGTTTGGCCTATCCCCACACGGGTCAGGCCATCAAACAAGCGATTCGCCTAGCCCGTCACCACCATCTCTGCATCGCCATTGACGTCAATTGGCGGCCCATGTTTTGGCCCCAGCCCGATCAAGCGCCACAACAAATTCGCCCCCTCTTAGCCACGGCCCAATGGCTGAAGTTTGCCCATGAGGAAGCCCAATGGCTATTTGGGACCACTGATTTACCCACCTTGGCCCAATGGCATCCCCGCGCCAAGGGCATTGTGATCACCTATGGGGCGGAGGGGTGTCAGTATCGGGTCGGTGGGCAACAGGGGTACTTGCCTGCATTCCCGGTAAAAAGTCAAGACACCACAGGCGCTGGCGATGCTTTCTTGGCAGCCCTGCTGCATCAACTGCAACAGCACCCCTGGGAGCAACTCAAAGACCCTGCTTGCCTTCAGCAAATCATGCGCTTTGCCAGTGCCGCTGGGGCCTTGACAACGTTGCAGGCCGGGGCGATCTCCGCCCAACCCACCACCTCAGCCATTGAGGGTTTCTTAGACCGTGCCAATTCGGCCTAACGCTATGATCATGCCAAGGCTAGATCGCCCTTGGGTTCATCAACAGAAAAGCCATGGCTGCAGAAATTGAACGCAAGTTCCTGACGACAGGTAACGCTACCCCTTGGCGTGATCACGCCCCTGGCCTGCTCTATCGTCAGGGCTATATCCCCACCCAAACCCTGGCAACCGTGCGGGTTCGCATTGCCGGAGACCAGGGTTATATCACCTTAAAGGGACCCACCGTCGGCATTACCCGAAGCGAGTTTGAATATCCCATTCCCACCAGCGATGCCGCTGAGCTATTGGCCAGCCTCTGCACCCCACCCTTAATCGAGAAATATCGCTATCGGGTTCCCTTTCAGGGCCATACCTGGGAAGTCGATGAGTTTTTGGGGGAGAATGCCGGACTGGTGCTAGCCGAGGTAGAGCTGCAAGATGCCGCAGAAACCGTAGCCCTCCCCCCCTGGATCGGCCTTGAGGTTTCCCACGACCCCCGTTACCGCAACGCCAACCTTGCCCGCATGCCCTACGGCACTTGGCCCGCTGACTAGGGGACAGACTACAGCGGTACCCTCCGATCATTGGCCCGACGGTACCGCTGTAGCCGCACACCTCAGGTGGGATATTGCACGACTTCAATATCCTCAAGGGTAACGATACAGCGCTTCAGCATCTCGGCTTCCTGGGCCAAAAAGGCCTCGATCGCGGGGACTTGGTCAATAATGCGTACTTCCATGGGCAAATCGGAGGCGAGGGCCATCTGGTTGGCGGTGGGGATCGCCAAAAAAGGGCCAAAGCCCGCCTGGGCTTCTAGGGAGATCGCACTGTATAGCCCCCGCGCTAGGGCGATGGTTAGGGCTGCCTCGTGCAAAGGACGAGTCCCCCAGCGACTGCCTACGCTAGTGTAAATGCTGAGCTTTTTCCAATCGGTCATAGATGCCATTCCTTCAGTTCCCTCGTCTGAAGTTTTACCGCAAGAATCACGCTGTCAGCACCCTGTTCGTATCAGCGAATCGGCTTACATCCTAACCAAAGTGAATAGACCCGCAATGGGGTGACCGATTTTACTGAACATGGGGGCGATCACAAACCAACCCAGGCAATTAGATGTTGTTAGGACATCATATCCATCGCCCCAGGCAGCATACAGGCCCATAGCAGCACCCCTCAATCAGGGTATCGCTATGCAGCGCGTCTAGATATCGCCTCTTCAAAATTATTCGCCGTTTCCAGGCCCATCAGCGGCCAACGGGATGAGCTCCACCACATCATTTTCGACCACAACCGCAAACCCCAATGCTCTGATCCGATCTTCAGCTAATGTTCGGATGTCAGCATTCACAGCGCTGCCCCAGACCTGCAACCATGCGTTCGCCTGCGCCTCCACACTATCGGGATCTTGCGCCAGAAAAGCGGCGGTCTCACGGGAGTTCTCAGCGGATTTGGCTAGGTTGGGGAGGGGCGATTGCTCGGCCCAATTCGCCGCCTGGGAAAAAGAGCGTTGGGCCGCTCGGCTATCGCCTAACAGCAACAATTCATCTAGGGCCTTGTAACGCCACAACAGATACGAGTCGGGCGGCAAAGCTGGGGTCATCGCCTCAAGGCTTTGGGCCAACAGCGCCACCGTTTTTTCAGGTTGGGCTGCATAAAAGGAGGTCGCGGTCGTCAGAAAGAGATAGGCACTTGTAAAGTAAGGATCCTGCGCCACAATCACTTCAAAAAAGTCGTCACTGAGGCTGTAGTCGGTGACTTCTCTACTCGGCAAATCGCCAAAATACTGAACGAACTCTAAAAAGGTCACATCTGCAATCAGATTGTCAAAACCAAAACTGGGCAGGGTTTTGCGTACATTCAGCTGCTCGGCCTGTAAGGTTTGGGCTGCTGCCGCCACTGCTGGGTCAATGACTGGGTCCGTGGTTTGGGCTTGTAAGCGCGGCCACTGGAGGGCAAGAATGCCAGCGGTGCCAACCATAATCGCGGCAATGCCTTGACTCAGATTCCCCATGGTTACAGCTCGCCTCCGTATAGATCGGATTTTAGGATTAGGTATTGATACCGCTCAAATTGATATTCATAATTGAATCCGCCCTAATCAAATTCTTCCGGAGGAAGCTCAGGGGTCGGAGGATTATCAATGAGGTTTTTCTTGGATTTTTTAAGCTGCTTCCAAAGCAGTTTAATTTGGTTGTAGGCTTCCCCTGGTGGAATTTTTCCCCCGGTTTCTAGGTTGCAAATCAATGACACCCGCTGGGCAAATTCTTGCAAATTAGAATTAAAGGTCAAGTTAGACAGGTTAACTTCTCCCCAATAGGAACTCTTGGGCATCAAAAAGTTTTCCTTGTCGGCTTCATTGTTATCGACCATGGCAGGCATCCCCTAGAGAGCACTAGATTGAGGCAAACATCATACTTATAGCGCTGGCCACTTTGCTTTGCTCACCAAAGATCACTGTGATCTCCAGCGCAGCAGCAACGCCCGCAGTCTTGTCCCAATTGGGCTGGTGACTGCCATAAAAACGGGCAATCGACCGGACGTATCCTCCAGCCAGGAAAATACTGTCTATACCCAAAGCGTGCCTACAACTTAGCTCAATGGCGAGGATTGATACAGATGTCGGGACGGCAAAACTTTGTCTAAACCATCGATAGCTGATCTAAGGGCGGTGTCTACCCCCCTTAGATCAGGCAGGTCAGATCTGCTATAGACTCCGAACGCTGGCTTGACCGTCTTTGACTTCACCCACCAAGATCTCTGTGGCCAAACCTACAAACAAGCCGTTTTCCAGAACACCGGGGATGTTATTGATGGTGGCTTCTAAGTCTGCCGGAGCAGCGATCGCCTCAAATTTCACATCCAGAACCATGTTGCCCTGGTCGGTGATCACCGGGCCGTCCTTTTTGACCCCCATACGCAGATCAACGGTGCCCCCCAATGCGGTCAAGGCGCGGGTGACCGGGGCGATGGCCATGGGCAATACTTCGACGGGTAGGGCAAAGGTGGAGCCCAATTGATCGACCAACTTGGAGCTGTCTACCACAACGATGAATTTTTCGGCGAGACCATCCACAATCTTTTCGCGGGTATGGGCAGCTCCGCCCCCTTTGATGAGGTTGAACTGGGGATCGACTTCATCGGCCCCGTCAATAGCTAGGTGAATGGTGTCAACCTCATCCAGGGTCGTAAGGGGAATGCCGTATTTCTTCGCGAGTACAGAGGCCTGGAATGAGGTGGGAACCCCTTTGATATCGGTGAGTTCTCCGGCGGCGATGCGATCGCCAATAAATTGCACCGCAAAGGCCGTGGTTGAACCGGTGCCGAGTCCCAATACCGTGCCGGACTCGACCCGAGCCGCTGCGGCACGACCCACTTCCTGCTTCATGAGTTTGACTGGATCCATCTCTGCCATTGTTCTTTTCCTGGGGATAACTCCGGTCATTAGCATGACTGAAAGTGCTCCCCATGCCTAGGGGACGGTGAAGCGATTAGTCGTTTTACCACCCTGAAATCCGAAATCTTATGGGGATCCCCGGCGCTCTGAAATCAGGGGTGTTAGATCAGGAAGGTTAGATGAGTGGCTCAAGCCCCGCTGAATCTGCACCGCCGTGAGGACCCTTGAAATAATGATGACCGTAACTGCCACCGATTGGAAAAAGCTCCAAAATGGCTCCGATATTCGCGGGGTGGCCCTAGAGGGGGTCCCGGACGAGCCGGTCAACCTCACCCCAGCGGTGGTCCATCGCTTGGGCCAAGCCTTTGCCACATGGCTAGCCCAGCGGCAGGGCAAGCCGACCGAGAAATTAACGGTGGCGATCGGCCGGGACAGCCGCCTATCTGGCCCTAATCTGATGGCAGCGGTCGCAGCAGGCATGACTGGCCTCGGCACCCAAGTCTATGACTTTGCCATGGCCTCAACCCCAGCCATGTTTATGAGCACCGTCACCCCAGGATTTAACTGTGATGGGGCGAT
>CAYGVA010000135.1:0-11240 GCA_964353225.1 uncultured Leptolyngbya sp.
CAACACATTTATCCCTTGGGCTTGACCGACAACATGGCATTGATCTGGGCATAGTCGTCCAGCTTCACCGGCACCGGCTTTGCCTGCCAAATGTCGTCACAGTATTCCTGGATGGCGCGATCACTCGAAAATTTACCCATGCGAGCTGCATTGAGAATCGATCTCCGGGTCCAAAGGTCTGAGTCCCGGTATGTTTGGCTAACGCTCTCCTGACAGGCAACATAGGCGGTATAGTCCGCCAGCACCAAGTAGGGGTCGTCGTATACCAATGAGTCCACCAAGGGTTTGAACCGGTCCCGATTGCCATGGGAGAACATGCCCGAATTAATCAGGTTCACCACTTCATTGAGTTCAGGATTGTTGACGTAATAGTCCCAAGGGCTATAACCCTGGTTTTTAAGGTCGGCCACCTCTGGGGCGGTCAGGCCAAACAAGAAAAAGTTTTCGGGGCCGACAGCATCGCGGATTTCCACATTGGCCCCATCGAGGGTACCGATGGTGAGGGCACCATTCATCGAGAACTTCATGTTGCCGGTCCCCGAGGCCTCTTTGCCCGCTGTGGAAATTTGCTCCGAAAGATCGGCGGCGGGGTAAATGGGCTGGCTGTTGGTGACGTTGTAGTCGGGCATGAAGATCACCTTGAGGCGATCGCCCACCACCGGGTCCCGATTCACCACCTCCGCCACCGCATTGATTAATTTGATGATGAGCTTAGCCATGGTGTAACCCGGTGCTGCCTTGCCCCCAAAAATAAAGGTGCGGGGGACAATATCCAGACTGGGGTTATGGCGAATGCGGTTATAAAGGGTGATGATGTGCAGCACATTCAAATGCTGGCGCTTGTATTCGTGAATGCGCTTCACCTGAATGTCGAACATCGAGTCAGGATTTACCGCAATCCCTTGGCTGGTCTGGATGCGATCGGCCAACTCCAATTTGATCTCCCGCTTGATGCGCCGCCAAGTTTCGCAAAAACCGGAGTCTTCAACATAGGATTCCAGCTGCTGGAGTTGGTCAAGGTGCTTGACCCAGCCATCCCCAATGGTTTCCTTCAGTAGGGTCGTGAGGCGGGGGTTGCACAGCACCATCCAGCGGCGGGGGGTGACCCCATTGGTCTTATTGCTAAATTTCTGGGGATAAAAATCGTGGAAATCCTTCAATACCGTCTGCTTTAGCAGCTCAGTATGAAGGGCCGCCACCCCGTTAATGGCATAACTACCCACACAGGCCAAATTGGCCATGCGCACATAGCGCTCCCCCTCTTCATCAATCAGGGAGAGGCGGGCCATCTTGTCGGTATCGCCCATATATTGGATGCGCACCTCATTCATAAATCGCCGGTTGATTTCAAAAATGATTTCTAGGTGGCGGGGTAGTCGCTTAGAAAAAAGCTCCAGGGGCCACCGCTCTAGGGCCTCGGGCAAAAGGGTGTGGTTGGTGTAGGCAAAGGTTTTGGTCGTGACTTGCCAAGCCTCTTCCCAAGCCATGGCATGGACATCGATCAAGAGCCGCATCAGTTCGGCGACGCTGATGGCGGGGTGGGTGTCATTGAGCTGGGCGGTGAAGCGCTCATGGAAGCTACTGAGGGAACGGCCCGAGGACAAATGCAGCCGAATCATGTCCTGCAATGCACAGGAAACAAAAAAGTACTGCTGCTCTAGGCGCAGTTGCTTCCCCTGGATGGGCTCGTCGTTGGGATAGAGCACCTTGGTGAGGTTTTCGGAGATCACCTTTTCATCCACGGCCCCGTAGTAATCGCCGACATTAAAGGCTTTGAAATTAAAGGATTCCACCGCTTCAGCTTTCCACAGGCGGAGGGTATTCACGGTGTTGACCCGATAGCCCAAAATCGGCGTGTCGTAGGGCACTCCTTTCACCACCTGGTGAGGAATCCACCGCACCCCGTAGCGGCTTTCAGCATCGGTATAGGACTCGGTGCGACCGCCAAAGCACACTTCTACACTAGATTCGGGCCGGGGCAACTCCCAGGGGTTGCCGTATTGCAGCCATTTATCGGTGATCTCCACCTGCCAGCCATCGTGAATTTCTTGGTCAAAAATGCCAAATTCGTAGCGGATGCCGTAGCCGATCGCCGGTACTTCCAGCGTCGCCAGAGAATCCATATAGCAGGCTGCCAATCGTCCCAGGCCGCCGTTGCCCAGTCCTGGTTCTTCCTCTTGGGCCATCAGATCATCTAAATCTAGGCCCGACTGGGTGACGGCGTCCCGCACCTGATCTTCGATCCCCAGATTAATCAGGTTATTGCCCAGGTGGGGACCCAGCAAAAACTCTGCCGACAGGTAGCAAACCACCCGCACATCCGGCTGGCGATAGAGTCGCTTGGTGTTGAGCCACCGCTGCAACATGCGATCGCGCACCGTATAGGCCAAAGCCATATAGAAGTCATTGCGGGTGGCAATCTCCGGCCAGCGACCCTGCAAATAAAACAAATGGTCGGCCATGGCCCGCCGCAGGGTTTCAATGCTCAAACCGGTGCGATCGTCTTCGACTTGAACGGTTGGGCATTCCAAGGGGGTATTCATGGCAGCAGGCTCCTAGGGCAATGGGGGCAAAGATCCCCGAACGTTAGGTGTTAAGGGTACCCCAGGCCATTTGTATCAGGGTTAACCCTTCCCCCCGGAGTCATCAAGATTTACAGTGGCCCTTCAGAGAAATATTGCTGATAGAGGCGAGCAATCTCTTTGGCAAAGCGATCGCGCACCTCAGCGGGGCCAATCACAACACAGTCAGGGCCGTAGCGACGCACCTCCCGAAAAAACCAGAAAACATTGCTCACCTGTCGAACAATCCGACGGGCATCTGCCGTCATCACATCCTCAATATCTTCAGGGCGCGACCCATAGCCATGGATAAGCCCCCCCTGAAGCTGTAGCTCGACGGCCAGGGTATCTAGCTGCCCCCGCCATTGACCGGTGACCGGCACCAGCCCTTGGATGCGATCTAATCGCAGGCTCCGATTATGTTGCAGCGCGGCAATTTCTGGACGGCTGCCGAGCTCTTCGCACCAGAGCTGTAAATACAAACGTTTTTCGTAGGGCACGAGTTCGGCATAGCGCACGGTAAATTCGCTCAGGTCTCCACTGGGTTTGCCATACACCAAATGAAAAGGTTGCTTAGCCTGAATCAGCTGATCTAATTGAATCCGCCAACCTTCCGCCGGGAGACTCACTTGCTGCATCAAGCGCTGACGCAGGGGCGGGGCCAGATCACCAAAATCTAGCAAAAGTGTAATTACACTTTTAGCTTCCTCAATATGCCCCGCATCGATTAAATCCCCCACGGCCTGCTGCAAAGACTGGACTTGAGCTGGGGGCAACGTGATGTCTGCCCCTACCCGCAATTCCCCTTGAGCGATTGCTGTTACCAGGGCAGAGGGGCTGGGGCTTTTGCCCCAACGGTAGCCAAAGCGATCGGCTAGGGCATCCAGCTTCTCCTTAGTACCGGGAGGAATGGAGAGGGTAAGGGTTTCTTTTTTCCTGGACATTAGGCGAGGGAAGTTGATTTTATAAGTGCAAAAACAATTTTTTAGATGATATACTTGTAATGCAAGTACAAAAGTCCATGTCTTGACGCCAGGGTATCATCCCCTCTTGCAGGCGCTTAACCAAGGGTGGCAGTGCTTCAGAAGGCTATTCAGTTGTTATTCTCCCCTGCACTCAAGGAAATTTTATGGTTGAACTATTCATCACCATAGCGATTGTCTCCTATTGCTTTACTAAAACCATCTTTGCCCCGCCACCGGCCCCACCGGCCCCATCCTTAGAAAAACAGTTGACTGAGACCCTTGCCAAGTACCTCGGTCAGGGCATCAAGGTTAAGGTTGAGAAATAATGGAAACTGGTCATCCTGCCATGGCGGATGGCCAGCATTTGTGGGTAGTATGGGTGCAGATTTGGCAGCAATGGCGGATGTTTTTGCCTGTCAAGTCAATCCGCTTCTCAGTCCAGATGCACCAAGAGATTTCCCCATGCAGTCTGAAGCCTTTAATGAGCTTTTCCCCCTGTTCGATGTGGCTAGCCCTGAGACTATCGAGTGGCTTTTATCCGTAGCCACTGAGCACGATTATCCGTCTGGGCGAGCAGTCTTAATGGAAGATGCCTGGGGCAATGCGGTCTATTTTGTCCAGTCCGGCTGGGTCAAAGTGCGACGTCATGCGGGTGAGGACTTTGTGACCTTAGCGGTTTTAGGCCCAGGGGATTATTTTGGCGAGATGGCGATTCTCGATGAGTCGCCCCGCTCCACAGATGTGGTCGCCCTATGCCCGGTAAAGCTGCTGAGTGTATCGGCCCAGCGGTTTATCCAGACCCTATTCAAAGATTCACAATTGCACCATCGGATGTTGCAGTTGATGGTGCAACGGTTACGGATGACCAACTTTCGGTTTCAACTACGGCATCAGCCCCCAGCGGTGAAGTTAGCCCACAGCCTCGTGAGTCTAGCCGATGCCTATGGTCAGGCGGGTGATGCTGGGGTAGAGATACTCAATATTCCGATGAAGGATATGGCCGATGTGACGGATATCTCAGAGGATGAGGCCAACAAGATCTTTGAAAAGTTGACCGAGAAGGGCTGGATCAAAGTGGATGAGGCGCGGGAAGTGATCATCCTGACCAACGCTAAGCAATTGACTCAACTGGCTGGACGAGCCTAACCGTCGTTTGCTGACTGCCCTGCTCGCAACAGAGCGTTTCAGGGCAGCATGACCCAACTTGAGGGTGGGCTAGCCTAGCGCTAATGCGAGCAGGGCAGTCCTGCTGTGTTGTAGAGGCGGGTCGCAATAGCCCATCCTTGGTCCTTCGGCGGCAAATTTAATTAGAAAAAATCCAGCGCGAACCAGCGATCTCGCTGACGTGGCAATCCTTGGCGGAGCAATAAAAATCCCCCAACCATAGTCAGGGGATTGTCAGGGGAGGTAAGTGTTTGCTCGACGTGTTTATTATCGATGTCGTCTCGCGCTCAGGTCGTGATAGCGACCGCAACCGTGCGGTGATGTTTTGCGGTTGCGGTTGTGCAGGATATACGCGTCAGGCGTGATGGTTTTGGAATTAAGGGATGATCGCTATCACTAGGTCAATGGCTGCTTGGGTCTATGGCCCCTAAGCCCTAAGCCCTAAGCACAGCATTCGATTCGTTTTAGGACAATACAGAAAAGGGCTGAAAATTCTACGGGTGGCCCCTGTCGGAGGATGTAGAACGTAAAGGGTGTTTGGGTAAATGATCGGTTGCTTTCATGATGGAAAATGACATTGATGTTGTCGGATTGGCTGGGCATCCTGATCACAATCTGTGGTGTGTTTGAAATTTGAGTTGACCCGATCGCACAATGGCACCACTACCGCCCTCATCGGTCAATACCGTTTCACCACCCCCTGCGACTTCCCAAAAACCTGTTTCTCCCTTTATCGAAGACACCAGACGCATGATCGGTCAATCCCTACAGATGGCCAACATCCCAGTCAAGACCCAAATTGTAGCGGTCACGATTTATCCAACCCAAGCCCGCATCACGCGACGGGGTAAGGTCCAACTCGATCAGGGCACCACCACTTTAGAGCTCACAGATTTACCCGTCACCCTACAGCCCCAGAGCGTGCAGGCCCAGGGCTATAGCTATAGCCCGTTCACCTTACAAGCGGTTGAGGTCATCCCCATCCCAGCCTTAGAGGCTAAGTCGGCTGCTATCCAGGTGGCGGCGGACATGGTTCGTTGCTTAGAGGACGAATTTCGCCAGATCAAAGATCAGCTCACGGCATTGGGATTAAAGCGAACGTTCTTAGAACAATTAGCAGAGCGCTCATCCCGCACCTTTTCTGTCGGGCTGGCGCAGCAACAGGTTGAGCTATCGGGGGTCACCGATTTTCTGGCCTATGTAGAGGCAGAATACAGCGTCTTGGCCACAGCGATCGCCCAGCAAGAGCGCCATAAAACGGACATCGACCATCAGCTGCAGGCCGCCCGCCAAAACCACCAAAAACTGCAGGCAGACCTCCCCGAAATCCGCTATCGGGTTTGTATTCCCCTCCAGATGGCCGCAGCGGACAGCCTTGATATTGACGTCACCTACCATGTCGATCAGGTGCAGTGGCACCCTTGCTACGACATCCGGTTTGGCGAAACGCCCGATCGCCTCAATCTCGACTACCTGGCCAATATTTGCCAGCAAACCGGAGAAGACTGGCCAGATGTACCCATCAAACTCTCCACTGCTGCCCCTGGGAAAAGCCCCATGTTGCCGCAGCCGGATGCCTGGTATGTTGATTTGCCCCGTCAATTAATGACCGTCCCGGTCACTAAGCAATCTGGCCGTAGCCGCAGCCCAATTTTGAATGATACCTATCGTATGTTGGGGGCAGTCCCCGGCAGTGAGCTGCCCCCGAGCCCCACAGAGTTAGATCACCATGGCCAAGGTCTATCTCTGGCCACTGCAGTGGTGCGGTTCAAGTCCCTAAAGACAGCCACCATTCCCAGTGGTGCTCAGGCCCACCGAGTGCTCCTCACCCAGTACAATTTCCCCAGCCAATTTACCTATGTGGCCCTGCCCCAACAGTGTGATGCCGCCTATTTGCAGGCTCACCTGACCAACCTTGCAGATGGGTTACCCCTATTGCCAGGGACGGCACATTTATTTCGCAATGGGGGCTACATTGGGCAAGAGCGGTTTGACTATGTCGCCCCTGGTCAACCCTTTCAATTAAGTCTAGGGCTGGATGAACGATTCTCGGTGCAGCGGGATTTGGTCAATCGTTACACGACCCAATCCCCTGAATGCCAGGTGAGTTTGGCCTATCGTCTTAGTATTTATAATCCGCTGGCCCATGCTGTACAGGTGACCGTCGTCGAGCAAATTCCGGTGAGTCGTAGTGAGCAGGTGCAGGTTTGTATGACGCAATCCGAGCCCCCCGTCACCCCATCCAGTGCAGGGATCTGCCATTGGGAGTTAACCCTGGCGGCCCAAAAGGGAGAACATGTCGAGTATCAATACCAGATCGAACATCCCTGTGGTGAGACCATCATTGGCTTAGACCTTTAGGATGCTCAGGGCTGTCAGCCCTGAAGGCATGGTTTGTCCGGGCTTCCCACCGCCACCGCACCCCTGTTGTGGCCCCACTTTTTAGGGGGCCGCCTTTTGTTGTTCCGCTGTAAGGGAAAGCAGTAGAGCCTGGGCCTGGTCGTAAGGGGTGGTTCCAGCCTCAATCTTGTCTAGCTCATTGATGATCACCTGGACCTCGCGAGCGTATTCTCCTGGGCTCATGTCACTAGAGCGGCCCCATAACAAAGCATTACGGCTTTGAGCGAGGTCCCAAGCGGCCACTGCGTTTTGCTCAAATGTCAGCTTCCCCTGCACGATGCCTAGGTTATTGGTATATTCCGCCAGCATCCTTTGGGCTTCGTCATAACCGGCATCATCAACGGGGATCTGCTCTAGACGATCAATGGCCTCCTCCCAAAGCCCCACCAGGCGCTGCCAGGTCTCTTTGCTATGGGGGGGATTTTGGGCTTCAGTGGATGCGGTCCAGGCAAATTGTTTGGCGGCATCAATCAAGCTATTGGAGCGGCTACCCCCCGCTAACAGTCCAGCGACCTGCTCAAAGTCTCGGCGGTAGGCATTTAATTTGGTTTGGGCCTGACGACCCGCCAGGGTTTCGGGGGGAATTTCGTTGAGCTTATCCATTCCTCCTTGCCAGGCGATCGCCGCCGCCGTTTTTTCCTCAGTGGTGGGGGCCGCTTGGTATTGGGCCTTAGCGGCATCCACCGCTGTAGTGCCCTCCTCCAACAGCGTAAAAGCGTTTTGCTCCTGAAAGATTTTGGCCTCCATGCGCCCGATTTCTTGCCGAGCGACCCTAAACTCGTCCACCGTAAACCGCCAGGTACAGCCAAAAAAAGTGCAGTAGGTTTTGGGGAAATAGCCTAAAAACCAGACCGGCAGCCGATCGAGGTGCTTTTGGGATTCGGCAACCTTCTCGCTCCCCAGGTCAATGTCTTGGGCACTGGTGGCCTGGTTCACCAGTTGATCGGCCTGTTCCACCAACGAAATCGCCTGACGGTAGCTGTGGTCCATGGAAATATAGCTGGGCAGCAGCACAATGGGGGCCACCCTTGCTACGGGCCAGCGAATCATCGGGTAGGGCAAGTTCAGCACCCACAGTCCCCCGACCGATGCCGTCAAGCCAATCACCGCCACCTTCAGCAACCCCAACTTATTGCTCCCCCGGTTGGCGCGGGCAGCCTTTTGCAGGATGACCTCATTGAATTCTGGGAAAATATCCTCAATGGCCGCCTTGATCTCACCGTAGGTGAGGGGTGTCCCCTCCTCCAGGGTGAATTTGACCAACCGCCTTAGGACAATGTCCCGACGCACTGCTTCGAGGGGACCCTTGACCAGCCGTTTGAGCTCATCTGCCAGGAGGGTGTAGGCGCGGTTGTTGAGGCGAGGCATAGATAAATTTGCAAAGGGTGAAGCAGCCAGCGGGCATGATCATCAGTCTGCCCGACCATGGTTTTAACGGTAACGCTAGGGCTCTGCTTCAGCAACGCGAGTTTCCCGCGACAACCCTGCCCCCTGCCAAAGGAAATGCAACATTGCTAACTTGAGTTTAATCAGCAATGTCACTCATTACGGCGATTTCGCAAGTCTTTGGCCTTTTGGGTAAGCTCTTTGAAATAATCGGTTTCCGTAATTTCCGCAACCTGTTGCTCTTTACGGGCTTGATCAATCTCAATGGTGAGTTCGGCCACTTGGCGTTTCAAGCGTTGCTCTCGCTGGTAGACCTGCTTGGCCATATTTTGAAAGATGCGGGCCAATTGACCAATTTCATCCGGGCGAGACTTGACTGCATCCAGCACAGATAGCTCAAACTCGCCATCTTCAATTGCTGCCGCCGTGTCCGTAATGACCAGGACGGGGCGCACAATTTGACGGGCAATCAGATATACCACCGCCACCAAAACCCCGGCTGACCCTAGGCCAATCACAAAGATCTGCCACGCCAACCGCGATGCTGGCCGGAAGGCTTCCTTTTGGGACAGTTCAGCAAACAGGGCAACATTATTGCCATTGAGCCATTTGTAGACGCCGATGACCGGATCACCCTCATAGTTCTTGTAAAGGCTCTCATTGTTAATGCCGATCAATGCCGAATCAATGCCTTCGCTAGAGGCGGTGGGGGCCAGTTCCAGGGTGTCGGCGGTGGCCGCGAGGCTAGGCGGTGGTGCCACGGCACTGGGAGTGGTGACTTGGGGGGTTGAAAGTGGTGTAGAGGGTAGGGCTTCACTGGGGGTAGAGGGTAAACCGTCCTGGGGGGTGGAGGCAGCGGTGTCCACAGGAACGGTCTCGGATGTTGAGGGGGATGAAATGATGGGGTCGGTAACGGCGGGCTCGATAGCAGCTGGCTCTGGCGTTGCCTCCCTCCGATTGCCCGAGAGAAAAACGCTGCGGTTGTTAATCCGTTGAACTAGATAGGTTTCTCCTGTATTGCCTAAGCCCGTCCGCTCCCGAATCAAATTATCAATGGCATCTAAGTTGAGGGTGATGGCCAAGACCGCTTTGCGTTCGGTATTTTGATCCAAAATCGGCGTTGCAAAGGTGATGGTGGGCTGCTGGGTAATGGGCGAGATGTAGATGTTGGGGACGGTGTTGGTTTGGTTGGGCTCAAAGTAGGTGGTGGGGTTGCCCAAGCCTTTATAAATACCGGTTTGACTGGCATCGGTGGAAAAGATCACAATGCCATTCTTGAGAATGTCAATTCCTTGAATATTGGTCTTAACGTCAAGAACGTCATTGAAGTAGGCGGTTAAGGCATTAATCTGGGCAGAAATGTCGGGGGCGGCTGCATTAGGAGCCGTGGCTTGCTGAATTGGCGGCAGCATTGCCGACACGGTATTAATCACAACGGGCGATCGCGCCAGAAAAACCGCTTCTTGTCGCTGGCTTTCAAACCATTGATTGAGTTCAAATTCCTTGAGGGAGACGGCAACATTTAGCCGGGCAAAGACCTCTGTCTGCAACGATTCTCGGGCGCGGGTGTAGGCACTATAGGACACCACACTAATGGTCACCAAAGACAATGCCGAGAAAGCACTCACCAGCTGCGTCAGCAGACTTTTGCGGAGAATATTCATCGTGAACGCTATTGCTGGTCAGGAATGCCAGAGGGAACCTCTGGTGTGACAATATCACCATCAGGAGACGATTCCCCAGAGACCAAGGCCCTCGGTGGCCGTCGATTTAATATCAAAGAGATAATAGCCGTCAACGCGAACCCAACTACCAAAATATTTCTAGCCACCTTGCGGGCAGGTTGAAACACTTCAGCCTGATTCACTTCAACCAAAAGGGCGAGATTATGGCGGGCAGCCCAGCGGTACACCCCAAGTACCGGAACCTTATCATAGTTTAGATAGAGGCCGTCTCCACTGATGCCATCCATCGCCCGATCAATACCCCGGCTACTGACCCCATCGTCGGAATGGGTGGTCTCTAGGTTCGGATCAGTCGCGCCATGAATGATTTCGTTTTTGACGAGGGACGCTCGACCGACGGTATAACTGGTGCGTGAGTTGATGGGCGCGATCGCCGGTAGGTCTTGTAGGGGCGGAAACTCGCGAATTTGTTGATCTAAATTGCCCAAGTCTAAGTCAATGGCCAATACCCCCAAGCGCTGTTCAGTTTCATTTAGCACCGGCGTCGCAAAGGTGATTTGCAAGGCTTGGGTGAGGGGAGATACGTACAAATTGGGGACTTGGTTTGCCCGCTCCCGAGTGAAATAGGTGGTCGTGTTTTGCAAGGGCTGGTACTGGCCCTCTCGCTGGGTATCCGTGGCGAAAACCACAATGCCCCCATTGGTCAGTAACGAAATCTCTGGTTGGGTGTCCCCAAATCCCTCTAGGGTTTCCAGATAGGCTGCAAAAATGGTGTAGGCCTTTAGAACCTCTGGATCCTGGGCATTACGGTTGGTTAGCAGGGTTTCGATCTGGGGCAAAATCTCCGAGGCGGTGGCGGCCTCTAAAACCGCCTGTCGTTGCTGATCAAACCAGTCATCAAGCTGACCCGCCTGGGTATCTGCGACCTGTTCTAAGGCTGACAGCACCGGGGGGCTGAGATGATTGCGGAGAATGACGTAGCTGCCAAAGGCTGTCAAGCTGACCACCGTCAACCCAATCAGCGGGAAGTATCGCACCAAGTTCGTGGTCATAGGGGGGGAAGAACCGGGGGATAGGGT
>CAYGVA010000136.1:0-11074 GCA_964353225.1 uncultured Leptolyngbya sp.
CAGGGTGAAATTGAAGCACCTTTACCCGTCAATAAATAATTGACTGAGTACTAGGACGCAGCG
Source organism: uncultured Leptolyngbya sp. (assembly GCA_964353225.1). Classification (GTDB taxonomy): domain Bacteria; phylum Cyanobacteriota; class Cyanobacteriia; order Phormidesmidales; family Phormidesmidaceae; genus PCC-6406. Next base: position 64 of record CAYGVA010000136.1, read on the forward strand.
GCACCCCCATCGCCTCTTGGTTTATGAACGAGTCGGATGTGCTACTGGTGTTTGGGGCCTCCTTCTCCAACCACCCCGGCATTTATCCCGGCAAGCCCATCATCCAGGTGGACTTCGACCCCATGGCCCTGGGCAAGTTCCATCCGGTGACCGTACCCGTTTGGGGAGAAATCAGCATTGTGGTCAACCAGTTACAGCAAGCGTTGGCGGGGCAAGCCGATACCATCGATCAACGGGCTGAGGTGGCGGAACGCTGGGCGATCTGGCGGGAGGAGAAGCTGCGCCGAGAAGCGGACGATCGCGGCAACGGCATTAACTCAGCGGTGCTATTTGCGGCCATGGCCCGACAGGTGCCCGCCAATGCGGTAATTTCCGTAGATGTGGGCAACAACACCTATTCCTTTGGCCGCTATTTTGAATGTGAAGCCCAGTCGGTGCTGATGTCCGGCTATCTGGGGTCGATCGGCTTTGGCTTCCCTGGGGCGATGGGGGCTTGGGCCGTAGCGGGACATAAACGCCCGATTGTGTCGGTCTCGGGGGATGGCGGTTTTGGCCAATACCTGACGGAGTTCAACACGGCGGTGAAATACGGCATGAACATCACCCACATTCTGCTGAACAACTCGGAGCTGGGGAAAATCAGCAAGGAGCAGCGGGCGGGGGAATGGGATGTGTGGCAGACGTCGTTGCACAATCCGAATTTTGCTAAATATGCGCAGAACTGCGGCGGCTATGGAGTGCGGATGACGGATGTAGCGGCGTTGACCTATGACGGCCCAGCTCTGGTGGAAGCCATGACCGACGTGAATTTGACTTAGGCAAAAAAAAAGAGAGCCGCAAGCAGCTCTCTCTACCATCAGGGTGCATCTACATAACACAGTATGCCATGGATGCAGCGGGGGGTCAAACCCCCTATTCGAGTTTTTTGCGATTCCAAGATTTATTAGCGAGGAATATATAACTGCTGTCAGCACGACTTCGGCACGCTTTAACGTTAAAACGCTTTATCTATAAGCTTTTTGATGCCGTCAATGCCATGAACTTTGCGGCATTGGCGATAGCCTGGTTATATTTTCCTGGGTTACGTTGTGTAACGCCGATGGTTTGTGGGGTGCTTGGTAAAGAAACAAAAAGGGCCACAATCTGCACCTCATCGGGCTGGCGGTCATCCCAAAAAAAAAGAGAGCCGCAAGCAGCTCTCCACCATCAGGGTGCATCTACATAACATAGTATGCCACAGGTGCAATGGGGGGTCAAACCCCCTATTCAAGTTTTTCAAAGTTTAGGACTCTGCATTCAGTTTGGGCATCAGCAACTGGTTGGTCAGTTTAGGATCTACCCGACCATTGGTACGCTTCATGACCTGTCCGACAAAAAAGCCCTGGAGCTTTTTCTTGCCAGCTCGGTACTTAGCCAGCTCGTCAGGGTTGGCCGCCAAAACTTCGTCAATAATAGATGCAATTTGTTCTGGGTCAGAAATCTGACTGAGTCCCTTCGCCTCAACGATCGCTGCTGGAGAGCCCCCTTGGGTCAGCAGTTCTGGCAACATTTCCTTGCCAACTTTATTGTTGATGGTGCCTTTGCTGATCAGCTGCACCATCTCCGCTAGCATGTCGGGTTTTAAACCAATCTGGTCGATGGTGAGCTTCTCATTATTTAAGTGGGCGGCAATGTCTTGGGTAATCCAGTTGGTCGCCAGCTTAGGGTCGGCTCCCGCCGCTACCGCTGCATCAAAATATTCTGTGATGGCGCGATCATCGGCCAAAACCCGCGCATCATAGGCCGACAAACCCATTTCGGTTTCATACCGATTGCGCTTCTGGGCCGGTAGCTCCGGCAATTCCGCCCGCCATGCCTCGCGCTGCTCTACCGACACTTCCATGGGGGGCAGGTCAGGCTCTGGGAAGTAGCGATAGTCGCTAGAGCCTTCCTTGAGGCGCATACTGATGGTGCGTTGGTTGCCCTCTTCCCAGAGACGGGTTTCTTGATAGATGGGCTCGCCCGCTTCTACCGCCGCAATTTGTCGCTCAATCTCATACTCGATCGCTTTTTGAATCGCACTGAAGGAGTTCATATTCTTGATCTCCACCTTGGTGCCAAATTTCTCCTGCCCTACGGGCCGCACCGAAATATTGACATCACAACGGAGGGAGCCTTCCTGCATGTTGCCGTCACTGACCCCCAAGTAGCGCACAATCCGCCGCAGCTCTTGGGCGTATTCCGCCGCTTCTTGGCCGGAGCGGAGATCGGGTTCGGAGACAATCTCAATCAAGGGCACCCCAGCCCGGTTAAAGTCCACCAGGGAGTAAGTGGAGCCGGAGAGGCGATCGCTGCCCCCATGGACCAGCTTGCCCGCATCCTCTTCCATATGTAGACGAGTGATACCAATGCGCTTGCGGGTGACGGCCTTGGTCTTTTTATCCACCAGTTCGATCTCTAGGGAGCCATGTTCGGCAATGGGTAGATCAAATTGGGAAATTTGATAGTTTTTGGGTAAATCAGGATAAAAATACTGCTTGCGATCGAACTTGCTATAGGGGGCAATCTCGCAGTTTAGCGCCAGTCCGGCCTTGACCGCATATTCCAGCACCCGCTGGTTGAGCACCGGCAATACCCCCGGCAACCCCATCACCACCGGATCGATGTGGGTATTGGGAGCGGCCCCAAACACCGTTGAGCTGGTGGAAAAGATTTTCGTTTCGGTACTCAACTGGCAGTGGGTTTCTAAGCCAATGACAGCTTCGTACTTGGTTTTGGCAGGGGCAGCAGCAGTCATAGCATTGGATTACTCAAGCGAACTGCCTTATTTTAGCGTTGACAGTCTCGCTGGCGCTGACAGAATCACGATGGCTTGGGGGCTCTCGGGATAGATGATGTGGCGGATAGATCGGTGCGTAAACCCAAGGTGAGATAGACTCGCCCTTATAAAAGGATTTCGGAGATCAATCCCGATGGCTAATGTCAACCCTAAGCAAGATTGGGGCGACTATGTTGATCAGACCGCCAAGCTATTGGCACTACCGATTTCTGAGGCATTACGGCCTGGTGTGGTAGAAAATTTTGAGCGGATTGTGGCGATCGCCCAGCCCGTGCTGGATTTTCCCTTAGAAGACACCGACGAACCGGCCCCGACCTTTTCTCCTTAGGTCTTGGCCAAAACAGCCCATAAAAAAGGGGCTGCTCTGATGAGAGCAGCCCACTAAATTTTGGGAACGCATTGTGGCTTTACTGCAGCACCAACTTGACGTTGGCATTTTGCAGGCCGGGACGCTTGACTGCAGCCAAGGTCTTATTCACGGCATACTTTTGGTTAATCGAGTTAATTAGCTCGGTTTGGTTGTGCTTTTTAGCCACACCCCATAGATCAGCAATCAAATCAAAGCTGCCATCGGTATTGCGAGACCAGCCCAAATCATAATCACCTTCTAGAACGGCAACAATGTCAGAACGCACCCGCTGGCCGTTATAGCCACGGACATCGGCGTCACTCTTAACAGAGATGCCCAGATCCCGTAGGGAAGTCATGAGCACCTCGGCATCGGTAACCTTTGTGCGTAACGTACTGAAGTGAGACATAGGGTTTCCTCCTGGGGAGAACTTGAGAGAGACAACGAGGTTTTCGAGAGAGAGAGGATAACGGAAGCAAGCTTCCTGCTATCGGGTTCGGACGCTGCTAGCCAATGGCTAGCCCCTTTCTTCAGGAAAATCCTGAAGAAAAAGTCTGTTAAAACTCCATGCGCTGATACTCAGCGACGGAGGCTGCGGCGGGTCTGGCCCGCTGTCTTGCCCAATCTCGCAGGGCAGTGACCTGCTCATTCATCGTTTTTGAGAGGGGCATAGTTGATCGAATCGCAGCAATAATATCTAACTGGGTAAACTCACGGCCTTGGGCAAAGGCCTCGTACATGGCAGAAATCAAGCCCTGCTCAATTTCTGCACCGGAAAATCCGTCGCAGACCTTAGTCAGTTGCTCAAGGTCAAAACGAGAGACATCGGGACGCCGTTTTTGGAGGTGAATATCGAAAATTTCTTTGCGCTCTTCTTCATTGGGGAGATCGACGAAGAAAATTTCGTCAAATCGGCCTTTCCGAAGAAATTCACTGGGGAGGCGTTCAACTCGGTTGGCCGTAGCCATCACAAACACTGGCGATGTTTTTTCCTGCATCCAGGTTAAGAAGGTGCCAAAAATCCGACTAGAGGTGCCCCCATCCGAGTCAGCAGACCCGGCACTACCGGCAAAGGCTTTATCAATTTCGTCGATGAATAAAATAGCCGGGGAGATAGATTCTGCCGTCCGTAAGGCATTACGCAAATTAGCTTCTGATCGCCCTACGGTGGAGCCATCATAGACCCGACCGAGGTCGAGCCGGAGCAACGGTAACCCCCATAGGCGCGAGGTAGTTTTGGCAATTAAAGACTTACCACAGCCCGGCACCCCGAGAATCAACATGCCCTTAGGCTGAGGCAAACCATATTCCCGAGCCCGCTCGGTAAAAGCATTTGAGCGCTGTTTGAGCCAATGCTTGAGCTCCTCTAGGCCCCCAACGGAGTCTAGGGTGTCATCCACCTCCATGAATTCGAGAATACCGTTGCGCCGGATGAGTTGCTTTTTCTCAGAGAGGACAATGTCAACTTCTGATTCTGTCAATTGCCCGGAAACGACTTTTGCCTTGCGATAGACCTTATCGGCTTCATCTCGGGTGAGACCTAGGGCTGCTGTCAGGAGCTTTTCACGCACATCGATGGAAACGCGGGCGACTCCAGTCTGCCCTAAGTGCTGAGACAACATTTGATTGAGTTCAGCCATATCGGGCATGGGGAAATCGAGAACCACCACTTCCTTTTCGAGTTCAATGGGCACTTCTTGGATGGGAGACATCAGGACGATGGTCTTTTGCGATTCCCGGAAGCTGGTGATGGCATCCCGCAGGCATCGAGTTACGGCTGGCGAATCCCGGAAGGGATGTAGGTCCTTAAATATATAGATGCCGGGCTCCCGCTGTCGCATGACCCACTCAACCGCCGCCTCAGGGGAAACCGTGCTGTTGTGCTGGGTCACGTTACGGGGCTGGCCATATTCCACAATGCCGTGGGTCATGGTCCAGGAAAACAGGCGACGTTGGGGGCCCAGTTGCTGGGCAACGGTCGCTACCATCTGCTCTGCCCGCTCTTCTTCAAAGGTGACCAGATAGACTAACGGATATTGGGCTTGTATGAGTACGCTGAGATCTTCTCTCACTGATCACTGCTCCCAAAACGATAACGAGCCTATCGGGTCCTTCACTCAGGGGGCTCAAATGAGACGCCCCACCGCCCGCTTTAGCAGGGCACTAATTCATTCGCTGCTTCGTTTGATTCGGGAGGTAAGGCATCCGCCACTCGGTCTGGCTGCACCCCCACAAACTCACCCGGCAAAGACGACCCTACTGCTGCCTGCACGGGCAACAACTCTCCTTGGCGCATCACCATGGATTCCTCGCAGCTGGGGCAACTGTAGATTTGATGGGTATGACCGCTGACCGTAGAGCACTCATCGACCACATCTGCATGACTCAGGTAGAACTCTAAAGCCCGCTGAGCGATCGCAGACATTGCACTTCCATCCACCGCCGAGCGAATTTTGAGTTGGCGATGCAGGTCTGATGATAGATAGAGCGTAACCTTAGAAGCCTTGCGCTGGTCTTGCATGTCGAGTTTCAAGTGTGGACTCATCCCGGTATGGAAAACAACGTAGCGGCATCTTCCCAGCGCTGTCAAGACAGCATCCCGCTAAAACGGCATTTCGTTTACATAAGTACATAACTCCATTGATTTAGCTTGCTGTCTACTGATCTTAAGGTAGGGCTAGCCGTGGCTTAACGTTCTGTAAAGTCGGACGGCTGGGGGTAGGCGCGATCGCTATAGTGGTTTTTTGCAGCTCAATTTTGCTGTCATTTATCCGTAAGCCTGTGCGGAATCTGACCCCTGCAAGTCAGTGTTGCTTAGATCGGTTTTGGCTAGATCGAGAATGGCCTACTTCACGTTCGGGAAATGCTATGGCAAAGGATATGAGGGTTGGAGATCTCGTTATAGGGCAGGTATCTTGCCTGGACATGGGACAGCTTTTGATGGAGAAAGGCGACTACGCCAATGCGCTTATTTACTTAGCGCGACAGACGGTCGGTGACTCCACCCTTAAAGCCCCTGAGGCCATGGATGGGGCGATCGCCCTGGCTGTTTGTCGATTGCATTTGCGGCAACCGACGGCAGCTCTACAGGTTTGCAATCAGGTTTTGGCCCTGCATCCCAATCACCCCCAAGCGCTGCTATTTAAAGGTGTGGCTTTACAGCGACTGGGTCGATATCGAGCTGCTTATCACCACTATCGGCAAGCCAGTGTTCCATCCCACCCTACCCCCTGGGGTTGGGATGGTCTCAAGGGCCATATCAAGGGGATGGTGAGATGGCTAAAAGTTTGCTTGCGCAGATCGCTAGGGTAGTCGGGTATTGCTTGGCCAGACACTACACTAGAAGGCTGATTCTCCTAATGTGATGCCTATGGTGTCGGTTGCTCCCAGCGCCTTTCCGTCCCTCGAAACCGCCCTCAAGCATTTTTTTGGTTACGACCAGTTTCGCCTGCACCAACGGGCGGCCATTGAGGCGGTGTTAGGGCAGCACGATGCCCTCGTGGTGATGCCCACTGGCGGGGGTAAATCCCTGTGCTATCAGCTCCCCGCCCTGCTACGCATGGGGGTGACGGTAGTGGTCTCACCGTTGATTGCCTTGATGCAAGATCAGGTGGATGCCCTGGTCAATAACGGGATTGCGGCCACTTATTTGAATAGCAGCCTAGATGGAATGGCGGTGAGATCGCGGCAAGCGGATTTGCTGACAGGGCGCACGAAACTCCTGTATCTATCGCCGGAACGGCTGCTCAGCGAAAATTTTTGGCCTTTTTTGACCCAGCTCCACCAGCGGGTTGGCATTGCGGGGTTTGCGATCGATGAGGCCCACTGCGTATCGGAATGGGGCCATGACTTTCGCCCCGAGTATCGCCAACTTCACCGCCTCCGCACTGCTTTTCCTACGGTTTCTGTCTTAGCGCTGACCGCGACAGCAACGGAACGGGTTCGCCACGACATTGTGCAACAGCTACAGTTGCAGAACCCAGAGATTTTAGTGGCCAGTTTCAATCGGCCCAACTTGTATTACGAGGTGCGGCCAAAGGCACGACAGTCCTATGGCGATTTACTCACCCAGGTGCAAGCCTTGCAGGGCAGCGGCATTATTTACTGCCTCAGCCGTAAGCGGGTGGATGAAGTGGCGGCCCGTCTGCAACGGGACGGGGTCGCAGCGTTGCCGTACCATGCCGGTCTCCCTGATGCCACGCGGACCGAGCACCAACATCGGTTTATCCGAGATGATGTGCGGGTCATGGTGGCCACGGTTGCGTTTGGCATGGGAATTAACAAGCCGGATGTGCGGCTGGTGGTTCACTATGATCTGCCACGCACCCTAGAAGGCTACTACCAGGAATCGGGGCGATCGGGGCGAGATGGCGAACCCGCCCACTGCACGGTGTACTTCAGCTATGCCGATGTATCCACGATTAACTACTTGATTGAGCAAAAGCCCGATACCCAGGAGCAAAATATTGCCCGGCAGCAGTTGCGTCAGGTGATTGACTATGCCGAGAGTACGGTTTGCCGCCGCCAAATCCAACTGGCCTATTTTGGGGAAACACTGACGGCGGGATGCGATCACTGTGACAACTGCCGCCACCCCCGCCCCCAAGAGGACTGGACCCTGGAAGCCCAAAAATTTCTGTCTTGCGTGGCCCGTTGCCGAGAACGGTTTGGCATGGGCCACATCATTGATGTGTTACGCGGCTCCCGTAAGAAGCGCATCCGTGATCTGGGCCATGACCAGCTCTCGACCTATGGCATCGGTCAAGATCGGAGTGCCGATCAGTGGAAATTATTAGGGCGATCGCTACTACACCAAGGTTTAGTCGAAGAAACCACCGATGGGTTTCCGGTGCTGAAATTAAATGCCGCCAGTTGGCAAGTGCTCCGAAAGCAACTGACGGTTCAGGTGGCTATCCCAGAGGATCTCGCCAGTGGCGGAACCCAGGTCGATATCGCCCCCTCTGCGGACCAATCAACCCTGCTCGGCCAACTAAAATCCCTCCGTAAGCGCCTAGCGGATAGCCAAGGTATCCCGCCGTACATGGTATTTACAGAAACCAGCCTACGACAAATGACCCAGAAGCTACCCCGCACCCAGCGGGCCTTTAGCCAGATTTCTGGGGTGGGGAATCGCAAGCTCGAACAGTATGGCCAAGCATTTATTGATTTGATTGCTGAATTTTGTACTGAACGGGGGCTCCCAGACCAGGCAACTCAGATAACCCACTCAACCCAGGCCAAACCAACAACAGCCCCTGGCAACACCCATGACCTCACCCTAGAGCTCTATCGCCAAGGCCATAGTCCAGCAGAGATTGCCGGGCTACGGGAGCTAAAACCCGGCACCATTCTCCGGCATCTGATCGAACTCATCGACTCGGGGGTTGAGGTGGATATTGACCCAATTATTGATACAACGAACCAAGCGCAGATTTGGGCGGCGATCATCAGCGGTGAGAATGATCGCCTGAGCGAGATTCACGCCCGCCTACAAGGGGTCTACACCTATGATCAGATTCGATTGGTTCGCAGCGTTTACCGCCTGAGGGGAGGCTGAGGGGGCTGGTTGATAGGGGCTTGATAGGGCTGGTGAGAGGCTGACTTTCCCGATAGGGCGGCGGCAATACGGCCCCGTAAATCATACATAACGGCAGAGACAATCGTGACAACCACAAGCCCAGCGAGGGCTCCATTGGCAATCATATCGGCGGTGCGATTGCGCTCTGTTTCTTCGAGTCGCTCGGCTTTGCTCTCTTGGCGTTGGCGGGCTCTCTCCTGCCGAGCCTCCTCCTCTTCACGAATTTCTTCAGCGGTTTGAATCGGTTCCTCGTTCAAGCTCAGTAAAGACTCTCCCCCCGCCCCTAGGGAGGAGTTGCTCGACGTCCGTGGTGAGCTTTGATCTGTAGGGGTGATGACGGTCTCCGTAGAAGCTTTATCAATGGCCCGGAGTTCTGTTTCCAGAAACCCACTCTCCGTTCTCACCTCGGTCTTGTCGTTGGCTAGGACCCCCGCCTCCGTGCGAAGGACCCCTGGATCATCGCTAATCTCATACAGGTCGGTTCGCACCGTGGCACTTTCCGTCGCTAAGGCCCCGTCATCAGCACGCAAAGCGCCGGATTCATGGGCCAGCGCCCCATCCTCAGCCCGGAGTGCTAAGGATGGGGTGGTTGTGTTGCGACTACCACAAGGGGCGCTGGGGTTACCACTATCACGAATGCAAACCCGGTTATTACGGAGAGGAGCGCTACGGATGTTGGCGTAAAACTCTAGCCCTTGGAGGGCCAAAATTCCCTCTAGGCTGGCATCTAGCTCCTCTGCGACCGCGTCAATGGAGAAGAGATCGCTAAAATTAGCGGCCTGGAACAGGTTCTGGGAGAGGGGATCCCCCTCTGATGGCCGAGTCAGCTGCATGCCCTCGACTGGCGAAATACCGAATAAGATTCCGGGGCAGAGACTCGCAGCACAGAGACCCGCATGGAAGGCTCGAAAAGTCATAGTTCAGAGGGAATCATCACACAATCATCGTTCGTAGCGGTAGACAAGTGCGGAGTCTAGGGATTTCCGCGCAAACACCCTGTTGTCATTTTCGCGACTCAGTAATATGACTGTAGTCTACGGTACATATCTGATTGAAAGGTCCGGTTGGTAAAACTTTCACCGAAACTTTACGGAGATAACCGTCATATAAAAGATGTATGAAAAGGATGGTGAATGATCGAGGGGACTGAGTGGTGCCCTCAAAACCAGCGTAAGTACAGGCAGGAGGCTTAATCCCCTTCCCATTAGCCCTGTACTGCATCGACGTACACACCGCTATGGATAGAACGCGGTAAAAGCAGGCCCCATAAAAGCGGTACAGGCGGTACAGTAGGCCAAACCGTTTGATTAAGAGGCGATCGCCATGATGAGAGGGTGGCCCCATCACCAGGACGTATTCGGGTTAGGTGTCCTAAGTGGAATCACGGTCATGGCCAGCCCTGCTTTTGCCCAGTCCTTATCTGTGGCCTATCCTCCGGTGGCCCATCAAACCACGGCAGAGCAAATTTTCTTCATCGGCACAGCGGACCCTGACCAAGCGGTCAGAATTAATGGGAATGTTGTTGATCGCCGTAGCCCAGCGGGGCATTTTGCCCCCAGCCTTCCCCTTGCCTTAGGGGCCAATCAGTTTACCGTTACCCAGGGGGATGAAACCCTCACCCTACAAGTCACTCGCCTGCCCATAGCCCCCGTGCTACCAGAGACCCTTGCCTTCGCCGACCTTGCCCCTGCGGTGGATGTGGCGGGTCAACCCGGTGAGCAGTTTTGCTTCCAGGCGATCGCCCCCCCAGCGGCCAGCGTCTCTGTGGCTTGGGCCGGACAAAACATCCCTTTGCAAGCCAACCCCAATCCAATGGTGCTACCGGCCAACTATGGGGTGCTGATTGCCCAGAACGCCCCCTTTGCCTTGGGGGCTCATCGCTATGGGGGATGCACCCGCTTGCCAGACAGTGCTGTACCCACGGCTCCGGTATATACCTTGACCTTAGGGGATCAAGCCGTTAGCCAGACGGCCCCTGGCACCCTCGGGATATTACCGATAGATCGGTTTGAGGTGGCCACCGTGACGGTTGCGTCAGGTACGGCCCGGACGGGTCCCAGTACCGACTATTCACGCCTGACGCCCCTACCCCAGGGAACCCAGGCGATGATTACGGGGCGGCAGGGGGACTGGTTGCGCCTGGACTACGGGGCTTGGATCCGCGCCTCAGAAACCCAGATCACAGCAGCAGCAGTCCCCCCCCAATCCATCATTCGCAGTGCCCGCTCCCGACAACGGTCGGGTTGGACAGAGGTTTTGTTTCCCC
>CAYGVA010000137.1:0-11037 GCA_964353225.1 uncultured Leptolyngbya sp.
TTTAGTACCTCTCATGCCACGGTTATTAGCTGGGAACGCCGCTTAGCGGCTTACGAGCCTCGATGGTCACCGCCTGCACCAGAAGGTAGTGGCCGAACCATTGAAGGCGACGAAGTTTATACTCGCGTGGGCGAGAACCGTTCGACTAAACTCACGACAGGCCTTCCCCCCCTCTGAGTCAAAAGGCTGGACAATTCACTTTATTGAACGCAAAAGCCGCTATTGGGCCGCTGCCAAGGCAGGTAAAAAGACCAACGCGTTACTTGAGAAAGGCACCGCAAAGGCTTGGCAATGGGCACAGTCAGCCCGTTTTATCCGCTGGTTCACAGATGGTGAACGCCGCTACGGCAAGACCTGATGGCGGTTGGCAAGTGTCTACCTCAAAGCCAAGGAATCTCATCCTGCTTATGGACACCGCAAGGTGTGGCGTGAAGGGTTAGAGGTAGCTATGTAGACCTTTGGGCGTGGCGAAGCCTAAATCAAGGGTTCACAAGGGAATCGACGGGTTGAATGGGTTAAAGCAGAACACCCTTTCACCGCCATTAGCCCCAAGCATGAGGTTCATGCCAATCACAATGAGTCGCAGGATGCGGCGTTAAGGCGACGAGCGAGTGCCTACCGGAGGCAGCAGAAGCAGCAGAACTTGTATGCCAAGCGAGTTGAGGCATTACAGCGGGTTTTGGATGTACAGCGTTTGATTCACAACTGGGTCAGACCTCATTGGGGGCTGGGCAAAAATACGACCCCTGGCCCAACAGAAACCACATCCTTCCAGGCTAAGTCAGGGATGGGTTGGCCATTGCGGCTGATCACTTGGAACTTATTGACATGCACATGGAACGGGTGGGCCATCACTCCTGTATTGATAATGTCCCAGTCCTCAACTGTATTGAGTTTGACCCGAGTGTCGATGCGATCGTGACTACATGCCTGACCGTTAATTAAAAACACCATGCCATGGCCATGATTGAGGGTGAACTGACGGACAATTTCGGGCTCAGACAAGGGCTCAACAGGAATCAGTTGTTGAGGTAAAGGCAACATTTCAACGGTGCCGCTATAGACCAATGTGGCCACCGTTTCGGAGCGCCCCTGGCCTTGAGACGTTCCCATCATGCCGCCATGCCCCCTGTGGCCCATGCGCCCCTGGGCTGGGTTGAAGGGACGGCTGACCAATCGATATTCCCCAGGGGGGCGATCGCCCCTTACCAATACCTCAACCCGTTCCCCTGGCGCTAACACCGCTGTTTCCAATTCTGATAGCTCGATATGCGGTTGTCGCTTGAGAATGTGACTCTGCCACCTGCCCTCGTCAAACTATTTATCCGTCATTGGTTCCAAACGTTTGAATGAGCGCCGCCGCCTTTGGTGTTTCAGCCATTGAGCAATGTCATCAACAAAGGAATAAACCACAGGCACCACCACGAGGGTGAGCAAGGTCGAAATCACCAGTCCTCCCAGAATGACAGTAGCAATGGGAGAGTAAGCATCCATCCCTGTCTCCGGGAAGAAGGCTAGACGCACAATCACAATTAGGGTAGTGACAGTGGTCATGACAATGGCTTTGAGTCTGACCGGTCCTGCTTGTCGAATTGCGATCGCCCTGGGTATTCCCTCAGCCCGCTTGGCCAAAATGAGCTCTAACAACAGGATGGCTGCCGATAAAGAAACGCCTGAGAGAATCACAATGCCCAAAATCGAGACCGTTGACAGGGTTTGATTGGCCAACAACAGCGCACCAAATACGCCAACCAACTGTAAAGGTACCGACAGCATCATGACTAAGGGCTGAACGAAGGAACCGAACTGAATGACCAGGATTAGGTAAATCAGAGCTAGGGATACCACGAGGCCCTTTAATAACCGCTCAAACTCAATCATCATGTCGGTCATGTCACCCATAGAATCAACCCCATAGCCGGGAGGAAAGTTGAGTTCTTCGCCTGCTTGCATCGCGATCGCCATGGATAAATCCATGGAGGCTGGCCCGTTTTTGCGGTAGTAGCCATTCACGTAGACCACCCGTTTACCATTGACATGCTCAATCAGGGTCGGGCCTTGCTGACGCTCTAAGGTAGCCACCGTACTGAGGGGGACTTGCTGACCTGTGGCACTGGTGATGTAAGTATCAGAGAGATCCTGAACTGTGCCGCGATCTGATTCGTCATACCGCACCAAAATCGAGTTTTGGCGTAAGTTAGGGCGGTTGTAATAACGACGGGTCAAACCGCCATTCAAAGCGTAATAGGCTTGCTGCGAGACTTGTTGGATATTCAGGCCCAACTCCTGGGCTCGACGGCGATCGATGTTGAGTTTGTATTCCGGTTGGGATAAGGCTGAACTGGTGTGAGCCATGGCAACGTCGGGATTAGCCTCAGCAATTTGCTTTACGCCCTCTGCCAACCGATACAACCGGTCTAAATCATCACCATAAACAGCAAGTTGAATGGGCGCAGCAGAGGTGGCCATCACATCCACCCCCATTTCCTTGATAGCGAGGCGACGGATGCCAGGAATGGTCCCTTTGGCTTCGGCCTCAATGCCATCCATGATTTCCCAGATGTCTCGCTTACGCTCATTAAGAGGCGTGATGGTTACCGTCAGGGAAGCCGTACTTACGCCACCCATGCTGTATCCCGTGAAGTAGGTACTGTTGCGAGTGAGTTCAAATCCCACCTGGGCAGAGACCTTTTCAACCTCAGGCTGCTGCAAAATAATTTTCTCAAACTGGGCTGCAGCCGCATCAGTTGCCGCAAAAGAACTGCCAGCCTCCATTTCAAGGGTGGCCATGAATTGTCCAGAATCCCCTAGAGGCATCATTTCTTGGGGAATGAAGCTATAAAGCGACGCGGCTAAGACAATCGATGCTGCAGCAACCGCTAAGGTCACTTCCCGATTGTTCATGCATCGATTTAATAGCCATCCATAACCCCGCTCTAGCTGCTGGAATCCATAACGTACGGGTGTCAGCACCTTTTGCAAACGAGTGCGGCGCTGGGGCTGCTCACTATGGGGCTTGAGCAAAAAGGCTGCAATTAAGGGAATTAAGGTGATGGACACCAAGAGGGATGACACAAAGGCAAACACCATTGGCCAAACGATGCCTACGAACATCAAGCCCGTTAACCCACCTGAAAGGATGGTTGGGACAAGGGCTGCAATCATCACACAACTGGCCGCAGCACTGGCTAGAAAAACCTCACCGGTTCCCTTAATAGCAGCTTGAACCGGTTTCAATCCCTGACGCAGCTTTTGATCAATCGCATCCAGAACAATGATGGAATCATCCACCAGCTTACCGATCGCCATCATCATGCCAATCAACGTAGAAGAGTTAAGAGACATGCCGATGGGGATAAACGGTAGGGTCGAGAGCGCCAAGCTGGTGGGGATGGAGATCATAATGATCGCCGTGGCTCGAAAATCTTCTAAAAATAGCAGAATGACAATCCCCGCCAGCAAGACACTCACCAGCAATTCTTGAAAGGTGCTACGCAGAATCAAATTCACTAAGTAGGAATTGTCATAGGCTTCTTGAAACGTCAGTGCAGGGTACTCTGCTTCGATATCAGCCAGGGCCTCTCTCACGCGCTCAATTACCTGAGGAGAGCTGGAGTCTGGTTTTTGAATGATGTTTACAGCCAGGGCCGATGATCCGTTGTATCGATAGCCGCTGCGCCGTTCTTCAAAAGTGTCTTTAACGGTGGCCACATCGCGCACGTAAACCACCCGACCATCCCATTCCAAAATGGGATAGTCCATCACCGTGGCGGCGTTGAGGGTGCGCTCATCGGTGCGAACTAATATCTCGCTATCTCCTTGGGTAAGAACGCCTGCCCCTTGACTCACATTGTTGCCGTCAATGGCATCGCGCACTTGCAAAATTGATAGGTCATAGGCTGCCAATTGCTGTCGATCCACAATCACCTGGAGCTGTCGCCGATAGCCTCCAAAGACTGAAACGGCCTGTACATCCTCAACTTGAGTGAGCCGATCCACTAAGGTATTGTCAGCAAATTCTCGTAATTGCAGGGGATCCCAACCTTCACCTTGTAAGGCTAAGGTCAGCACTGGTCGGTTCAGAGGATCAATCGGTAACACCCAGTAGGTCCGAGAATTAATCCCATCCAACTGCAAGTCCCCTTCAGCCGCAGTCATGACGCTTTGCACCGATTGCACGGCTCGGTCAATATTGCCTCCCCAAGCAAATTGAATGGTGACCAATGAACTGTCTTGCTGGGAGCTAGAGCGAATAAAGCGCACCCCATCCAGTACACTCAGCCGCTGTTCGATGGGCTTACTAATGTAGGTTTCCACCTCGGCTGGGGAAGAACCCGGTGCCATCGTTACCACAGAGACCAGCGGACTCTCAACATAGGGCATCATGCGGACTGGCAATAAAACCAGAGTCAGTACTGAGAGCAGTACGACTGCCAGGTAAATGGCCGCAACAACGACAGGGTTTTTGATGGATTGTCGGGTGAGAAATTCTTTCATAACCTTTGGGAAAATCACCGGAATCGGTTTTGCGCCTATTCCGGTGATGAACAGGGCGATCAGGCAGTGTCCTACTGGGCTTCAATCATGAAATGAGCTTTGCCCTGCTGCTCCCCTTCCTCCAGAGAAGCATCCATCATCCACATCCCTTCCATGCTGAAGTAGGTGGCGATTGTATATTGGCCGGGTTCACTCCCAGGGGAAACCTCAACCTCAGTCAACATGGGGTCCATCCCATCCATAGGCATAGTGATATCTACCACCAAGCTATCTGTGGTGATCGGTTCACCGGTAGCGCTGTCTTGTACCGCTAGGGTTAACTCAGCATCCCCCATGGGGACAGCTCCTTCTGGGTTCAGCAATGTGAAGTCCACATTGCCCTCGCTGACCTCCATATCTTCTTTTTCAGGAGCTTCCGTGGCTTCAGTGGTTTCTGGGGCCTCTGGAGTGGTGTCCGTTGTGTCTGTATTTTCTGTATTTGAGGTGGATGCACCACAACCTACAACTAAAACGCTGGTGACCACGAGGCCAAGCAAGACTTTTTTCATCGATTTTGTCTAAGGAGAATGTAGGACAGTTGTGTGAGGAACAAACGTTATTGCACGGGGAAACTGAGGCGGGCTGAGCCCGAGATTTCTTCAGTCGTCACAGTGGCCTCTAGAATCCAATCTCCTTGCATGCCGAAAAAGGTGCCGACAATAAATTCCCCCGGTTGATCAGTCGCTTTTAGCTCGACTTTTGCGCTCATGGGAGCCATATTTCTCATCGGCATTGTGAGAGCAACCGTCACATCTTCTGGCGCAAGGGCTAGAGGATCTCCCGTTTCCACATCCCGGAAAACAATCGTCAGTTCCGTTTTGCCAGCTTGAGCTGGACTGGAACTGACTAGATCAATTTCAAAGCTGTTGCTATCAGTGCTGATAAAGCCATCAACTGGGTTACCAAGGCCGTCAACAACGGCGATTGCGCTGCCTTCCATCAGACGGCTATGACCAGAGGTAATCACTTGGTCACCTGGCTCCAGGCCTGAGGTAATTTCAATGCGATCTCGGCTCGTTAACCCGGCAGTAACCTTTCGCCGTTGGGCAGTCTCCCCATTCACAACCCAAACTGAAGGTTCACCATTAAAATCCGCCAATGCTTTCTGGGGGATGGAAAGGGCATTAGGACGCCGTTGAGTGACAATTTCCATATCGACAAACTGACCTGAGAGCAGTTTGTTGTCAGCGTTGTTAACTACTGCCTCCACCGTGACCGTACGAGTTGTCATGTCGGTTTGAGGAAAGATACTGGTGATGGCCCCCTGTATCACCCCGGAATCAGCACCGGGTATGGTCGCCAGAATGGGGGCTCCAATTTGGATGCGATTCGCATCTTGCTGGGCTACATTCGCTTGCAAGCGAACCCGCTGATAGTCTCCGATTTTTAAAATCCCCATCCCTGGCTGTACAACAACCCCTGGATCTGCCATCCGTTCCTGGACGATGCCGGTGATGGGGGAGGTGATTTGGGTATAGCTCTCAAAGGTTGATGCAGTACTCACTTGAGCCTGGGCGCGATCGGCTTGGGCTTGATCGCTGGTCACCCTAGCCTGCAAGCGAGAGAGGGTGGCTTGTGCTCCTGCTAGCATGGCCTCCTTGGCTTCCACTTGAGAGACCAGTAAATCGTACTGTTCCTGCGAAGTCGCGCCCTCTGCTGTGAGAACCGCAAAGCGATCGCGCTGCAATCGCAGATAGTCAAGATCAGCTTGAATTTGTTCGATATTTTGACGTTGTTCTTCCAGTTGCACCTGGCTAGCTGTAACCGAAGCATTGAGCGCTGCCACAGTCGCTTCAGCCTCACTGGTTTGGGTAGCGCGTTCAACGGCCTCTAGACTGGCTAGGGTTTGCCCTGCAACCACTTGATCTCCAGGGTAGATGGCGTAATTGGAAAGCTGACCCGCAATCCGGGGATAAACTGTGACTTCGCTGTAGGGATAAATCGCCCCCGTATAGTTGACGCTAATGTTAAGCGGAGCAGGCCGTACCACCTCGACAGTGACGGGGGTGGGATTGAAGGCCCCATCCACTTGCATCATGTCGTCATGGGACATACCAGACATGTCG
This sequence comes from uncultured Leptolyngbya sp., assembly GCA_964353225.1. GTDB lineage: Bacteria > Cyanobacteriota > Cyanobacteriia > Phormidesmidales > Phormidesmidaceae > PCC-6406. The sequence goes on from CAYGVA010000137.1 coordinate 6,603, forward strand.
TGACCAGACATCCCATGATCCATTCCGGCCATGGATGACCACTTGAGCACAGTCGTGACACCTAAAATTCCTGCACTTAGGACTGCAAACACGCCTACTCCCAATAGAGCTTTTCTAGGAGGTTTCCACCAAGGCTTGGAGGGAAGGTCAGCAGCAGCATTCTCTCCCCCCTGAGCCATTTCAGTAGCTGCCGTTTCAGGGTCCAGAGAGGAGGATGCAGGCTCTTTCAGTGCGGGGACCTGAGGCGACTCGGTGGGATGGCTCATGGGCAAGGCTACTCGGTGTTCAAACCGACTACACAGTGAATGTCCTGAACAATAGGGGACAATTATGAAATCGGCGTGAAACAGCGGGTAGCTAAGCCGTTGAATAATGTTGGCTTAGCTTGCTGGGAGAGTGGCATCACCCGGAAATCGGTAATTGAATAGTGAATGTGCTGCCCTGCCCAACATGACTTTGCACCCCGATATCACCGCCGTGAGCATGGGCAATGGCCTTGGCAATGGCCAACCCTAACCCCGAACCCCCACTTTGGCGAGAGCGGTCTTTTTCCACCCGATAAAAGCGATCAAAAATTTGAGTCTGATCCACTGGCGCAATACCAGTGCCCGTATCAGTCACTGTGATCCAAGCTTGTCTATCGTGCTGCGAGAGCGCCATAGTCACCTTTCCTCCCGCTGGCGTGTGCTGGAGACCGTTACTGACCACATTCACCACCAGTCGATAAAGATGGGCTTCATTTCCCTGGCCAAAGATTAAGGGTTTAGCAGGCTGTTGCAGGATCAACTGGATGTGATTGGACAATGCCAGGGCCGCGAGTTCCTCTGCGATGTCGCTGAGTAAATCCTGTAAACAGCATCGGGTTGCTAGCTTTGGAGCTTGGGTATCAAGCCGGGATAGCAGTAGCAGATCGTTCACTAAGTGGGTGAGCCGCTTACTTTGACGGCTGATCACTTGCACCATCTCGCGGGCGTCAGCATCGGAAATTTCTGGGAGATGCATCACGGATTCACCCGTGGCTTGGACTGCAGCTAGAGGTGTCCGCAATTCATGGGCAGCATCAGCAGTGAATTGTTGAATTTTGCGATATGCGACTTGCACGGGTGCCAAAGCTGACCCAGCCAGCCACCAACTGGCCAGAGCAATCAATCCCATCGTCACTGGCAAACTTAAGCCGATAATCCAACGAATCGTTGCTAAGTAAGCCGCAAAGTCATTAAAAGAGCGTCCAACCAGTAGCGTACCAAGTAAGGTCTGATTATCTAGCGCGGTAATCGGTAGTGTCACTTGCCGATAGCGATTGCCTTGGCCATCTAATAGGGTTTGCCAACCGGTTTCAGTGCCAGAGGGGGGAAGCGTTTGAGGATGGAAACCAGCGGTGGCGATCAGCTCCCCTGTAGGAGCGAGTACCCGAATGTAATAACTGCCCTGGTAAAGGTGATTACGGTGATGCCCTTGATTGATCTCAAAGGGAGCCCGGCAGGTCTCTCCCGCGACACACAAATTGGGGAGCAGATTGGGAGAAAGGTCTCCAATCTCATGCTGATTGTTCAAGTTCTGCTCTAGAACATCATGAACAGTATCAGCCACAGATTTGAGTTCACGGTCTGCGGTGACCCGATGGGCATGGGCGATCGCCTCATAAACGCCGAGCCCACTTAGCCCCAGTACCACTGCCATCACCCCGGAATACCAGACTGTGAGTTGCCAGCGGCTACGCCGAAATAGATTATTGGGTTTTGAAGCGGTATCCCATGCCATAGACAGTCTCGATTAGATCGTCGCAGCCATACTGCTCCAACTTACGGCGCAGCAGTCGCATCTGGGCTGCGACGACGTTGCTGTTGGGCTCGGCCCCCAGTTCCCAGAGCTGATCCAGCACCTGATCGCGGCTGAGAATTTGATTGGGGTGTTCCATAAAATATTGCAGCAGTTGAAACTCTTTTTGGGTGAGTTCAATAATTTGCTCAGCAGCTTCATCAGGATGGAGAAGGGCCAGACGGCGATCGCAATCTAACAGCAAAGCGCCGATCTGTATTTGAGCTGGTTTGAGATCAGGGGGCCGCCGCCGCAGTGCCCTTAGTCTGGCCAATAACTCTGCCATGCTAAAGGGCTTGACTAAGTAATCGTCGGCACCGGCGTCTAAGCCTGTAATGCGGTCTTCGATTTCATCCTTAGCAGTCAGCATTAGCACTGGCAACGCATGGTGATTCGACCTCAGCCACTCACACAGGGCAACGCCTGATATCCCTGGCAACATCCAGTCAAAAACACCGAGGGTATAAACCGATAAATCATGCTCCAGATACGCCAAAGCCTCAGACCCAGATTGCACCCAGTCCACCACATAGGCTTCTTGAATCAGGGTTCGTTTGATTGCCTTCCCAAGATCGGGTTCATCTTCTACCAGTAGAATCCGCATTAATCATGGCCAGCAAAGTTGTCTTAGCACATAGAGTGGAACACTAGGTTAATACTCGAATATGAAATACCTATGAAACGGCCTTTGATAACTTCGTAGCATCAGTAACCGTCCCCTGAGCGGAGTCGAAGGGGACTTTTTCGGGAGATCTGGCTTCGACTCCGCTCAGCCAGCGTAATGTGTGGGACGGTTACCAATATTAACGGCTTCGGCTTTCTGCTCATCAGTAAAGAGGCGGCGTGGTTTTTTTGGCATTTGAGCATTCTCTTGCATTACGACTCATCGGGAATGTCCACTTTTTTGGGGGAATGTCACCTATCCCGACGCGAGCAGAGTGCCCAGAGCGGGAATGATAATGGCATCTCTACAGCTCTGTAGATGTAAACCTTGATAACGCCATGATAAATGGTACAAATAAACTCTCTTAGCAGCTTTGCCCACCAGATAAACTCCGCGTATTTGGATTCTGAAATCTCGAAATCGTCGACTCCCAAAGCATGAAATTTCCAATCATACAAAAATATTTTTCACAGCAAAGTCTTAAAAAACAGATGACTGTCGCCTTGGTGACAATGAGTACGTTACCCCTCCTGGCCATAGGTGTTGTGGCTCACTATATTACTAATTCTGCATTAACTAGTCAGTCAAAAGCAATTCAAACAACCCGTGCAAACAACCTTCAGCACAAGGTTTATAACTTCATGCAAGATCGGCTAATTGATATCCGGGTCTTGGCAAGCTTGGACATGCTGAGCAATTCAGACCTCCGTCGTCAGACTTCATCAGCAGATAAAGCCTTAGTCTTAGATCGCTTAAGGGCTCAGTACGAGATTTATGACAGTATTGCTATTTTTGATCTGGACGGAGAAGTGATTGCCCAAACTCAAGGAATCAGACTTGATAACCATCTGAATCGGACTTATATTCAGGCGGCACTTCAAAAAAATGGTGCAATATTAAGCGCACCCTCCATTTCAAGCACTGAAAAAACATTTAATGTCTACGCGGCATCAGTAATCCATGACTCAGAAACCCAAGAACCAGTCGGTTTTATCCGAGTACGAATGCCGGTAGACGTTTTACATGAGCTGGTTCAAAACTACGGTCACTCAGGCTCTAATTATTATCTAATCGATCAAGGCAATTCTGTGTTCCTCAAGACGGATGGTGCTTATCAAACCAATGCCAGATCAGATCGCAGCACGCTAGATAATCCTCAAGCTGAAAACACTGGCCTCAGCATTAGTGAAATATTTCCAGCCTTGGATAGTACCAACTTAACCGAACAGACATTAGTACAACTAGCCTTTAATCAGCAATCAGAGGCCAAAGAATTCATGGTCTACAGTCCGCCGCTCGAAGTTGAGGGCTTACCCAAGCTTGGTTGGAGCGTCGTCCTGGCCACAGACAGGGATAATGTATTCGCCCTGCAACGTGAGCTGGATAAAATATTTGTCGTTGGCGCAGTAATTGCAATCGTCATCCTTGGGTTTATTGCGGTGTATTTATCTCGTCGATTAACCAAGCCCCTAGCCCTTGTGACTGAGGGTATCCAGCAGCTCGGTCAAGGCAAACTAGACACCCGAATCGCGATCGAAGGCTCTAAAGAACTTAATGTTCTGGGTCAAAATATCAATGCCATGGCAGCAGAAATTGAAAGTCTCATCGCAGAACGGGCAGAACAGCTTGAAGCACTTTACTCTCTCAATCGGGATTTAGAATCCCGCACCGTTCAGCTCGAAACTGAAGTTGATGAACGCAAACAAGCAGAGCAAGCATTAAAAGATTCTCAAGTACAGTTGATTCAAACGGAAAAAATGTCTGCTCTGGGGCAGCTTGTGGCTGGCGTTGCCCACGAAATAAACAATCCAATCAACTTTATTCATGGCAACATCGCTCATGCTGAGGGCTATATTGCTGACTTACTACGATTGATTGAGCTTTATGAGGCTGAATTTCCGGAAGCGACGCCACTGATTCAAGAAGAAATTGAAGCTGTAGAATTAGATTTTA
>CAYGVA010000138.1:0-10860 GCA_964353225.1 uncultured Leptolyngbya sp.
TACCCAATCCCCTAAGGGCGGTGCTACCTCGCTGCTGCTGACCCAAATGCTGCCGCTGTCATCCTCCACGAGATACAGCCAGCCCGTCGCCAACGGTGCCCGCTGCTGCACCTGCCCCTGCACCGAGACCTGGCTGCTTTGATCCGGCTCCGATAGGGTGCCGATTGGGGTGGGGGGACCTGTCAACTGGGCCACCGGCAGGGGCAGCCCCAACTGCGGCAAAGACTCGGGGGAGAGGGTGCTACATCCGGCAGTGGTGCTGGCAACACAGATCACCAGCAGGGGCAGCCCCCGGACAAAGGCCCACTTCATATTGATTAAACCGGTAGGAATTTTAAGCATGGTTTAGGATAACCAACGCGATAATGTAGCGCTGGCCATTTTGATGGGGAGACCGAGGATCGTTGTGATGCTCAGCCCCGACTCAAAATGGCTTGCATCTAGTCCTAAGCGGACTGGCGACTGCTATAGATGACAGATTAACTCAGGTTTCACGATGGCCCAGATTTTAGATGGCAAGGCCCTGGCCCAACAGATTCAGACCCAGCTCAAAGCCCATGTTGAGACCGTGACGCCCACGGTGGGACGCCCCCCCGGTTTGGCGGTGGTGATGGTGGGCGACAACCCCGCCAGCGCCGCCTATGTGCGCAATAAAGAGCGGGCCTGCGATCGCATCGGCATCGCCTCCTTTGGCCGCCATCTCCCTGGGGATACGCCCCAATCTGAGGTGCTGGCCCTGATAGAGTCCCTCAATGGCGACGAGCGGGTGGATGGCATTTTGCTGCAATTGCCCGTGCCCGATCACTTGGATGCGGTCGCGTTACTCAATGGCATCGACCCCGACAAAGATGCCGATGGCCTCCATCCCGTTAATCTGGGTCGCTTGCTGCGGGGGGACACCGGCCTGCGCAGTTGCACCCCCTTTGGGGTGATGCAGTTGCTCAAAACCAGTGGCACCCCCTTAGCGGGCAAGTCAGCGGTGATTTTGGGCCGCAGCATTTTGGTGGGCAAGCCCATGGCCCTGATGTTGTTAGAGGCCAATGCCACTGTCACCGTGGCCCATTCCCGCACGGCGGACTTGGCGGCAGTGACCCGCAGCGCTGATATTTTGGTGGCGGCGGTGGGGCGACCCGAATTTATTACGGCGGATTACGTCAAGCCAGGGGCCGTGGTGATTGATGTGGGCATCAACCGGGTGGTTGGACCCGAGGGGAAAGGCCGACTGGTGGGAGATGTAGACTATGATGCGGTGGTTGCGATCGCCGCTGCCATTACCCCAGTGCCAGGGGGGGTTGGACCCATGACAGTTGCCATGCTCATGCACAATACGGTATGGAGCTATTGTGGGCGCACGCAGACTCAGCTCCCCCCCGCCCCCTACCCCTAAACCGCAACGACCGGATACAGCGTATGGTGACCCTTTCTTCCCAAGATTCCCCCCCTAAGACCTTTGATCTCAAAGGGTATTTGAGCGATCGCCAACGGCGAGTCGAAACCGCCTTAGATGCCGCACTGCCCGTGGTCTACCCCGAGACCATCTACGAGTCCATGCGCTATTCCCTCATGGCCGGGGGCAAGCGGCTGCGGCCCATCCTTTGTCTGGCCACCTGTGAGTTAATGGGGGGCACCGAGCCCATGGCCATGGCCACCGCCTGCGCCCTAGAAATGATTCACACCATGTCGCTGATCCATGACGATTTGCCCGCCATGGACAACGATGACTATCGCCGGGGCAAGCTCACTAACCACAAGGTTTACGGGGATGATGTCGCCATCTTGGCGGGGGATGCCCTGCTATCCTACGCCTTTGAGCATGTGGCCTGTAAAACCGTTGATGTCCCGGCAGAACGGCTGTTACGGGTGGTGGCTGGTCTGGGGCGGGCCGTCGGCGCAGAAGGGTTGGTGGGCGGTCAGGTGGTGGATCTGGCCTCCGAGGGCAATCCAGACATTACCATCGAGACCTTGACCTATATCCATACCCATAAAACCGGCGCACTCCTAGAGATATCGGTCACCTCTGGAGCCATCTTGGCGGGGGCCGATGAAGCAGCGATTGCGACCCTATCGGACTATGCCAAATGCATTGGTCTAGCCTTTCAAATCGTAGATGATGTCCTAGACATTACGGCCACCTCTGAGGAGCTGGGCAAATCTGCGGGCAAAGACCTCAAAGCCCAAAAAGCCACCTACCCCAGCCTTTGGGGCATTGAAGAGTCCCGACGGCAGGCCCAACAGCTGATCGATCAAGCCAAAGCCGCCGTTTCTCCCCTGGGAGCAGGGGCTCAGCCCCTACTTGCCCTCGCTGATTACATCGTTGCGCGTACCCATTAACGGGCGTTTAAACCCATGCAAGACATCAGTGACATCTTCCACAACAGTGTGTTGCTCATCGCCCTGGGGGCCTGTTTCTTGGCCCAGGCGCTGAAGTTAGTGGTGGAATTTGCCCAAAATCGCCAGATTAACTGGCATGTACTGGTGGAAACGGGCGGTATGCCCAGCTCCCATTCGGCCCTGGTGACGGCCCTGGCCGCCGGAACGGGACAAACCCTGGGATGGAGCAGCCCCTTTTTTGCCGCCACTACGGTGTTTGCCGTGATCGTGATGTACGACGCCGCTGGGGTCCGCCAAGCGGCGGGCAAACAGGCCAGACTTCTCAATCAGATCACGGACGAACTTTTTAGTGAAAAGCCCGAGTTCAATGAAGATCGCCTCAAGGAGCTGTTAGGCCATACCCCCATTCAGGTGGTTGCGGGTTCCATTTTGGGGTTGTTGGTCTCTTACCTAGCCGCGCCAGCCTATTAGTCTTGGGAAATCCTAAACAGATTACGTCAAGAACCAGAAAACAGGGCCGTTTGCAGCCTCAAGACCGTTGCTGCATATAGTCATTGACCCAAGCTTTTAGATCGGCTGGATAGATAAACCAAGTGCGTTGGTGAACCCGAGTCAGCGGTTCTACCACTGGCGAGACCTGGTTGATATCCACACATTTCCCTTCAATGCGCAGATCAATGCCCTGCTGGTAAAGGGTGTAACCTCGGCTTTGACTACGGGAAAGACCACAGTAAACCGCTGGTGATCGACCCTGTTGCGTTAGCACTGTGCTCACCGATGTGAGCAGCGCCTGCTGCTGATCCGAGGACAGCATTGAAACATCATGGGCCTTAAATAAATCTCGGTCTAAAAAACGACGACACAGATCCGCCAGAATCTGGTCACCATGGTGCTGCCAGCGCTGGAGGTGGTAGGTGAAAACAATGTCATCCGCCGCCAAATAGGTCTCTAAGCTCCAGGTTTGACTGGGTTGCGACAGCCAGTTGGTCACGGTGGTATCGGCCTCTAAGGTGCCATGGATGAAGCAGTGGCGGGCACGCCCAAAAGCTTGGTGTAGCACCCATGTGGCCGCCAGATTTTTGGGATGGTTGTAGACCTGGGCGTACATAAAGTAGCGCACCAGCAAATAGTGCTCGACCGCCGTCTGCCCCTTGTGCACCACCACCAACTGCTGCGTCTCAGCATCCATATCGAGGGCATTGAGGATGCGTTCTAAATCTAAATGTCCGTAGGAGGCCCCGGTGGAGTGGCTATCCCGCATTAAATAATCGAGGCGATCGCAATCTAATTGACTCGACACCAACTGCCACACCAATGGGACCGGGTGATTATGGCTATAAATGCTGAGGATTTCATCGACTAATGCTGGGTCATGGGCGTCTAAGCGATCGCGAATCGAGGGCGACGTTTGGACAATCTGCCGGGTCCAATATTCATGGTGGGTGGCAAAGATCTCCTCCGCCGTGTGGCTGAAAGGGCCATGGCCAATATCGTGGAGCAACGCCGCACAGAGGGTGGCGGCCCGGTGGGGCTGGAGCAAAGGATAGCGGCTGGCCAGCCCATCAAATGCTTTGAGGCTCAAAAACATGACCCCGAGCGCATGGGTAAAGCGGGAGCTCTCTGCCCCGTGGAAGGTGAGGCTGGCCGGTCCTAATTGGCGAATACGCCGTAACCGCTGAAACGGCGGCGTATCAATCAATTCAATCAGCAGCGACTCGACCGGATCTCGGGCATCCAGCGTAATCGCCCCATGGAGCGGATCGTGGTAAGTGCGTCTGGACTTAGGGGCCACGGTATTTAGGGGCCATGACGGGGTGCTATCGCTGCCGCTAGCTGTTCAACGGCCACCTGATAGGAGGGATCGGCTGCCGTTGCCACCTGTTCTCGGGTCATAGAACTAGCGTTGACCCGCTGATCTGGGCGAATCCCGGAACGATTGATGTCGTGGTGAGCTGGGGTTTCATATTTGGCCACGGTTACCACCAGGCCAGACCCATCGGACAGATCAAACAGCGATTGAATCAGCCCTTTGCCAAAGGTACGAGCCCCGATCAATTGACCCCGGTGGTTATCTTGCAGCGCCCCAGCTAAAATCTCGCTGGAACTGGCTGTCCCCTCGTTGACCAGTACCATCAAGGGGGCATCCGTCAGGGCTGTTCCCTTCGCGTCAAAGCTATCCAAAACCCCTTGTCGGTCAACGGTATAAACGATGGTGCCTTCGTTAATCCATTGGCGCGCAATTTCGATGCCTGCGGTGAGCAGCCCCCCAGGATTGTTGCGCAGATCTAGAATGTAGCCCTCTACCCCTTGGGCTTCAAACTCCGAGATCGCCTTGGCCACCCCAGCGGCGGCATTGCCATTGAACTGACTGAGGCGGATGTAGCCCACATCCAGCCCTGGTTGCACATGCTGTAAACGGGTAGAAACCGGATTTAGGTTGATGCGATCTCGCACCAGCGCTAAGGTCTCGGGTGCCGTTTCTGGGCGCTTAAACGTTAGGTTGACTTGGGTGCCAATGGTGCCCCGCATCCGATTGGCCGCTTCGTCTAGGGTCAGCCCTACTGTTGAGACGCCATCAATTGCGAGGATGCGATCGCGGGGTTGCAGCCCTGCGGCAGCGGCTGGAGAGCCCTCCACCGGCGCAATCACCGCCAAGGTGCCGTCTTGTTCATCCTTCGCAATTTGCAAACCTACCCCCGTCAACTCACCAGACGTACTGGTTTGCAAACTCCGATACTGTTCGGGGGGTAAAAACCGTGTGTAGGGATCATCTAAACTCGCCAGCATTTGTCGAATCGCGCCATAGGTGGCGTCCCGATCCGCTAGGGGCTGGTGCAATCCATTCTGGCGCACAAACCACCAATTCTGATGGTTGAACGTTTCGTCCAGGTAGGTGCGGTTCACCAGTCGCCACACCTCCGAGATCAATTGGTACTCATCCGTAGCGGCGATCGCAGCCCCGGACATGAGACCGAGGGTCAAGCTCATCCCCAACCCAATCGCCACCATCCAACGGCAGAACTGCTTTCCCATGGCACGCATTGAAAAAATAAGGTTCTAAAGTAACTGCCCCATGGCCAAACTTGGCATCACCATAGACTGAAGTCTGGGTCCCTACCCACGGATTTTAAATGGGATCAGGGCTATAGGCCTGAATAACGGCGACAGACCAGTTAAATTCTATGAATAGACCTAAATTGTAACGAACCGTAAACAATATGAATGGTGGGCGAGATATGTTCAGGGTCAATACTTTTGCACTAGGAAACCGGTTTTCCCTTATTCATTAGGTTTTACAAGGCAAAAACTTTCTCTGTCTGGCTAGGAGAAGGTTTTGACTGTGTTAGATTCTTTAAGGAATGCATTGCTATGAATCGCCTGACGCTTCAATGTTTACAAAGCAAGTTACCGACTCCAAAGTATATCAGTGGTTTAACGAACGTCTGGAAGTTCAGGCCCTAGCCGACGATATCTCCAGCAAGTACGTTCCTCCCCACGTCAATATTTTCTACTGCCTGGGGGGAATTACCCTCATGTGCTTCATCATTCAGTTTGCCACCGGCTTTGCAATGACCTTTTATTACAAGCCGACGGTAACTGAGGCATTTACCTCGGTGCAGTACCTGATGACCGACGTCAACTTCGGTTGGCTCATTCGCTCCATCCACCGTTGGTCCGCCAGCATGATGGTGTTAATGATGATCCTCCACGTCTTCCGCGTTTACCTCACCGGGGGATTCAAAAAGCCTCGGGAGCTGACCTGGGTGACTGGCGTGGTGCTAGCGGTAATTACCGTTACCTTCGGGGTGACCGGTTACTCCTTGCCTTGGGACCAAGTGGGTTATTGGGCCGTGAAAATTGTTTCTGGCGTGCCAAGTGCGATTCCTGTCGTGGGATCGACCATTGTGGAATTGATGCGAGGTGGTGAGGCTGTGGGCCAAGCGACCTTGACGCGTTTCTACACCTTGCACACCTTCGTCCTACCTTGGTCGATTGCGGTCTTTATGCTTCTGCACTTCCTAATGATTCGGAAACAGGGCATTTCTGGGCCTCTCTAACCCACCATTGGTTTGGCCAGAGTCTCCTGGAGGTTCTGGCTATGGTTTTCATTAAGCTGTTGATACTCTTTCCTGTTTCAGTCCTATGGCAACTATCAAAAAACCGGATCTAAGCGATCCCAAATTGAGAGCGCTACTGAAGGAGGGTATGGGCCATAACTATTATGGTGAGCCCGCTTGGCCCAATGACCTGCTTTATATCTTTCCCATTGTGATGCTGGGCACCCTGGCCTGCTGCGTGGCTTTGGCGGTGCTTGATCCAGCCATGATTGGTGAGCCAGCGAATCCCTTTGCCACACCCCTAGAAATTTTGCCTGAGTGGTACCTTTATCCCACCTTCCAAATTCTGCGGGTTGTGCCTAACAAGCTGTTAGGGGTAATGCTACAGGCCGCGATTCCCCTAGGCTTGATGTTGGTGCCCTTTCTTGAGAACGTCAACAAGTTTCAAAACCCCTTCCGTCGACCCGTTGCGACCACTGTGTTCTTGTTTGGCACTGTGGTGACCCTTTGGTTAGGGGTTGGGGCAACCTTCCCGATTAGCACCTCTTTGACTTTGGGTCTCTTCTAGATTGTTTTAGTCGTTAAGACTTAAGCGGTTGCTTGGCTGTTATGGTCGGGCAACCTTTTTTTATGGCGGCGATCGGTGCTGCGACCCAAAAGCAGTCAAGATAGGCACCAAAGCCGAACGGGTATTCTGGGTCAGTAGCCTTGGCGACCCTATCCCCCCATCACTTATGGCAAAAACGGCACTGATTACCGGTATCACAGGGCAGGATGGTTACTACCTGAGCCATTTATTAGTCCAGAAGGGATACCGGGTAGTGGGCCTGGTTCCCCCCAGTCGCCAAGCCAGTGTTGCGAAGCTCGATGAGATGGCTGAGGCTGTGACCATCGCCCCTGTTAATTTGACCAATGCTGCGGATCTAACGCAGGTGGTGCAGGAATTTTGCCCCCAAGAAATCTATAATCTGGCGGCTCCCAGTTTTGTTCCGGCATCTTGGGATGATCCCCTCGGCACCCTAGATTTAATTACCGGTACGGCCACTCGCTTGCTGGACGCCATCCGGCAGGCGGGCTTAGAAACACGGTTTTATCAGGCTAGTAGTTCCGAGATTTTTGGGGATGTACAGCAATCGCCTCAATCTGAGACCACGAATTTTCGACCCAAAAATCCCTATGGGGCAGCGAAGCTCCATGCCCATTGGACCATGGTGCATCACCGCGATCGCTACGGGTTATTCGCTTGCAGCGGCGTTCTATACAACCATGAGTCTCCCCGCAGACCACCGCAGTTTGTCACCCGCAAGGTTGCGTTAGCAGCGGCCTCCATCAAATTGGGGCTGAGCGATCGCCTCTCCATGGGGAATCTAGAAGCCAAACGCGACTGGGGTTATGCCGGGGATTATGTAGACGCCATGTGGCGTATGCTCCAGGCCGATACCCCTGAAGATTATGTGATTGGTACCGGCATCCTACACACGGTCCAAGACTTAGTGGCAACGGCCTTTGCCAGCGTGGACTTAGATTGGCAGCAGTATGTGGATGTGGATCCCAACTTACTGCGCCAAGACGAGCACTTTCAGTTGGTGGCCAACCCCACCAAAGCCAATACTCAGTTGCAATGGCACCCTCAGATTAGCTTTGAGCAACTGATTGCCACCATGGTGCAAACCGATTTGCAGCGGCTGCAGACCGGTAAAATAGAGCCCCTGCCAGCGCTGGCATAGAGGCTTTTTGCTGAAGCTAAGACTTGCCCCGACCATCCCTACTTACCTCGATTCCCCCATGGTGTCAGAGCAATCCTGACCCGCATCCCTAGGGAAATTACATTAGTGAAGTGTCCAACTATGTCATCTCAGGCTCCCCGTAGTTGTTTTGTCTTTCTAGAGATTTTTTCTAAGGAAGGGGGAATTCAGTCCTATGTCAAAGACGTGTTTCGGGCCTATTTATCTCAACCCCATGCCCTGCCCGCAGAAGTGCTGCTGCTGCGGGATGCCCCTGGGTGCGACAACCCCTTTGAAGGCTCAGCCCTAACCTTTCGCTACTTGGCGATGCCCCGGGCTGATATAGGGCGACTACGTTTGGCAACAATCCTGGTCTGGCAATTGCTGCGGGGGCAATACAGCCAGGTGATTTGTGGCCATGCGCGTTTGGGTCCCTTGATTGCCCCCCTCTGTCGCCAATTTGGGGTGCCCTATACCGTGATGACCTATGGCAAAGAGGTGTGGGAGCCCTTACCCACTCGACAACGACAAGCCCTTAAAAATGCCGATAACCTTTGGACGATTAGTCGCTATAGCCGCGATGTTGCCTGTGAGGCCAATGGGCTAGATGCAAACCAAATGGATCTGTTGCCCTGCATTGTGGATGGCGATGTGTTTACCCCAGGGCCAAAGTCCCCCCAGTTATTAGCCCAATACGGTTTGGAAAACAGTTGCGTCTTGATGACCGTGGCTCGGTTGTGGTCGGGGGATATCTATAAGGGGGTGGATGTGACGATTCGGGCTTTGCCAGCGATCGCGGCAAAATTCCCCCAGGTGAAATACTTGGTGATTGGTCGAGGAGACGATCAGCCCCGGCTAGCGCAATTGGCCCAAGACCTAGGGGTGGCGGATCGCGTCGTGTTCGCTGGGTTTGTACCCAACGATGCCTTGGTAGACCACTATCGCCTCGCCGACGCCTATGTGATGCCCTCCCAAGAGGGGTTTGGGATTGTTTACTTAGAGGCGATGGCCTGTGGGATCCCGGTATTGTCGGGGGATGCCGATGGCTCCGCTGACCCGGTACAAGATGGTCGCGTGGGTTGGCGGGTACCCCATCGCGATCCCGAAGCGGTGGCTGGGGCTTGTATTGAAATCCTGACCGGGCAGGATCGTCGCTGTGATGGCGCTTGGCTGCGGCAGGAGACGTTAGCCCACTTTAGCCCAGGCAGTTTGCAGCAAAAATTGCACGGACTTCTCAACCCCGTATCCTCAAGCGCCTAGGGAACTGGGCTTGTGGGGATAGATCACTTAACAATTGGGGATGCCCTTGTCTAGGTCGGGGATTGCGATGCTGCTCCTCTGTAGTGCTGGGAAGATGTGATCTAGGCTGAAAGGGCAAGTTTGCCTGGATACTGTAGTCTGGACTGACCGACAGCAACGCCTCCGGATCAGGGGGTGGCCCAGGAAAGAGATCGCACCATTGAAGCGGGAGGAGGTCACTGTGTATCCACGGGGCAGCAATAATGTTCAACTTAACTTCTCAGGGCTGGGGTGCTGGCTGACCCTTTTTGGGGTGATTTGGTTGCTGGGGGCCGTGGGTTTGGGATGGCTGATCAAATCCATTGCCGTCCTCATGGGGCTGATTATTGTGGCCCCAGTGATTGGGTTTGTGGGTTTCCGTTGGTGGCTGGGTCGCAACTTGGTGGAAGGGGCCTGCCCCGTGTGTCAAACCCCGATGACGGGCCTAAATAATCTCCAGACCACCTGCTTAAACTGCGGCACCCCCCTACAGGGAACCCGACAGGGGTTCAAGCGGGCTACCCCAGAGGGCACGGTGGAAGTCAGTGCCGTGGAGGTGGATGGGGACGGGGAGACCAAAACGGTGACCGTAGAAGTGCTGCCACCGGTAGACGATGGGAATTAGATATTGCTTGGGGGGCCTGCCATGGTCTCGATCGCATATTTGTTAGCAGCCATGCGGTGCTATCAGCAGGGTGAGTTGGGAGATGCGGCGGCATTTAAAGCCGCTGCGTTAGGGGTAAAACCCTATGTTGAAATACAGCAACAGCTTGATTTACTACGAAATCCCATTCCCCGGATCGATGTCCAGGAATTGAATCGCTTTCCAGAGGGCAGCTTTGGCAAAGCCCTGGCTGAGTTTCTAGCTGACAATCACCTGCAACCGCTAACCATTTCCGCTACTGTGGCCGAGCAACTGAGGCGAAAGCCCTGCCTTGCAATTCGCTACACCGTTCTCCACGATGCCTTTCATGTTTTGCTGGGGTTTGATACGACTCTGGCTGGGGAGTTGGGGGTTTGGGCCTTTGTTTCCGCTCAGCACTATAGCCCCACCTATGACCGGGCAGCCCGCTGGGGACGCTGGGTTTATTCACTGCTACAGCACTGGCAATGGCGACGGTTGCGACAGTGCGATCGCTGGGGTCGCACCCTCGGTACCCAAGCCAAATGCGTGATTGCGGCTCCCCTCGAAACCTATTGGCCGTTGCCCTTGGCGGAGGTCCGGACAATGCTAGGTCTCACGCTTGGCGGCGCTGACCTTAGCTGAGAAACAGGTGATAGGCAGGGTTTTGGGTCTCATCCCAATAGCGATAGCCCAAGGTTTCGAGAAAGGCGTGCCATTCGTCCATTTCCGCTGGGGGCACCTGCATGCCCACCACGATGCGGCCATAGTCTGCTCCATTGTTACGGTAATGGAAGAGGCTGATATTCCAATTCGGGCTCATGCGGTTGAGGAATTTCATTAAGGC
>CAYGVA010000139.1:0-10859 GCA_964353225.1 uncultured Leptolyngbya sp.
CATGTGGGGGGCACTTTGGCAGGCATCGATCAACACCTTGGCCCCGTATTGATGGGCGATCGCCGTCACCTCCGCCACCGGGTTAATGCACCCCAGGGTATTGGAGACGTGGTTGATCGCCACCAGCTTAGTTTTGTCCGACACCAACTGCTTGAACTGATCTAGGTCAAATTCCTGAGTATCGGTCAGCTCCACAAACTTCAGCACCGCCCCAGTGCGTTGGGTGACAAACTGCCAGGGCACCAAATTGCTGTGGTGCTCCATCACCGACAGGATGATTTCATCCCCCGGTTGGAGTTGGCTCATGCCCCAACTGTAGGCCACCAGGTTGATCGCTTCGCTGGCATTGCGGGTAAAGATAATCTCATCGCGGGAGGCCGCATTCACAAAGGCGGCGATCTTGTCTCGCGCCCCCTCATAGGCATCCGTCGCCCGCGCACTCAGGGCATGGACGCCCCGGTGGACGTTGGCGTTGTCGTATTCGTAGTAGTGATTCAGCGCCTCCAACACCGCCCGTGGCTTTTGGGAGGTGGCCGCATTGTCGAAATACACCAGGGGATGACCGTTGACCGTCTGGGCCAGGATGGGGAAGTCAGCACGGACCTGGGTAGCGAGGGTGCGATCTTGGGCAAGGGTCATGGCGGTGGGGCGCAGAGGTGAGAGAGAGCAGGGGAGCGGCAGGGGAAACGGGGTTAGCGGGTCCAGGCGGTAATGACCTGGGTCAGGGTTTCCCGCAGGGAAGCAACGGGGATAGCATCGATGATTTCCATGGCAAAGCCGTAAATCAAAAGCTGCTGGGCCTGTTCGGCATCAATGCCGCGACTCTGGAGGTAGAACACCTCGTCGGCATCTAATTGGCTGATGGTGGCTCCGTGGGCGCACTTGACATTATCGGCGACAATATCCAGCTCGGGTTTGGTATCGATGCGGCCCTTATCCGACAGCAGCAGGTTGCGATTGAGCTGGCTGGCGTTGGTTTGCTGGGCGTTGCGGGGTACCCACATCTTGCCGTTAAACACCGCATGGGCGCGGTCATCAACAATGCATTTGTGGCGCTGATTGGCGGTGCCGTGGGGATGGTTGAAGGCAATGATGCTGTGGGTGTCGGCCAGTTGGGTGCCGGCGATCGCGCTCAGCCCTTGCAAGGTGGTCTCGGTCTGGGGACCGGTCTGGGTGACCTCTAGGTTATGGCGAGAGAGCTGGGCTCCAGTGGTGATGGGCGTACAGGTGTAGCGGCTGTCGCGGCCTTGGGTCACCGCCGTTTTACCGATGTGGAACGTGCCCGATCCTTCCCGCTGGAGACGCACATGGTTGACTTCGGCATTGTCCTCCACCCAGATTTCCGTGACGCTGTTGGTGAAGTGGGGGGTTGGCGCAGGGCCGTAAAAATCTTCCACCAGGGTAACGGCACTGCCCGACTCCGCTACCACCAGGCAACGGGGTTGACCCAGGGTCGCCGCCCCATCGGCAGCGATCGAGAGGAACACCAACTGAATCGGCGCTTCAATCACCTGGTTGCTGGGCACCCAGAGGATGGCCGCATCCTGGAAGCCGACGGTATTGAGGGCGGCAAAGACATCGCGGTTCCCGGCGGACTGGCCGAGGCGATGGTCGAACTTGCTTTTGAAGGGACCGCTGTAGAGCTGGGCCAAACTCCCAACAATCAGCCCTTCTGGCAGAGAATCTAGCTGGGAAAGGGACGCGCTGAATTGCCCATTCACAAACACCAGCCGCGTGGTGACTTCGGGCAGGGTAATGGCTGCGAGGGTCTCGGCATCTACCTCGGGCAGGGCTGTACTGGCCTGAAAGGGTACCGACACCATCGGCGTCAGGTTGGTGAAGCGCCAATCTTCCTGGCGGGTGTCGGGGAAGCTGTGCTCTTGGGCGATCGCCGCCGCCTGATTCCTCAGGGTTGTGAAGGGTAGAGACGCTGGCACCATTGCCTGGGCGGTGGCCAAGAGCCCATTCAGATAAGCCTGTCGCGCTGCTTGGGGTTTCGACATCACCGTCACGTCTGGGTTGGAAACTTGAATGGCCATTATGCTGCCACCTCAATCTTGTGCTCCGCCAAAAGGTTTTCGTAGCCTTCGCTCTCCAAACGCTCGGCCAGCTCCTTGCCGCCGGTGGTGACGATGCGACCGTCGGCGACCACATGGACAAAGTCCGGCACGATGTAGTTCAGCAGCCGTTGGTAGTGGGTAATCATCACCACGGCGTTGGTGGGATTGGCGAGCTGGTTAACGCCCCCCGCTACGGTTTTAAGGGCGTCGATATCTAGACCGGAATCCGTTTCATCCAAAATCGCTAGGCTGGGCTCCAGCAGGGCCATTTGCAGAATTTCGTTGCGCTTCTTTTCGCCCCCAGAGAAGCCCTCATTGACGCTGCGATCGAGGAACGAGGCGTCCATTTTCACCACCTCCAGCTTTTCTTCGATTAGATCGTCAAAGTCGAAGACATCCAGCTCTTCTCCCCCATTGGCCTTGCGATGGGCATTGAAGGCCACCCGCAAAAAGTCGCGGTTGCTCACCCCAGGGATGGCGAGGGGATATTGGAAGGCGAGAAAAATACCGGCGGTGGCGCGATCGTGGGGCTCTAAATCCGCAATGTCTTGGCCCTTAAAAGTGATCTGCCCGGCAGTGACCTCATAGTCGGGGTGACCCGCCAGCACCTTCGAGAAGGTACTTTTGCCGGAGCCATTCAGCCCCATAATGGCGTGAATTTCCCCCGCCTTTACCGCTAGGTTGATGCCCTTTAAGATTTCGGTGCCGTCCACCGTGGCGTGGAGGTTCTGCACCGAGAGAATAATGTCGCTGTTTTCGTTAATCATCGCTTTGGGAATTCACAGGTCCGTCATCACAATCAGAGTCAAAAAAATCAGAATCAAAAAACAAGCCTTACTTCATCAGCATCCGGGCCTTATCAGGGCTGTCGGGGTTGAGGATCAGCCGCTCTCGCTTCGGATCCACCATCACATCCATCCCCTGCATCGGAATCGCCCCCAGCAGCACATCGGTATCGGCTTCCACCACCACGGCATTCACCACGGTTTTCCGGTTCTGAAACCGCACCTCCACAGGACCGACGACATCGGCCCGCATCAGCGCGCCGTTAGCGAGTTCAGTATCGACCTCATCAACGTGACGCAACGCCAACTGTTTTGAGAGGGAACGAGAAATCACCAGCATTGATGAGCCCCTATCAACGAGAGCTAGCACTTTCAGACGACGGATATCATCTGCCGACAAATAGCCTTCCTCTGCCAACACTAAGTCGGCCCCCCGAATCAGTTCAATTTCAGCGTAGGTGATGCCCATAATGCTTTAGCCCACCGCATTTTCGAGCTTTAGGGCCATGAGCTTGTCCGCCTCTGCCGCAAACTCCATGGGCAACTCGTTGAACACTTCACGACAGAAGCCGCTGATGATCATCGAGACCGCATCCTCGGGGGAGATGCCGCGCTGGGCAAAGTAGAAGAGCTGATCTTCGCCAATTTTGGAGGTGGAGGCTTCGTGCTCGACCCGAGCGGTGGGATTCTGCACCTGGATATAGGGGAAGGTGTTGGCGTTGGAGGTATCGCCAATCAGCATCGAGTCACATTGGGAATAGTTGCGGGCTCCCGTGGCATTGGGTCCCACCTTTACTAAGCCGCGATAGCTGTTGGTGGACTTGCCTGCCGAAATGCCCTTCGAGACGATGGTGCTGCGGGTGTTTTTGCCGATGTGGACCATCTTAGTGCCGGTGTCGGCTTGCTGCATGTGGTTGGTCAGGGCCACGGAGTAGAACTCCCCGACGGAGTTATCCCCGACTAGGAGACAACTGGGATATTTCCAGGTGATGGCAGAGCCGGTTTCGACTTGAGTCCAGGAGATTTTGGAATTCTTGCCCGCGCAGAGACCACGCTTGGTCACAAAGTTATAGATGCCGCCCTTACCGTTTTCGTCTCCGGCGAACCAGTTTTGCACGGTGGAATATTTGATGTCGGCGTTATCTAGCGCCACCAGCTCGACGATCGCCGCATGGAGCTGATTACTGTCATACATGGGGGCCGTACAACCCTCCAGGTAGGTGACCGAGCTGCCTGCCTCCGCCACGATCAGGGTGCGTTCAAACTGACCCGAGTCGCCATTATTAATGCGGAAGTAGGTGGACAGGTCCATCGGACATTGGGTGTCCTTGGGGATGTACACAAAGGAGCCGTCGCTAAACACCGCCGAGTTGAGGGCGGCGAAGTAGTTGTCCCCCACCGGCACCACAGTGCCCAGATATTTCTCGATCAGCTCGGGATGCTCCTGCACCGCTTCGGAAATCGAGCAGAAGATCACCCCCTGCTCCCCCAACTTCTCCTTGTAGGTGGTGCCGATAGAAACGCTGTCGAAGATGGCGTCTACGGCCACATTGGCCAAGCGCTTTTGCTCAGACAGGGGCAAGCCCAACTTTTCAAAGGTTTCCAGCAGGGCTGGGTCAGCATCATCTAAGCTGTGGAGCTTTTCCTTCGGCTGCTTGGGGGCCGAGTAGTAAACGATGTTCTGATAGTCGATGGGGGGATAGTTGACGTTGGGCCAGTCGGGCTCCGCCATGGTCAACCACTTGCGATAGGCCTTGAGCCGAAATTCCAGCATAAATGCCGGCTCGTTTTTCTTGGCGGAAATCAGCCGCACGGTGTCTTCGCTCAGACCCCTGGGGATCACATCCGCTTCGATGTCGGTAACAAAACCGTACTTATAGGGCTGACTGACTAAGGACTGAACAGAAGCACTCATGGCACCAAGGGGAATAGATCAACAGCAGCGGACTGAGCGGAGAAGATCTCAGCCCATCTGAGCGGACTTAAGCAACTAAAACTTGTTGGTCTCGGAGCGAATGGTCTCGAAGGTGATCTCTTGTTGATCACCCGCGAAGGCGTTGTCATCCGTAAGGAAGAGCATGCAGTGGCATTCCTTGCGCTCTTGCATGGGCACACAGGGACAATTCCAAAAAGTGGCTTTGACCTCGGCTTCCTTATCTTCATAGTGACGACAGGGGCAGAGGGGCGCACCGAGGTCATCCTTATGCTTGGCCAATCCTTCGATCACTACCGCCGTCACCCCTAGGTCGGCACAAAAATAAGTGCCGGTGCGTTTGGCATAACTCTGGGAGAAGTTACGCATCAGTTCCAGATTCTTTTCGGTAGCTTGGTTAGAGTTGGCTTCGCTCATCAGACCCCTATGTACGGTGGCGTATCGACCCAGTAATTTTATAATTAAAACAACATCTACGTTGCCTAACCTTCATTAGAATACTTTAGCAACACAAAGGTTGTCAAAGTCGATGGTTGTCTGCCCTGGGGGCTGCCTGCCGACGTTCATTCCGTGGTTTGCCGATGACTTCGCTCCAACCGCCGTCTACAAAAGAGGATATTTTGCAGCATCTGCTGAAGCAGGGTGAAGCGACTGCCCAGGCTTTGGCGGAGCATCTAGCGGTGAGTGCCCAGGCGATTCGACGCCACCTCAAAGATCTCTCCGCAGAGGAATTGATCGAGCATCGCATCGCTCGGGAGGGGATGGGGCGGCCTAACTATCTCTACACCCTGAGTCGTAAGGGCCGCGATCGCCTCCCTGCCCAATACGGCGAGTTTGCCCTGTCTCTGCTCGACACCCTGGCGGAAACCGTGGGCCAAGAGCAGGTCAAGGATATCTTGCACAAGCAATGGCAGCGCAAGGCGCAAACTTACCGCGCCCAGGTGGGCCAGGGACCGCTGTTGGAGCGGGTGCAGCGGTTAGTGCAACTGCGCCAAGCCGAAGGCTATATGGCCGAGTGGCATGAGATGCAGCCAGAGCAGTCTGGCTCTGCCGTGACCGGTTACATTGTCACGGAATACAACTGCGCCATCTCCACCATCGCCGAGTCCTTCCCTAGCGTTTGTGGTCACGAGTTAGAGATGTTCCGGGTGGCCCTGCCAGATTGCTCGGTGGAGCGCACCCATTGGCTGGCGGAGGGGGAGCATCAATGTGGATATTTGATTCGGCCGGAAGCGTGAGGATCTGGAGAGCTGGGGATCTGGGGAAATTGCCGAGAACTAAAATGTCGGCTGTCAGGCTAATGAACTGAAAAACAGCCTGCCATCCCAATCTTGCATAGGGTCAGGAGACCTCTCCCCTACCCTTAACGAAACCCTCGTAGGGGAGCGGTTTTTGCGCCCAACCCTGACATGTTCATTGACCGAAATCGCTTAAAGCAGCAAATCGCTAAAATTCAACAAAATCCATTTCCTGGCGGAATTCTCACAAAAAACTCAGCTTTACAACCGATGTTGTTTGCTTAGATGCATAGAAACAACCCTCGGCTGGGCTTTGGGCCAGTGAACAAGCTATGGAAAATCTGCCCGTTGAGATTTTGATTCCCGATCAGTGCGATCGCATTGCCCTCTGTGGGGGGCCTTACAGCAACTTTGGGGCAGTCGCCGCCTTTTTAGAGGCCACCCAAGGCCAGACCCACCGATTTTGCCTTGGGGATCTGGGGGGCTTTGGCCCGGACCCCAACCGTACCCTCGATTTATTGCGTCAGGCTGAAGTGATCTGCTTGCAGGGCAACTATGACCATGCCGTCGGCCATGGGGAGCGGGACTGCGGCTGCGGCTATAGCGACCCCAGGGATCAAGCCTTTGCCCAACTCAGCTACGACTACACCTATGCCCATACGGCAGAGCACCATCGGGCTTGGCTGCGGGAGTTGCCGCCCCTAATCCGGTTGCGGTGGCGCGATCGCGCCATTTTGCTATGCCACGGCAGCCCGGAAGTGGTGAATGAGTTTGTGTGGGATTCGACCACGGGCGATTCCTGGATCGAGGATGCCCTAGAGCGCTATCGGGTTGACGGCATCTGTGCCACCCACACCGGCCTCCCCTGGATTCGTACCGTTCGCAATGGCTTTTGGTTCAACGTGGGCGTTTTGGGCCGTCCGGCCCATGATGGCAATCCCCATGTGTACTACGGCACCCTCGATTTCCCCTTAAATAGCCAGCAGCGGCCTGAGCCAGCGCTGCACCCCCTCACCTATGACGTGGCCCCGGTGGTGGCGGCGATGGCGACAGCGGGTTTGCCCGCAGAATTCCAAGTGTCGCTACAACAGGGGATCTGGACCACCTGTGCGGAGATCTTGCCCGAGGCCGAGAAGACCGTGCAGCCCCGAGGCCGACAATTCTGTTCCCCCTCCTAGAAGGGGGTAGGGGGTGGGTTTTCCGGAAAACCCACCCCGCCCTGCGGGCACCCCTCCCAGGAGGGGATGTTTCCTCTGTTATCTAACCCTCACAGCAATGCTCACAACGACAATTACCTGGGCCTTATTGGCCAGTTATGGCTTCTTTGTTTATCGGGTGGTGCAACAAACCACGCCCAATAAGGTCTCGGCCCTCGCGTTTTTTGGGGGGCAATCCCAGGGGGGCAAGGCACCGGGGATGTGGCTGCTAGTCTCCAGCGCTGCCATCTCCTGGATTTTTGCCAAGTCCATTGATAACGCCGCCAGCCTCGGCAATGCCTTTGGCATTTGGGGCGGGCTGGGCTACTCGATCTATTACTTGAGTTTTGTGACTGCGGCGATCTCCCTCTATTTCATTCGCACCCGAGGGGGGCATCGCTCCATCCCAGAGTTTTTGGTGAGCAAGTACGGCACGGTCTGTGCGCGGTTGTTTTTGCTGGCGATCGCCATCCGCTTAATCAACGAAGTCTGGTCCAACACCAAGGTGTTTTCCCTCTACTTCGGCCCCGAAGGCAGCGGCGGCTATTGGCTGGCGGCGCTGGTGGTGACGGCATTCACGGTTTACTACAGTTTGCTGGGGGGATTGCGCAGCAGTTTACTCACCGATGGGGCGCAAATGCTGCTGGCAGCGGTGTTGCTGGTGGTGATTTTGTCGGTGTTGGGGCCGGGTCTGATCGCCCAGGGCATTCCCGCAGTGGATGGCGATACGCGGCTGGCGGGCCTCACCTTCTGCGGCTTGGCCTTCGTGCAGATTTTTAGCTATCCCTTCCATGATCCGGTGATGACCGATCGCGCCTTCATCACCTCCCCCAAGGTGATGGTGAAGGGGTTTATCTGGGCGGGGGTGATCAGCGGCGGCTTTATTTTTCTATTCAGCGCCGTCGGGCTCTATGCTCGGGCCTTTGGGGTAGAAGGCTCCCCCACCCTGAATGTACCGGCCCTGTTTGGCCTGCCGATGCTGCTGGTGTTTAACGCGATTATGCTCACCAGTGCGGGCTCGACCCTCGATTCCACTTTTTCTAGTGTGGCCAAGCTGGGGGCGCGGGACTGGTTTAACCGCAAGGGCCAACCCACCGAGACCCAGGCGTTTTTGGGGCGGTGGTGGATTGTGGCGATCGCCCTACTGGGCAACCTGCCGCTACTGAGCATTTACCTGGGGGATCAGGTGGGTCCGGCGATTATTCAGGCCACCACCATCAGCGGCACCATGGTGATGGGGCTGGCTCCCATCTTTTTATTGGCCTTTGTGCCGGGGGCAGGCAGCCTCAGCTTCCATCTCTCGTTTTGGCCGGGGCTCACCTTTGGGATCTTGCGGGTGCTGGAAAGTGCCCTCAGTACCGAGATTTTCCCGACCTGGGTCCAGATGGGGGGCGGCAAGTACGCCTTGGATCTGGGCTTGAATATCTATGGTCTCCTGATCTGCACGGCGGGTTATCTGTTGGGAGCTTGGGTGAATAAGATGTTCCAATCTAAATCTCTAAAGGAAATTCCTTAGTCGTTACCCTGTAGGGGTTGTTTTCAAGGGGAGAGCACGATGCTTGATGTTGAGAAGATTCAGCAATTGGCGGCGTCTTGCTCACCCCAAGAGCTGATGGCGACGTTGGTGTGGCAGCGACGATTTAACCTGTTTGACGGGCCAGAGGTGATAACTGACTTGACCCGTCATCAAGACTTATGGCGCAGCTTCTTATTCTCGAAGCCGGTTTATGCGCCGGACAAAAAAGGGCTGAGTTTTAATGGGGTGCTAGAGACGCTGTTGGCCATGGCTAACTATCGCCCTATGCCGGAGGAGAGCATCATCCAGTTTGTGCTGTACCCCGCCGATACGCTGTATGTCTTGGCGGAGAACCAGGATGTGATTGTGGCCCAGCTCATGGATTTGGGCAAGAAGTGGCGGGCAGATGTGGTGGAGGTTTTTGATGGGGGCAAGGCTGACTCAGATGAGGACTGGAAGTTTCGAGAGTATGCGGCGCTGCGGTTACAGGAGGGGTTGTGGGGCAATGCGGGGGAGGGCGATCGGGATGCGGTGATGGTGTCTTACTGGTGGGATTGAAGTGCTTGTGGGCTACCCAGTATGGGATGGGCTGCACGATCTTTAAACGGCTATGGGAGCAGGTGCTCAGCGCTGCGATTCAGAGAGCGAACATCGTTTCAGGGGAGTGCTTGCCCATTGATGCAGTTACTCCCCAATATCAGGGTGGGCACGTCAGAATTTCCAGTTCTGCAATAGTTACAAAGTCTTTTGCATTATGGGTAACGAGTGACAAACCATGCTGGAGGGCAGTTGCCGCAATCCAGGCATCTTGGGCTGAAATGGCTTGGCCGAGCAACTGTAACTCCGCTCTTAATTGCCCCCAACGGCGACACAAATCAATATCTACAGGAATAACGAGATAGTTAGCCAGGGACTGTTCTAGCTGTTGGGTTCGAGATTTACCCCAGTTACGCACAGCAGCCCACTGAAACAGCTCAGCGACGGTCATGAATGAAAGTGCAAGTTGATGACCTTGCAGAATTTCTGCGTAGCTTTCAGCCCGGCTATCGTGCTTAAAAAGAAATGAAACAACGTCGGTATCCACCAGGAGGATGCTCATCGGCTCTCTAGCGGTTCAGTGCTGCGCTGTTGGTCTAGAAAAACCAGAAAATTGTCATTCCCTGATTCGTCATCATCCCAAAAATCAACCGCAAGGCAGTTCAGATCCTGAATAACTGGAGGCTGCTGGATTTGGAGCAGGTTATGAATCGGTTGAGGATGCCAAAATGCTTGACTTTGTAGGTCAAGTAAGCTGGACTTTTGCAACAGCTCAGAAAGTACTTGTAACAACTGTAGTTGCTCCAGATGAGACAGTGACTGAGCCATTTGAATGGCTTGTTTAAGCTCCGCTTTCATAAATTATTCCTCGACTTGAGATAAGGGTAGGGTTTGTCCGGTTGTGGCTTGTTGCCACGAAACCCGAAAACGCTCAGCAGAAAACTCTGTGTCTTTTTCTTCAAGTCTTAAAGGAATTGTGGATGCTTGAAGATGATCTTCCTGAATAAGGCTAGAAAGCGCTTTCAGGAGTTCGAGTTGCTCGTATAGCGTCAACGACTGAGCGATTGCAATAGCCTGCTTAAGTTCCGATGTCATCAGTCAATGCCTCCTGAAGAATGCTCATAGGTTTTCTTTTGCCCCCCTGCTTCTTTTGCTCTATCCTCCACCCCTTCACTCCCCACTTCTTCACTCTTCACCCTCCACTTCTTCACTCTTCACCCTCCACTTCTTCACTCTTCACCCTCCACGCCTTCATCGCCTAGTGCGGCCAAATTCTCCCGACACCGCACCGTCCAAGGATGCTCCGCCCCCAGCTTGGGTTCTAAAATCCCCAGGGCTTGCCGATATAGCGTTTCAGCCTCAGCCATGCGCCCTTGCAGCTTGTAAAGCGTTCCCAAGTTTTCGGTGACTCTGCCAACGTTGGGGTGCTCGTTACCCAGCAGGTTGATAAAGACGTCTAACGCTTGTTGAGTAAGTGATTCGGCCTCAGCATATCGGTCTTGATTTTTATACAGCCATGCCAGGTTATTAAGGCTAGTAGCCACATCGGGATGCTCATCGCCTAACAGCCGTTTGAACATCGCCAGCGCTTCAA
>CAYGVA010000140.1:0-10840 GCA_964353225.1 uncultured Leptolyngbya sp.
TTCCCACCCCGATACTCTCGCCCCCTTGAGTTTCAGCCCCATGCCCCACGGTCAACTTTCCCTGACGTTTAGGATGCGCCCAAAACTTTATGACCCTGCCCACTGCTGAAACCCCTTTGTATAACCATCCTTTGCCCGATATCGAACAGTGGTTGCGGGACCAAGGCTGCCAACAAGATGTGGAAGACCTCCATTGTTGGCATATGCAAACGCCTGAGTGGCAAGCTGACCTGGTACTCGATATTGATTCCGTGGTGGTGCGCTATATCAAGGGCGACAGCACCGGACAAGATATTCAACGGGTGTTTAAATACTCCCTCAGCCGCCAAGACTTGGAAGAAGCCATATTTGCGGGTCCCTAGTAACGGATTGCAGCGGCAAGCCGAATGCAACGGGGCATAACGACAATCTAACGGGAAGCTTAAATCCTGCTGTTATTGGCCCATGGTCTTGAAAGCTAAGACCTACAGGGCGGTGATCCCTGCTGACGTAATCCTTTGAACTCCTATGGCAGCTCTATACATCATGGCCCTGGATTTGGGCACCACTGGCAACCGTGCCATTCTGTTTGACAAGAGCGGGGCCATTGTCGAACAAGCCTACAAGGAGCTGACCCAGTACTACCCGCAACCGGGCTGGTTAGAGCATGATCCCCGCGAAATTTGGGCCGATATTCGCTGGGCCATGGAGACGGTGCTCACCAAAGCCAGCGCCACCGCAGCGGACATCGCAGCCATTGGCCTGACCGTGCAGAGAGAGACCTGCCTCCTGTGGGATCGCCAGACGGGTCGGCCCCACCACAATGCCATTGTTTGGCAAGATCGCCGCACCGCCCCCCTCTGTAATCAGTTGCGGGCGGAAGGCAAAGCCGAGGACATTTACGATCGCACCGGTCTCGTCCTCGACGCCTACTTCTCTGCCTCGAAGCTGGCTTGGTTACTGGACACCGTGCAACAGCACAATGATCCCCCCGTGGATTTGGACAACACCCTAGCAGGGACCGTAGATAGCTGGGTGCTGTGGAATCTGACCGGCGGTAAGGTTCACGCCACCGACCACAGCAACGCCAGCCGCACGATGTTGCTGAACATCCATGATCACAATTGGGACCCCACCCTGCTATCCCTGTTCCAGATTCCGCCCCACATCATGCCTACGGTCAAGCCCAGCCTCGGGGTGTTTGGCTACACCGATGCGGCTGTGGTGGGGGCAGAAATCCCCATCACAGCCATCTTTGGGGATCAGCAGTCGGCCCTGTTTGGCCATGGCTGCGATCGCCCCGGCGCGCTCAAATGTACCTATGGCACCGGCGCTTTCTTAGTGGCCCACACCGGCAACACCATTGCCCGCTCCTCCCACCAGTTATTGTCAACGATTGCTTGGTCTCAAGCGGGAGAGGGGGGGCAGCCCCAAGTGGGATACGCCTTAGAGGGCAGTATGTTTACCGCCGGAGCCTGCATTCAATGGCTACGGGATGGCCTCAAGGTGATTAGTAACGCCGCCGATACGGAACCCATGGCCCAAAAGGTTAACGATAACGGCGGGGTTTATTTTGTGCCCGCCCTGAGTGGGTTGGGGGCTCCCCACTGGGATATGACCGCTCGCGGGGCTTTTTTGGGCCTCACGGGCGGGGTGCAGCGGGAGCACATGGTGCGGGCGGTGCTAGAGGCGATCGCCTATGAAGTCAAAGAAGTGGTGGATGCGGTCAATGAGGATAGCGGCACGCCGATTACTTGCCTTAAGGTGGATGGGGGGGCCTGTAACAACAACTTCTTAATGCAGTTCCAAGCCGATGTCCTTGGCATCCCGGTGGAGCGCCCCGCGATCTTAGACGTCACCGCCCAGGGGGCAGCCTTTGGGGCCGGATTGGCCAGTGGCTTTTGGGAGGACTATCGGGCACTGGCGGAAGGACGCAAAATTGATCGGGTTTTTGAACCCCAAGCCAGTGCCAGCGCCGCCCAAGCCAATTTCCAGACTTGGCAAAAGGCCGTCAGTCGGGCCAAACATTGGGCCGAATAGCCCAGCCAGCTTTCGACAGCTGAATAAAAGGGTTCATTCAGAATTGAGAATTCAAAATTGAGCCCCGCAAACAACGGGGGATTACCCACACCCAATCCGTTACTTTTTGTAACACAATGGAGAAGGAAGGTCTGATATCCCCAAATGCCATGATTGCCACCCCCGCTGAGATTGCGATCGCGCCCAATCCCCCATCCGAGCCCATGCCAGCAGGGGGAGCCGATCCCAACAGCTTTGATTGGGCGGAAGCTTGGTATCCCGTTGCCTACATTGAGGACCTCGATAAACGTCAGCCCCAACGCTTTACCCTGCTGGAACAAGACCTAGTGATCTGGTGGGATCCCAACGGTGCCGATTGGCAGGTCTTTGCAGATAAATGCCCCCACCGCCTCGCCCCCCTCTCAGAAGGGCGAATCAACGCAGCGGGACTTTTGGAATGTCCCTATCACGGCTGGGGATTTTCCGGCAGCGGCTCCTGTGAGGTGATGCCGCAACAACCCTTAGATAGCCAAGCCAACCAATCCCCCCGAGCCTGCGCCAAAGCATTACCCTCAGCCCTGCGCCAAGGGCTGCTGTTTGTTTACCCCGGCAAACCAGAGCATGCCCCCCAGGTCACAATCCCGATTATTGAACCCGTGGAACAAGCGCCGAAGGGTTGGGTGATGCTCAACACGTTTCGGGACTTACCCTACGACGCCCTCACCCTCCTGGAAAATGTCCTCGACGCCAGCCATATCCCCTACACCCACCACAAAACCGTCGGCAAACGGGAAAATGCCGCCCCCATGGTGCTAGAGGTGGTGACCGCTGGTAAGCAAGGGTTCCAAGGGGTTTGGCTAGAAGGGCCGCGCAAGGGCAAACTGGGCACCCAACACACCCACTTTATTGCCCCAGGGTTGATGTACCACGACCTCACCTCTAAGCAATTTGGCCGCACCCTCACCGTGGTCTACGCGGTGCCCACCCGCAAGGGGGAATGTCGGTTATTTGCCCGCTTTCCCTTCAAATTTGCCTCTAAGTTGCCGGGGCTACTGATTGGGCTCACGCCCCAATGGTTAAGCCATATTGGCAACAACCGGGTCTTAGAAGATGACCAAATTTTCTTGCACTTGCAAGAGCGGCTGTTAGAGCAGGCGGGCGATCAACCCTACGCCCAGAGTTGTTTCCTGCCCACCCAAGCTGACCAATATGTGCTGGAATTTCGGAAGTGGATCCGGGACTTTAAGGCCGATCCATTTCCAAATCAACGGGTCTTGCCAGCGCTTTCTCGCGAAGCGCTGCTGGATCGCTACCATTCCCACACCCAGGCTTGCCAGAGTTGCCGTCAGGCCCTGAAACGCATCCAACTGCTTCGCAAAGGCGCTTTAGCGGTGAGTGCGGTGGGGTGGTCGGCCATTCCCGTGGTGCTTGCCCTGGTGGGCACACCCACCCTGTTGATCAGCCTGCTCCTGGCGGGCATTCCCCTAGCGACCGGGGCAATCTGGTTTGCGCTGGGTGGCCTTGAGCAGAGATTCTATCAGGGGGATGGTGTCCCCCCCCGCAATTTGCCTGACAAGTCTTAACGGCGGTTCCCCGGCAGCGTTTTACCGTTCGAGCAGCAAGGTCACTGGCCCATCATTGACCAACTCCACCGCCATGTGCGCTCCAAATTGGCCAGTGGCTACGGCCAAGCCACTGGCCTTGAGGCGGTCCACGAAGTTGTCGTAGAGGCTGGAGGCCATGGCTGGTGCCGCCGCCTGATCGAAGGAGGGGCGACGGCCCTTACGGCAATTTCCGTAAAGGGTGAATTGGCTAACCACCAATAGCGCCCCTTGAATATCTTGGATCGATGCATCCCAGCGATCGCTCTCAGGCTGATCTGGGTTGGGAAACAAGCGGAGGGTCAAACACTTACGCACCATCCAATCCAGTTCGGCATCGGTATCGGTAGCTGTTATCCCCACGAAGAGCAACAACCCTGGACCAATCTGGCCAATCACTTGATCTTTTACCCGCACCTGGGCTGATTGCACCCGTTGCACCACTACCCGCATCTCTAACTCAACCGGGAAGAATCAGGTTTGGCTAGGCAAGCCCGGATTTTGTCTGCGATCGCTGCCGCTTCTTCCGCCTGGGGCTTGGGTTGGAGAGCGCGATAAATCTGGAGCTCTAAGCCCTGTAATCCCAGTTCCGCCTTGTCAGGATAACGGGGCTGCAACACAAAGTGCATATGGTATGGCGGCTGATCCACCCACGAATTAATGTAGATTCGCTCTGCCCCTAGGGCCTGCTGCATCGCCTGGGTAATTTTTTTCAGAAATCCCCCGAGGGTGGCGGCCTCCTGGGGGGTCAGATCCCAGAGGTTTTCTCGATGGGCGCGGGACTTGACCACAATTGCCCCCAGGCCATGTTGGCCGATGCAATGATCGGCAATCCAGTCTGGGGTTTCGGCAATGGTGCCCCCCGGCACGGCCATCTGACCGGTCAAAATCTGACAGGCAACGCAATCTTGGGGCCGATCCCCACCATGGTGGGTTGAGTCAACCAAGGTTTTTGGGGTGGGAGAGGGTCCGGACAAACCGTTCAGGCTCCTCAGGGGACAAGACAATTTTGCGATTGGGGAAAGTGAGCACAACGGTGCGGTTCAGGTCCGTGGCATAGGCTGAGTAGGGGCCGAGGGTGGCGTTGCGAAACCGCCCCACAAAGCCAAATAGCCCTCCATTTCCGAAGGTACGAATGGACCCTTTCATGGCCGCTGGCAACGGTTCTGCCGATTGGAGCTCATCTAGGGCGATCGCCGTTTGCCACCCCAGTCGCTGCACGTAGAGGGTTTGGCCTTGCACACGATAGCCCCACACCCCAAAAACGGCTGTGCCCACCAATATCGCTAGGGGTAGCACCACCATCGACACCACCCAAACCGGGTTGCCACGGGGACCGGTCAATAGCCCCACCAGCACAATACCCACCAGTAAAATGCCCACAAGAGACGTAATGGCAATGAGCGTATTTCCCCAGGGGGCTTTAAATACTGCTTCGGTAACCATCTTGCCAGTCCTCATCGAGACAATTTTCAGGATTTACTCGTCTAGGTCAATGGCGCTGCGCCCCCCAGCAGGGGGCAATTGCCTGAATCCGGGATCCGCCTATTTGCCAAAACCCTTACCGCGAGTGGGGGTTGAAATCCCTAGACAGCTATTGAGCTGAGCCCGTAGCTGATCATGGTCGAGATCCTGGCCAATCAACACGATCTGATTCTTCGGTTCACCTTTCCACTCGTCATCATCCAGGGAAAAGCGCTTACCGCTGAGGTGGAAAATATGGCGTTTGGGGCTCTCATCAAACCAAAGAATCCCTTTGGCTCGAAAGATGTTGGGGGTGAGTTGATTATCCAAGAAGTACTGAAACTTGCGGATGGCGAAGGGGCGATCGCTCTGAAAAGACAGGGAAGTAAACCCATCCATCGCAAGGTGATCAGAGTGATGGTGGTCATGGCCGTGCTCATGGTCATGTTCGCAATGGCCGTGGTCGTGGTCGCAATTGGCATGATCTTGATGCGCCTCATGACCGTGCGCCTCGTGATCGTGCGCGCCATGGTTATGTCCCTCGTGGCCGTGGTCGTGCCCATGATCATCATGGCCATGGTCATCGTCTTGGTCCACGTACTTATCAGACTCGAACAAACCCACGCTCAGAATCAAGGGCAAGGGCACTTGAGATTTGGTGGTGCGCAGGATGCGAGCCCCCTCCTTGACATCCCGGATTTTAACTTCCAGGCTGTCGAGATCCCCTTCGTCCACCAGGTCAGCCTTGTTCAGCAAAATGATGTCGCCGTAGGCAATCTGGTTGTGCGCCGCTTCACTGGTAAACAAATCGAGGCTGTAGTTTTCGGCATCTACCACCGTCACAATCGAGTCGAGGCGGGTCATATCCCGTAGCTCGGTGCCTAAAAAAGTAAGGGCAATGGGCAGCGGATCGGCCAATCCAGTGGTTTCCACCACCAAGTAATCCACCTTGTCTTCCCGTTCGAGCACCTTGTAGACCGCTTCCATCAAGTCATTGTTGATGGTGCAGCAAATACAGCCATTGCTCAGCTCCACCATGGTGTCGTCGCTGTCTTTGGTGGTGATGAGCAGATCGTTGTCAATGCCAATTTCGCCAAACTCATTGACCAAGACCGCTGTTTTTAGCCCCTCCTGGTTGGAGAGGATGTGATTGAGCAGGGTGGTCTTGCCGCTACCGAGAAAGCCGGTAATGATCGTGACCGGTAGCCCATGCTTGGCATTTTCTAAGGTCTGGGGAGAGACAGGGGCAGCAGAAGTCATAGCGGATTTAAGCGAAATCGCGGGACATCCTCCATACTAGCGATTGAATTCGATCCCCATAACAATGCCTCAGAAAATTTGCAGGTTTTTAGGTCAGTCGTCAACGTCGGGGATGAGGCATTAAGGCATGAGACGCTAGCAGCCAGACAGCCTGGTCACCCTAGATTCTTAATTTCTGGCACCTCACTCCCTACCCCATTAACGCACCGGAGCTAAATTCCTAGCCATTGATCCGAATTCGGTTTAAGTGTTCCATGATTGGGTGTCTCGTTTTTTTGACGCCCTAACACCTATCGCTTTACCCCCATGGCCCTGAGTCTTTACAACACCCTGACCCGCCACAAGGAACCCTTTACCCCCCTGGAGCCGGGTACGGTCAAGATGTATTGCTGCGGTGTGACGGTGTATGACTACTGTCACCTGGGCCATGCCCGCTCTTATATTGCTTGGGATACGGCCCGCCGTTACCTGCTATGGCAGGGGTTCCAGGTGCAGTATGTGCAAAATTTTACCGACATTGACGACAAGATTCTGAATCGAGCCCGCAAGGAACGGTGCTCGATGGAAACCATTTCCCAACGTTATACCCAAGCCTACTTTGAGGATATGGCCCGGCTCAATATCCTGGAAGCCGATGCCTATACCTATGCCACCCAGACCCTTGATGGCATTAAGCGATTGATTGCTGAGCTGGAACAAAAAGGGTTTGCCTACGCCACTGGGGGCGACGTGTACTACACGGTGCGGAAGTTTGATGGCTATGGCAAGCTCTCAGGACGCAATTTAGACGACATGCAGGCGGGGGCCAGCGGTCGCGTCACCCCGTCGGCTAAAGCATCGGCCACCCCATCGCCTATGGATGGCCCTCAAAAGCAGGACCCCTTCGACTTTGCCCTGTGGAAGGCGGCCAAACCCGAGGAGCCGGCCTGGGAATCCCCTTGGGGACCGGGGCGGCCCGGCTGGCACATTGAATGCTCAGCGATGGTGCAAGCGCAGTTTGGCCCCACCATTGACATCCACATGGGCGGGGCGGATTTGGTCTTTCCCCACCATGAGAATGAAATTGCTCAATCGGAGGCCGCCACGGGCCGCCCCTTGGCCCAATACTGGCTCCATAACGGCATGGTGAACGTGGGGGGGGAGAAAATGTCCAAGTCCCTGGGCAATTTCACCACGATTCGGGCGTTGTTAGATGAGGCCCCTGAGGCCCCCTCCCCCATGGCGCTGCGGCTATTTGTGTTGCAGGCCCAGTACCGCAAACCGATTGACTTTACGGATGGGGCGATCGCCTCCGCCAAAAACGGCTGGGCGACCCTTCAAGAAGGGCTGCGCTTTGGCCTGGAGTACGGGACACAGTTGGGCTGGTCGAATGCCGGGTTACCAGATCCCAGCACCCTTGATCGCCAGAGCGCTGCCATCCAGCAGTTTGAAGCGGCGATGGATGATGACTTCAATACGTCGGGTGCCCTAGCGGTGCTGTTTGAGTTAGCCAAGGAACTGCGACGGGTGGGCAATATCATCACCCACCAAGGCCAAGTGGATGGCAACGCTGCTGATTTGCAGCGGCAATGGCAAACTTTGGTGGTCCTAGCCCAAGTGTTGGGGCTAGAGGCAGAGACGGCTCAGGCCGAGGCCGATACGCTGACGGATAGTGAAATTGAGGCTCTACTCGCTCAGCGTCAGGCGGCTCGCCAAGCCAAAGATTTTGCGGAGGGCGATCGCCTACGCGATTTACTCCAGGCCCAGGGCATCACCTTGATTGACAAACCGGGTGGTGTCACTGACTGGCATCGGTAAAGCGATGGTGGGCAACAGTTTTCTGCACAGCTAGAAAGCAGAGGGGCCAGGGCGCTGGGAAAACATCGCGTCGCAAAAACAGAAAGCGATGGCAAGGAATATATGCTTGCCATCGCTTGATCGAAACTTAGGGTTTAACCTATCCCTGGACCTAAGATGCAGGCACGAGCTGCACAATTAGCCCCTTGGTATCAAAGGTCTGGACCTTACCCACCTCCTTGAGGTCGGTCACAATCCGATTCAGCAGTTCGTGGGCGCGATCGCGGTGTTGGTGCTCCCGACCCCGCAGCCGTACCTGAAACTTAACGTGATCGCCCTTTGCTAACCACTTGGTAGCCCGATCAATGCGAATTCCATAGTCGAATTCATCCACATTAGGGCGCAGCTTCACCTCTTTCATGGTGGGCTTGGCACTCTGACGCTGGCGCTTCTTTTGTTGATACTGGTGCTTACCATAGTCCAGAATCTTAGCGACCGGCGTTTCTTTCCCCTCTGAAACCACCACAAGATCTAGCCCGACCTCTTCAGCCAAAGCCACCGCTTCTTGAGTGTCCGTAGGGCCACGATTGTTGTTTTCGTGATCGATAAGTAACACCTGCTGGGCCCGAATATTACGATTGATGTTGGGTTGTTCAGGGCGAGCGCGTCGGGTGTCAGGTCTGCGTCTAACGATAGTAGGGTCCTCCGGGAATTCAGTAGTTTTTGGTTAGGATTTTGATTTTACTAGGGTAGCTTAGCCTTGCCGCCCTTGCCCCTACCTTAAAGGGGAAATTCAAGGTCGATTAACATTCGCATTAGTCTCCCATCTTGCCACTACCACAAAAGCATTGCTTAGACTGGGTTGCGGCGATTCTTCAGGATTGAGATCCCGTCTTAAGGTTCTTGTCTAGTCGTGTTTATTTGTAAAGCATCAGCCCTTGTAGGCCTTGCCATTCGGCATGGTGACGTCAATAAAACACGTGCCCTCGATATTAGTGCCCCAGAGGTTGGCATGGGTCAGATCTGCCCCCCGCAAGTCTGCCCCCCGCAAGTCTGCTTCCGCCAGATTGGCCATGCGTAAATTGGCATACCGCAGGTTGGCATATCGCAGATCGGCCCGCCGTAAAATCCCTTCTCGGATATCGGTACTTTCGAGATTGGCTTGGGTTAAACGGGCGCAGTGGAGGTTCGCGCCAATCAAATTGGCTCCGATTAAGATTGTGCCTCTTAAGTAAGCCTGGCTGAGGTTGGCCATGCAAAGGTTGGCCAAACTGAGGTTAGCGATATCTAGGGTGGCTTTGTGAAAACTGGCCCCAATCATATTGGTGGCACTACACATCGCCGCCGTGAGGTTGGCCTCATGGAGCACTGCATCCTGTAGCACGGCCATGGCCAGATTTGCCTCTCGGAGGTCAGTTTGGTTCAAGGTCGCCCCTTTCAGCAGTGCCCGGCTCAAGTCACTGGTATATAGGACTGCGCCATTTAAATCGGCCCCCGACAAGTCGGCCCCTTGGAACTGGGCCATGCAGGCATCGGTTTGGTTTAATCGGGCCTGCCGCAAATCAATTTGATAAAGGCTCGCCTCCCGTAAAATGGCTCGGGTGAGATCTGCGTTAGTCAGCACCGTTGCATTCAGGGTCGCCCCTTCTAAATTGGCATCGTGGAGCAGGGCTTCCCGCAGGTCAGCACCGGTTAGCGTTGCTGACCCGAGTTCGGCGTAGCTGAGGTCGGCGGTGTAGAGTAAGGCTTCTCGGAGGTCAGCATGGCGTAGATCCGCATGGCGCAAATCGGCCATGCAGCAATCCACGAGGGACAGGTTAATTTGCGGGAGCTGTGCTTGGCGTAAACGGGCTTCTCGGAGGTTAATGCGATCGCCCTGGGACCAATGCGAACCTGTCGGCGATTCGAGTCGTTGTCGCCATTGATTCCATTCATAAACCCCCTGTTCGAGTAAGACCAGAGGATCGACGCTTGCCATAGCCTAGCTTGGTCCCATTGCCGAAAGGGTTAAATGTTTGCGTTAGGAGAGATGATCTTACTGTAACGAAACCAGAATTGGCTGACGGTGGAATTACCGCTAGACCGTGATCTCCCTAAACCTAGGTTGCATTAGGATTTAGGGGTTCACCTTAAAGCCAAGGTGCCCAATCTATCCGCCCTTTTCTCCGATCCCATCTTCCCATGACTGCCACTACCA
Source organism: uncultured Leptolyngbya sp. (assembly GCA_964353225.1). GTDB lineage: Bacteria > Cyanobacteriota > Cyanobacteriia > Phormidesmidales > Phormidesmidaceae > PCC-6406. The sequence goes on from CAYGVA010000140.1 coordinate 10,297, forward strand.
CCCCTCAGCATTATCAGACGGTTCTAGATATCGATACCCGTGGCAAAACCCTCCACCGTTTTACCAACTTAGTGCAGGGAGTCGTTAAAACCTCAGGGATCACCACGGGGCTCTGTACGGTATTTATCCGTCACACCTCTGCCAGCTTAATCATCCAAGAAAATGCGGATCCCGATGTCTTGGTTGATCTGGAAACGTTTCTCTCAAAGCTGGTACCTGAAGGGCCATTTTATGTGCACAGTACAGAAGGGCCTGATGACATGCCCGCTCACATTCGCTCCGTGTTGACCCACACCTCAGAGAATATCCCGATTATGAATGGACGCTTGGCCCTCGGCACCTGGCAGGGGCTCTATCTCTGGGAACACCGTAGCCGGGGAAACCGCCGGGAGGTGGTCGTCCACATCAGTGGGAACTAATTCTATGGAAGATACCGTTCTATCGATGATTCCCCCTGCCCCAGAGGGGTTCCGCTCTGGGTTTGTTGGGATTGTCGGTCGCCCCAACGTGGGCAAGTCCACCCTGATGAATCTCCTGATTGGTC
>CAYGVA010000141.1:0-6069 GCA_964353225.1 uncultured Leptolyngbya sp.
GGCGATCAAGGGGGTGGTGGCCACCATCAACCGCCTTAAGAACATGTTGATGTCGGTGCTAAAGGGGGCAGCCTCAGCGATCGAGGGCATTATCAAAGACCCAATTGGCTTCCTGGGCAATTTAATCAGCGGCATCAAGCAGGGCTTTGACAATTTTGTTGGCAACATTTGGGAGCATTTGCAGGGGGGCTTGATTGGCTGGTTAACGGGTGCCATGGGGTCGATGGGCATCCAAATTCCTGACGATATCTTCAGTCTGCCGGGGATTTTTGACCTGGTGATGCAAATCCTGGGGATGTCTTGGGGCTATGTGCGCGGCAAGGCTGTGAAGATGATGGGCGAGCCGGTGGTGGCGGCGGCGGAGAAGTCCTATGAGGTGTTCCAACTGTTCCAGGAGAAGGGCGCAATGGGCCTTTGGGAACATGTGCAGGAGCAGTTCTCGGATCTGCAAGAGACGGTGATGGGCGAGATCAAGAACATGATCATCGTCCAGGTGATTCAGGCGGGGGTGAAGTGGGTCCTGGGGCTGTTGAATCCGGCTTCGGCGTTTGTGAAGGCTTGCATGCTGATTTACGACATCATCATGTTCTTTGTAAATCAGGGCAGCCAAATCATCAGTCTGGTGAAGGCGGTGATTGATGGGGTGCAGGCGATCGCGAGTGGTTCGGTGGGGGCTGTGGCTGGGGCGATTGAGAATGCGCTGGTGAAGTCATTGCCGGTGGTGATTGGCTTTATGGCATCACTGCTGGGCATTGGGGGTTTGGCGGGCAAGGTTCAGAAGATTGTCAAGAAGATTCGTAAGCGGATTGATAAGGCAGTTGACAAGTTGTTGTTGAAAGCGAAGAAATTATTCAAGGGTAAGAAAGGCAAAAAAGACAACAAGCATCCTGAACAGGAAGATAAGCGCACAGCTAACCAGAAGCAAAAAGATCTTGATCTAGCAATAGGCAAAGCAGAAAAACTTGTAAAAGACCCGAAAGGTGGGGCGGAGTCTATTCGAAATAAATTATCCAAGATAAAGAAAGATCACCGCCTAATTGAGCTTGGAATAAAACAGAAGAAGCCCCATGTTTTGCAAGTGTATGGAAAGGTAAATCCTGAAGAAAACAAGGATGTACCACGACCAGACATTGAACAAAGAAGCTTAGAAATTGGAAAAGCTATACAAGAGATTTACAGCACGATAAAGTCCAAGCCAGAAAGCACACAGGAGAAGTTCAAGGAACTGGAACAGGAATATCATCAAGCAAACTCCCTACTTTCTCAAGGTGGCTTTCAATATCTTGTGGGTTCCGAGAGAATCTTAGAGCTAGAAGGAAAGATTAAACTACTAAGCTCTGACAGCACCTCTGAAACTCTTAAAACTGACGAAGAACCCGAATTCATAAAGCAAAATAGAGTCCCCCTTGATCGCGAAACATTTTTGAGTGGCGGATATAATAGGACGGCTCACAAGATAAAGGGAGCAAGAATTTATACAGATACGAATGGTTGTTACTATCATCGCGACACTCTTCATAAAGGAAAAGATGCAGAAATAGAATATTATGATGCTCAAGCGTCTCACCTAGGTACATTAGATCCTGTCACAGGAGCATCTAAAGGACCCAAGGTGAAAGGCAGAACTCTAGATAGATATTTAAGCTAAGTTTTACTTATGAGCAGTTTTATAAGGCAACCAGATCTGACCTTTGAACTATATTCTGATGTTTACAAGATAAAAAGGAGACCTTCAAGTAGTCAGCTAATTATCAACAACAACTACCAGGGAATAAGCATAATAGATCCTTATAAAGGATCTATTGTTGAAAATATAGATTTTGGTTCAAAGGAAGAAGAATTCGAAATTATTGAAAACTGGTGTTTTAGTTCAGAAGGCAAGCAAATAATTATTTTTCATGAAGACAATAATGCTGCAAGTTGGCTAGATATTGAAGGCGATAAAAAGTTCTCTTGCTTGTCACCTCCTGGCATTCATTTCACTGATCTACGATACACCTGGAGCAAAGGTTCTTTGTGGATAACTAGTGGAAACACAGGATTTTATTTCGGAATGGAATATCAAAGAGAATGCCCTGTGATTGTATCTCGCGATTCTTCAGAAGTGAAATCCCATGAACCTCTTTGGCACAAAGGTTTAAGTAAAGTCCCTCGCAGGTATTGTTCTGTGCTTGACGTAGATCCAGAGAACCTAAAAATGTTCTATTTCCAGAGCCTGGAAGAATCCAACAACTTAGGAATTGTCGATTGGGGCTGCCAAAAAGTCTCATGTATTGAAATGAAAAATGAGATTTTAAGTGCTTCAGTCATTGGCAAACTTGTTTTTGTTTTGTGCGAGAATCAAGTCTTTTTTTCGGGATTGAGTGGTGAAATCAAGCTCGTTTCAGATGCGCCCGATGGCTTCTCTTACTTGGATTTAGATGTTATTCCTGCGTTTGGAAATATGCCTCCCATTTTAGCTCTATTAAGCACTCCTGACAATGGAGATAAAAGCGCAAGGCTCGAAATTCTAAGCCTTGAGAAAGCCATTTAATTTAGAATAATTGCATTTGGCTAGGTACTTATTTGATATTTTATATTTCCATGCATGATCTGGATATTTGCTCAAAATCATAAAAATAGGTTTTCGAATTCTTCGTTGACACACTCTTTGCTTGATGGAAACCAAATGTATTTATGGTTGAAGGTGTTTCAAATTCTATTTGCAATTCAATGAAGACAAAAAATATTGACGAAGTAGTTTTCTGGAAGAATAACCATGAGAATCTTATACTAGAAGATGTTGATTTGAACGAGTGCAAAAACTCTGATGGAGATTTAGTTGAATTAAGGATTTATTTTCTTGTTTCTAATGGCCAGCTTTGGAATGGCATTGATGAAAAGTGGCTTAAATTCCATCGGAATAATTCAATCAAAAAAACACTTATACATTCTTTGCCAGTCCAAATTGATGCTGTTTTGAAGCCCGATCTGTTATCTGAAATCATTTCCCAGATTAAAAATTCAGATAAAGAATTCAGCTTAAGCAATGGTATAAGTAACTTCGTTAAAAATGTTTTTGAAAACCATCGTGACTTGAGTCTGTCTAAGGCGCATCCTCTGCTTGTATTTGAAAACTGGTATTGCACTGCGATTCGACAAGAGCAACCTTCTGGCTTGGTAGAGTACAAAACCCTGTGGCATTACCTGTTGCCAATCCTACAAAATCCTGACGAAGCTACCCTGTCCAACAGCATTACCCAATACATTCAAGACCAAACCGCTGACAGCTTAAATCAGATCACTGCCGCTACGGATCCACTATTTAAGGACATTGCTGAGACTTTTCAGTCCCTCTTTACCGATATCCTAGCGGGACTAGAAGAAGAGGATGATGAACCGGAAGAAGAGTCACCAGCTAGTCTTTGGGCTGTGGTCGCCGATTTTCTAGAAGCTGAAGAGTGGCCCTACGTAAAATTGCCCGCCACTGCCGAAACCACCGCCACCCAAACCACCCGTCTTCGCCTAGCCTTCAAGGGCGAAAACGGGCAATGGTTTTGTTACATCACCCTCAACCCCGAGCAGCAAACCCTGTGCTTTTACTCAAATAGCCCGGCTTCTGCACAGTCTGAGCAATGCCCTGCCATAGCCGAATTTATTGCCCGCGCCAACTACGGCATGATTCTCGGTAACTTCGAGCTCGACTACAGCGATGGCGAGATTCGCTACAAAACCAGTATTGATGTCGAGGGCGATCGCCTCACTGCCGCTCTCCTACAAAACCTGGTCTACACCAACGTCATGACCATGGATCAATACCTTCCCGGCATCCTCGCCATCCTTGAGCAGAACGCAACCCCAGCCCAAGCCATCCAGTTAGTTGAAGACACCAATTCGTGAAAAAAACCGATAAACTCTCTGCAATCCATAAAAACTCTCAATAGTGCCTTGGGGCAGCGCCCAAATCCTTGTCATATCTGTTTTGGAGGTTAGAAGCAGATACGGCAGAGATTTCAAGTTCATGGAATCTTCATAGACAGCGGCTCTACAAGGATTTCAAATATCAGTGAATTCCCTTAAAATGCATTATAAGTTCCTCGGAAAATTGCACCCTCCCCTGAGATGACCGCATAATTCTGCGCAAGGTTCACGAAAGTTTACGCAGACTTCACGTAAAAGAGCGGCTAGAACACTGAGACATAGATAGATTCCACCACGCTTTGTATGGGGGCTGCTGTTCAATGCCTTGTCTCAATCAGGTTGAGCCAGTGCGACTATCGCTCTTAGCCACTACGCTTACGGTTACAAGTGCGATCGTTATGGGGGCTGGGCCGGTGCTGGCGCAAATCACCCCAGATGCCACCCTGGGCAGCGAGAGTTCAGTGGTCACCCCAGATGCTTTGGTGAACGGAGCCCAGGCAGACCTGATCGAAGGCGGTGCCCTGCGCGGGGCAAATGTTTTTCACAGTTTTCAAGACTTCAACGTTAATAACGGCCAGCGGGTTTACTTCGCCAACCCCACCGGCATCGAAAATATCCTCTCTCGCGTCACTGGCGGCAACGTCTCGAATATCCTCGGCACTCTCGGCGTCGATGGTACTGCCAACCTATTTTTGCTGAATCCCAGTGGAGTGGTGTTTGGCCCCAATGCCCAACTCGACGTGTCTGGGGCGTTTACCGTTACCACCGCAGAGCGCTACAGCTTTTTAGACGGCAGTGACTTTAGCGCTACGAATCCCGGACAGGCTCCGCTCGTCACGGTCAACATTACCCCCGGTGTGCAATTTGGGCCAAATCCTTCCGTTGCCGTCGTCAACCAAGCCGATCTCGCCGTTGGTCAGGATTTGCATATTGCTGCTGGATCGGTGGATAGCAGCACCGGCAGCTTGACGGCTGGGGGGCAAGTCTCAGTAGAGGGCGTCAATGGGGATGTGCAAATCCGTGACGTGACTGCAGACTCAGCCCTGCTCTCGGCCAGTAACAACCTAGAACTCACCGACAGCCACATTGCCACCACCAATGATCTGAATCTGCAGGCCCAAGACACGGTGGTCATCCGCGACAGTGTCGCTACCCCTGTGAGCATCAATTCGGGGGGCGACCTAACGATTCTGGGCGAACAGGGCATCGATATCCTGGCCCTAAATCACCCCAATACCCCTTTCGTCAGCGGCGGAGACTCAGCACTAATTAGTAATGGGTTCATTTCAGCAGATTCCCGTTTCCAGAGTGGTGGAAATTTTTCTATTCTGGATTTATCTAGTAATCCGGCTGACTTTCTCAGCTTATATGACCCTGTAGTAACAGCCACTGAAGACGTAACTTTTGCTGGCTACACGGGCGCATCACTATTAGTAGAAGCCGGAGGAAGTATTACTGCAAGTGGTGCAATTACCATTAATGCACCTGAAGTTTTGGCGAATATCCCGGCTTCAGTAAGTCCTGGGGATCGAGACCTGCTAACAGGAAATGCCGCATTGATTTTAAGATCGGGTGTAACGGGACTATCTGACAATCTCGCTACTGGATTTAGTGAAACTACTGGCAGCACAGCCAATGATATTGACGTTTCAGGAGGAATTATTGCTCTTGATACAACTACCGTTGATACTGGCCCTACGCCTGCCACCCCAGTAAATGCTTATGTAGAATTACAAGCTACTGGTGGTGACATTGAGACAGGTGGAATCACAGCGGGTGGGCAAGGAGGAACCTCTGGAAATACTGCGACTAATGGAACGATTGCCCTAAGCACCACAGCTGGAAATATCACCACGGGAGCAATTACTGCTGGAGGCAGTGATGGTGAAGGCAGTATTACCGCTAATGCGACTAATGGAACACTTGCTGTTGGAGAACTAAATTCTGGGGGCGGGGCTGGTTCAGGCGCAGTTGACCTAACCGCCACTAATGGAATTCAACTAAACGGCAACGTCACCTCAACAGCTGATCAAAACTACAACAGTGCAGTCACCGTCAATGAAAGTATTGTGCTGAGCAGCACAAATAATGGCGAGATAAACTTTGATGGCGCAGTTAATAGTGAAGCTGGTGATGACAACAACCTAACGGTTACGACCGGCAGTGGCG
>CAYGVA010000141.1:6169-10779 GCA_964353225.1 uncultured Leptolyngbya sp.
GCCGATGGAACTACTGTCATCAACGACAACATCACCACCAGTGGCACACAAACTTATAACGATGAGGTTGTTGTTAATCGAAACAGTGCATTGTTAAGTAATGGCGGCGATATTACTTTCCGTAGCACGATTAACAGTGTGGCTAATCGGTCTCGTAACCTATCCATTACTGCTAGCAATGGCGAAGTGAGCTTTAACACTAGTGATGCGGTAGCAGGAGCTGTTGGCACATCAGCTGATAGCGAATTCGGTGAGCTGACTGTTATTACTTCAGGTGCAATTACTCTGCCATCCGTTAGTACCGAAGACTTAGCCATAACTGCAAGCGGATTAATCAATCAGGTTGCTGGCTCGAGCCTTGTTGCAACGGGTGATGTCCTCTTCAGTACAACTGCTGGACAATCCCCTCAAGATGCTGCATCCAGCGGGTTCGACTCAGGAAATGTGCAGATCAGCAATAACCAAGGATTTATTTTTGGTGGCTATGATAACGATGCAGTCAATAGCGGTGTATCCACAGTTGGCGGCAACCTAACGTTGTCCTACACCGGTACGGTTGAAGGCTCGATTGACCAGAACGATCCCCTTGAGGTGGCAGGCAACATTAACCGAGTTTCCAATACTGGTGTTTCTTTCAACGACGTTAACTTGCCAGACGCCGGTAATATTCTGACCTTAGAAGTAACGGACCCAATTAGTGGTGATGTAACTTTAATTGGTCCTGGAAATGTTGATCTTTCAACCCGCTTATCTAGCACAACTATTTCTGGAGATCTAACTGTAACAGCAGTTGGTAGTGAGGCATTTGTTGATGCCTCAGGCAATTCTGTTCAGTTAGGTGGTGATGCTATAACACTTGACAACATTGGAAATCGTTTTAGTGGGCAAATTCAAGTTGTTACGGCAGCGCCGGACAAGAATAATGTTGACTTTGGTATTAGCCAGTCAGGTGCAGCAATTTCTGTGGCTGGCAACACGTTCCTAAATGCTGGAGGGGCAACTGTTAATGCAACTGCTTCAGGAAATATATTTGGCTCGGATCCCACAGTCAACGGATTCCTAAGTCTTAATGCCGAAGGAAATTCTGTAGTTAATGCAACTGGCGATCTTGTATTGGGCGCTTCCCAAATTACTAATGGAGATTTAACTGTAACCGTCACCAACGGTGATATTACTGGCACTTCTAATTTGGATACGAGCGGGACAGCTACTTTTAGTGCAGCAGGCAATGAAGTCAACTTAACTGGAGCCAATCAATTTGGCTCAATTTCAGTCACTGCTAATAATGCTTCAATTACTGAATCAGATGGCATAGAAGTTGTTAACGCTAGTGTGGTCAATAACCTAACGCTAATTTCAGGGGGAGATATAACTCAAGTAGTACCGGCTGACCCGAGTAATCCAGAGCTAAGTGAAACTATAATTTCCCCCAACGGCACCACCACACTCAATGCCGGTTCTAATAACATTACATTGACTAATATTGAAAATCAATTTGGAACATTAGAATTAACTGCTGTCAATGTTGATTTGACAGACTCTGGGGCCATTGAGTTCGGTGATTCTACTGTCACAGGAAATCTTGATGTGACAGCAGGTGGCGACATTACTCAAGTGGCAGGTTTGACCGTTACTGGGACATCGACATTTAGGCTGACTAGCACAAGTGCAAGCGCAAGTAATCGAGATGCCAGCCTTGACAATCCAGCCAACAATTTTGCTAATGTTCTTGGCTTTGAAAATGCTAATGATGTCACCGTAGTTAACGAAGGTGATTTGACACAATTTCAGGATTTGACAATTAGCGGAAACCTAAACATAACCGGCGATGAAATCAACTTTAGAGGTGGTGCTGGGAGTATCAATAGTTCAGGGTTGACCACCGTTGTGTCGCTACAGACTTATACAACGAGCCAAAACAGTACCTCTCCAACTTTAATCAACGTAAATTCTGGTTCTGATGCACTAGGTGATGGAGTTCTTGATATAACCGAGACTGATTTGGACGCCGTCGAAAATGGATTCAACCAAATCATACTTGGTCAAGAAGGAGCAGGAGATGTCCAAATTTCTCCTGTCACCTTTGTAGACTCAGTCCTCATTCAGGGTAGTTCTATTACTGCCAGTGGTAACATTCAGGGCTATGAAGAAGGTCTAGATAGTAACGGTAATACTGTTGGCAACGGTACAGATATTAATCTGACTGCATTCTCAGGGAGTATTACTGTCAATAATATTGATACATCGACTTCTATTTCTGGCTCTGCTGGTTCCATTAGCTTAAGTGCCTTAGACGGACAAATTGAGCTAAATGGAAATTTGACAGCAGGTGCATTGGATGCAAACTCAGGAGGAAGCGGCTCAGTCTCTATTGAGTCAAATTCACTAATTGCGAATGGGATAGAGGTTAGTGTTAGATCCAATGGTTCAAGTGATCAGAATAGGGTTGCTCAATATCAAAGTCTTGCAGATTTCTATGGATTCTACTCAACCGTTTATCAAAATCTAGCAAATTTCTATCAATTTTCCGACCCTTCTCTGAGTGGCTTCTATGCGTTTTATGCTCAGATTTATGGGGATTATGCGAGAGATTTTCAAGCAAGAAGCTTTGTGGCTGAGGCTGGAGGTATTTCTATTGACGTAGATTCAACTATTGATCTTACCGATGTTGCTATTATTGCTAGTACAGGAGGTGCTGCTGCTGGCGGGGATATAGATATCTCAGCTGACACTTTTAATCTGACTAGATCTAGTATTCAAGCCGCTTCAAGATCAACTCAGGCAACCTTAGCAGGTAATATCACACTAAACGTCAACAACTTAACCCTTGCTGAAAGCCAAATCCTTGCAGAAACCAGTTTCAATGATCAGGTTTCTCCTACGACGAGGATCTTTCCTGAAGGGAGCACAACTTTTGCGTTGGCAACACAAGGGGCAAATATTACTATTAACGGTTCCGACACTCTTGCTCTTACAGGAGGCAGTCTGATTTCTGCTCGTGGTGTTCTGCCACTATCCAATTCTGACCCTTACTATCCTGCTAATCCTCCTTCCATACCCAGCGATACTCTCCGATCTAGTGACACCGTTTCAGGTGGAAATATTCGCATCCTAGGTTTTCTGCAAATTACTGCAGACTCCACCAATGGCAATAATGACATCGTTACAAATGCTAATCCAAGTAATCTAGCCCTGGGTGGATTGATTGAGATTAGCCAGCAGACTTTGGCATTGGACTTTGTTGAGAGTTCTGACTCCTTTGATGTCGCGAGAGGCGACACACGCAATCAATTAGTCAGTAATGGTGTGATTGCCTTCTTAGGATTTGCTTTTGTTGACGGAGCCAGTCAACCTGACCCCGCCTTTGTTAATGCAGCTGATCTAGTTGGCAACTCCTGTGCCCCCTCTTCTGCTACCAGTTCCTTCACCGTGGGTGGTCGCGGCGGCACGCCAGCCAATCCCCTCGGCCCCCTATCTCCTGTAGTCAGTGAAGATGGCTGGATCTTCCTAGAAGAAGCCACGCCAACTGAGTCTTTCTACGATTCTGAAACCACCATTGCTTATGGCTTGCCAAACGAGCCGTCAGGGCAGTGTTACCTGCAATGGCGACAGGCGTCCTAAAAGGCCAACACCACTCCAGAGCAGGAGTGAATCTTTCCGTAAAACAACATCCATATTGATACCCTCGTTTAATCATGAACCTACGTCGTGCTCACCTAAACACCTTGATGCTGGCAGCCACCCTAGCGGTCAGCCCCTGGGTCGGCATCGCCCATGCCAAACTGACCCCTAACCCTGCTCAACCTCAGTTTGGCGGCATTGATTCCACCCTTGAACTTGCCAGTCGCCGTCGGTTTCGACTAGGGTCTCGCTCCTCTCGATATCGGGTGGGTGGCTTTCGTCGAGGGGGAAGTTGTTTAGCCGATGGTCAGACGATTACCCCATTGGTTCCGCCTCTCCCAGAAGCAAGTCCGGATGCTGCCACCGTTGCGGATGATGATGTGCCCGTAGATGTCACCACGGAGGCACGACCCGTTTTCTTTGTGCATGTGCCTGAACTGACAGCACCCACCACGGTTCAGTTCACCTTGCAAGATGAATTTGGCACCGAAGAACTGACCAATCTCACCTTTGACTTGCCAGAAGAGGATGGCGTGATTGGTCTTCAGCCCCTTACCCTCTCAAAAGAGCTCGATTTGGACGAGATTTACTATTGGCAGATGGCTGTGCAATGTAATGTTGACTCCCCTGATGAAAATCCAGTCATTAATGGCTGGATCCTCCGCACGGAGCAAACCGCAGACCTACAGGGAACCGTCTTTGAACAGGCAGCTACCCTAGCTGAAGAAGGCATTTGGCAAGACGCTGTCACCTTACTCGCCCAAGCGCGATTGAATGCGCCAAACGACGCTGCCGCCGCCGCCGATTGGCAAGCCCTGATGGAGGGGGTGGGGTTAAGTGACTTTGCGGATGAGCCTGTTGTTGAGATTCTGCAACAGTAACTGTGCTGCGATGAATTGACTGGTGAGCACAAGCGGGTCTAATCGATTCTGATGGGTCACACCTTATACGGGGGTGACCTGTTTTTTGGACGCTGAGTCTTCCCCTAG
>CAYGVA010000142.1:0-10777 GCA_964353225.1 uncultured Leptolyngbya sp.
TGAAGTAGCCCATGGACCATATTGGATTTTGTCTCTGCCAAATGAATCAACCCTACCCTGCATTCCTATCAACGATCATGGTGATGTAACCGGCTCCAGCGCTTTCGCCAGCTTGCGTTCGCGCACCAACATAAACAGACAAAAGCCAAAGGCAAAGGAAATCAAGAACATCAGGGCGATGTAGAGGCCCCAGACCCGCAGTTTCAGCCGTCTGCCCTCTGCGATGATGAACGTGATCGCCAGTAAGAGCGCCATGGTCAGGTCTACCGCCACAAAGCTAGAGGCTGGATTCGCCCAGACCTGCTCGATAAAGGTGGCAATATCAAAATTCAAGAGATTGGCAGCGGTGAACTCACCTTTGGTCGCTACGGTGAACTGCACCAGGTAGTAATTGGTCCAGATGAAGCCAATGACGGTCAGGGCAGCATAAATCGCCTGTCGAACGCGGTTCCAAAACATCAGCAGCAATCAACCCATTTGGCCTCGTTCATTATGCAGTGGGGCTGGCGGGTTGACTAACTTTTGTGATCTGGCCGGTCAACACCCTGCCTATAAGGACCCAGCAGCCCAAAAAACGCTGGCTGTTACCCATGTCAGGACTTAGGAACTTAGCTATCATTTCGCTCTGGACCCCATAGTGGTCGGTGGGGTCATCGTTAATTGTTGCTGGATGTTCCTATGGCTGTTTCCCTGTCTCCCTATGCGGCTGCCTTCGAGCAATTTGCAGCGGCATTAGAAGCGCGCATTCAAGCGGCGATCGCCCCCGATGCCGAGACGGTGGTGCGCTGTCGGGTGCAGCAGCAGCGGCTGCTTGTGCTGGCAGAAGAAACCGAGATTGCCACCGATGAGGGCAGCCGCGATCGCCACTTTAAAGCCCTGGCGATCGCCACCCAAACCGGCCTCCTCGCAACAGAACTGCCGGACGCCCTGCTCAGCGATAGCGGCCAACTGCCCGTCCGGCTCTACCTGCGCAAAAAGGGAGAGGCTGGCCCCTATGCGGCCCGGCGCTGGAGCTGGCAGCCTGTAGATGCCGTCGCCGAACTCTTTGATACCCGTGAAGACATCCATCCGCCCGACGCACCTTCCCCCTTAGACGACGCCCCTACCGGGTCACTGGTACTGGTGCCTTCGACCCTGGTCCCCAAAGAACTCCAGGGGATCGAACCGCCCGAGCCAGACGCCGCCGCCCCCGTCACCAACACCAGTCCCCCACCCCGATGGCAGCGGTATTGGCAGCGGGGCCTCACCTGGCCTTGGCCCAAAATCGCCGCCCTAACGGCCAGCGGCCTAGCGGCGGGCATCTTGGCCTACGGGGTCACCCGCCCTTGCCTCGTCGGCAGTTGCCCCCGCCGCCAAACCGCCCATGAACTGAGTGAGACCGCCCTGACTCAACTGTCCACCACCCCCACGGTTGCTGATGTCGCCACCGCTCAAGGCCAATTAATCGATGCCATTCGGCTGCTGTCGGCGGTGCCCCCTTGGTCGCGCCATTATGATGCGATCCAATCTGACTTAGCCCGCTACCGTAGCCAACTGGCCGATCTGAGTTGGGTGATGGATGCCCAGGATGCGGCCATGGCCGCCGCCGACAAGAGCCAAGATCCCCCCCATCCCGTCGCCCACTGGGTGGAGGTGCATTTGCTTTGGCAACGGGCGATCGCCACCCTACAGCGCATCCCAGAAGACAGCCCCCTGGCTACCCTGGTGCAAACCAAGCTAGGGGAATATGAAGCCAACCACAGTACTATTGGCGATCGCATTGACGCCGAAACAGCCGCCGAAACCAACCTCAACGAGGCCCTCCAGGCGGGGCAACTGGCCAATGCCCGCACCGAGACAGCGGTCACCCTCCCCGCTTGGCAACTGGCCCAGCAGGACTGGCAGATGGCGGTGAATGCCCTACGGCGCATTCCCAAGGGCACCCTCGCCTACGAAGAGGCCTCTCCCCTCCAGGAAAACTATCAGCGACAATTAGTCACCACCCGCACCCGCGTCAACCAAGAAAAAGCGGGCGATCGCGCCTACACCGCAGCAGTCGCCGAGGCCCAGCAGGCTCAGGCCGCCCAGCAACAAGGCCAATGGACCGTGGCTGTCCGCCATTGGCGGCGGGCCGTAGACGATATCCAACAGGTTCCCGAAGGAACCGGGCGGTATGGTGAAGCCCAGGTCCTGCTGAACGTATACCAAGGCTCCCTACAGCGGGCCGGAGTCAACCTGCGCCAAGCGGTCGCCCTGCAAACCCTAACCGCCGATCTAGCACAAATTTGTCCCACCGGAACGGCACGCTGTACCTACACCACCATCAATCAGCAGGCCCGCATCACCCTCCTCGCCCCCTATGACCAAGGGGTTCTGCAGTCGATATCTCCCCCCTCGTCCCAGGGAGAGGGTCTCACCCAGCCCAGTGCCATTGTCGAGCAAACCCACACTTTGATCCAGGGCATTATGCAACTCGGCAACCGATCACAGTTGGAAATTGAACTTTATGATTCAGAAGGTCAGTTTATTGCCCAGTACAAACCCGCCTATGGGGGCTTTATGAAACGTTGATTTATAGGTTCTTTATGTCATTCGACCACCTCCATGCGTAGACTGTAGGGAATTGTTAGTCGTAATCACTCACTTGGCAGACGATTTAAGGGATATGTAAAGGAACATCACGGGATTTGCCGACCATCGGCCATCGTTTTCCGAAATCCTTTCACAGCCCATTGGGTCCGAGAAATCTCGACTAAGACTCATCCTTGAATCAGGTTTAAGAATTTTGTTTGAGGAGAAACAATCCATGCTTCATCGCAAGATTTATCAGCTTTGCTCCGAAGGACGGGAAGTTTGGATTTTCTTGCGGGATCAGCAACGTTGGTTAGAGCGGGCCACCATTCTGGATATTGAGGGCGATCTGGTCACCCTACGGTATGAAACCGATGAGGATGAGGAAGTCTGCTCCTGGGAAGAAATGGTGCGCCTGGAAAGCATTGGTTCGGTCATGCAGCGACTGGCCATTGTCCCCAGGGGGGATGTGGAGCTCAATATCTCCGAAGACTGCCCAGAAACGGAGCAGTTGAGTGAAGCCCAAAAGCCCGTAACGGGTGAGGCGCTGCCCTTAGACGAAGATCATCATCCCCAACAGGAAAAAAACTCTGATTAACCTGGGTACGGGATAAGAGACACTAGTCAGAACATCCCCGCTTGGGCGAGGTGCCCGCAGGGCGGGGTGGGTCAACCGTTAGGCTATCCACCGGCAACCCACCCCGAGGAGGGGAAAATTCGGACGAGGCGCTCAGCGATTTGCTTAACCCGTACTGACGTTGATTAGGGATTTATAGACCCCACGGCCTGAGGATGAGGATTATTTGATGATTAAGGCCGCAATCTTCCCGTAGGGACCTTCCCAGCCCCTGCCGCGTCCCTACAACGTTTCAATCGTCCATCTTATTGAATTCGCGATCCTTGGGGGGACGAGCCTTAGGCTGAAAGGAGGGGCAATATCCCTCAGCAGCCACCTGGAAGCCAAACAGTGGTGATTTAGGGTTGCTGCAATAGCGTTGCCGCCAATGCACACAGCGAAAACAACAGTCCAAACGATTGGATAGGGCAACCGCTGGGGACACACCTCGCCTGAGTAAGGTTTTTTGACTTAGACCCCGCACCACCAGGTCATCCCCCTGCCAACGCAATTGCACCAAACCGGTGTCAGTGAGGTTGACCCAACGCGGATCTTGCTGAATGGTATCCGGCAAGGCCAACAAGAGCCCCTCCTCAATTTGGGTGAGTTCCCCTTCAAAAACGGTATCGGGGGGCGCGGGTTGCAGAAAGGTTTCGCCCAAGGGTAACGCCACCGGTTGGCCTGCCGAGGGGAGGTGGATTTGATAGCGACTCTGTAAATCCTCTAAATTTGCCAGATCCGCTAGGTAGCTGGCTTCCCCATGCATGAGCACCACATGCTGGGGTCGCAAATTGTGAATCAGTTGGGTGGTGCCAGGGCCATCACAATGGGTGGTGAGCAGGTAGGTCTCAATACTGACCCGCCCCTCAGCCAATTCCGCATCCAGGGTTTGGAGCCAGTCGAGGGTGGGGTTCACCCCTGGATTGACCTCTGGAGAAAACCCAGCCGCCATCACCTTGGCGGCGAGGGGTTCGGGCAGTAGCACCCGCCAGGGGCGGCTGCCGTGGCGGGTATAAGTTGCCAAATCGACATTTTGATACCCCAACACCACAGCAGGATGATCCGTCTCATCTAACTGCTGTTCCGTTTGCAGCGGCCGCGTTCTGGGCAAAATCCGTTCATCCCAAAAGAGGGACTGATGTCGGGCAAAATTTTGCACCGTGCTGGGTAAATGGGGCAGCAATTTTAAGTAGGCATTGCAGCCCTGGGCCACCCAAGGATCGACCCAGACGGTGAGATCTTGCCCCGTAAAGTGGTGATGGCTGCGCAGCAACATTACTAAGTCTTGCCCCAGGCCCAAAATGGGCACTGGCAACAGGACGTTATGGCCGGTGGCGATCGCCTGGGTGATTTGATCGGCTAAGCGGTTTTCCTGCTGACGCCGGTGGGGGTGGCGAGCGGTACCGTGGCTGCCTTCCACAATCAGTACATCGGGTTTGATCCCCCGCAATTCGTTGAGGGGCAGTCCCTCGACCAACCGAGCATTGGACAGCAAAAAGTCCCCGGTATAAAAGACCGTATAACGTCGCTCAGCGGTGGTGTAGATCAGGTGGCAACAGGCCGCACCGGGTAAATGACCGGCGGGCCACAGGGTGATCGAGAGCCCTGGGGCAATGTCAGTAGCCTGCCGCCAGGCCAGGGGTTGGCAAAAGTCGAAGGTCGCCGGGGGCGGATGCCACGTTAGGGGGAGCAGAGTGATGGTGGCCGGACTGGCAAAAATCGGGATCTCGGGCCAACGCTGATGAAAGTCGAGCAGCCCCCTAGCGTGGTCAGCATGGGCATGGGTGCAGATCACGATATCGGCAGGGGGCTGTGTCGCGGTTGCCCCTGGCCACGGATCGAACCCAGCCACGCCACAATCTAGCAGCACCCGATAGGGGCCGATCTGTAGTTGTAGACAGACCCCTTCTTCGCCATGGCCTACACCGTAGGGTAAACAGGCTAGCTCGGTCACGATTTCGGTGTCGGCTAGTGGGCAGAACCGTTGCCGTGGTAGTCATCGCTATCGTAGAAGCCGTTACGGGTACCAAAAAACAGGCAGGCCACCACAAAGGCCACGGTTAATACGGGCAAAATCGCCTTAATATCCATAGGAACCCTAGAGATTTTTAGATGGGGATGATCAGTTGAGCGATCGCGGTCTTCGGCACCCAGTGATCAGGCCCTGAGCAAGAGTTCGAAAACACCCACATGTCGCGACTGATAATCATGTAGTCATGGTACAGCGCTGACCCTCTCTGGTCCCTGGGCCTCGGTGAAGCTTAATGTCTAGTTCGCAAAGTTCGTGGTCGCAAAGCCCGGTATTGTCACCCGCGTGGCTGGCAAGACCCGCCCCAGCGGTAGCCCCCGATTTGCTGGGGTGCAAGCTGGTGCGGCGGTGGCCCGATGGCCGCCAAGTTGAGGGGGTGATTGTGGAAACCGAAGCCTATGGCCCCGGTGATCCGGCCTGTCACGGGTATCGTCGCCGCACCCCCCGCAATGCCGCCATGTTTGGCCCCGCCGGTCACAGCTACGTGTATCTGATTTACGGCATTTATCACTGTTTGAATGTAGTGACCGATGACACAGCGGTGGCGAGCGCGGTTCTAATCCGGGCGCTGGAGCTAACGGATCTCCCCGCTGGGTTGGTCGCCCCGAAAAACCAACCCCCCCATCGTTGGGCCGCTGGCCCCGGCAAACTGTGTCGGCTCTTGGAGATTGATCTGGCCCTGAATGGCGATCGCCTCGCGAGCGATCGCGCCCTCGGGTTAGCGCCCCCCGATCCAGCCATCCAGCAGGCGCGGCAGCAGGGACAATTGGCCATCACCCAAACCACCCGCATCGGCCTCACCCAGGGAGCCGACATCCCCTGGCGCTGGTATTTGACCGCCTCCCCAGCGGTGTCCAAGCGGGGCTAAAATAACCCCGTGGGTCGGTGGCAGTCTAAAACCTATAGCGATAGGGGACGGCCCCGCTCGGTAAATTGAACGGTGCTGACCGCCAGGGCCGGATTGTCTAGCAGAGTCTTGCGGACACTGCCCAGCACAATCTGCTGCTCACACACCGAGAGCGAGACAAACTGGCGCGGGGCCTGGGGGGCAAGGCGAAAATCCACAGTAACCGTACCCCTAGCAGCATCTTGCAGCACCCGATAACCCGACAAATCAAAACCCACGAGGGCCAGGGCGGGATCCGTCAGAACATGGTGTACCACGGTGGCCACGGCCTGATCCGCAGGCACCGTGAGGACAGTGGGCATAAACCCCGCACAACTGGCCCCTGGGGTATACAAGGCAATATTTAGGATGGTCGGAGCGTCAATCTGCTGCAAATCCACCGGGGCCAGCGGCTGGGGTTGCACCACTCTGCCCATGCCCAAGGCTTGCAGTGCCGTCGCCGTGGGGTTGACCCCAGCTTGGAGCGGCGCTGGCGGGGGCGCAATGGCCCCGACCACCAAAATTCCCACCCCGAGCCCGAAGGCAGAGACCAGACGGCGAGGGAAGCGGGAAAACCAATGTATGCTGGCTGTGGTCATTGCGACATATCCTTTTGCAAATTGCTATCTCCCCTGAGGGAGTCTGCGTCCGTGGTTGACACCTGGCAACACCGTCACATTTTGTCTCTGTCGAACTTTTCCCCGACGGACTACGACACCGTGATCAACACTGCCGTTAGCTTTCGAGAGGTGCTCTCCCGGCGGACCAAAAAGGTGCCCACCCTCCAGGGGCGCGTTGTCACCAATCTCTTTTTTGAGCCCTCGACCCGCACCCGCAGTAGCTTTGAATTGGCCGCCAAACGGCTCTCGGCGGATGTGCTCAACTTTGCCCCAGGCTCCTCTTCCCTCACCAAAGGCGAAACCATTCTAGATACGGCCAAAACCTACTTGGCCATGGGGGCTGATTTGATGGTGATCCGCCACAAGGCGGCGGGGGTACCCCATGCGATCGCCGCCGAACTAGATCGATTGCAATCGGGGGTGGGGGTGCTGAATGCGGGTGACGGTCAACATGAGCATCCCTCCCAAGCCCTTCTAGATCTCTTCACCCTCTGCCGTACCCTCAATCCGGATCATCCCCAGATTGGCAGCTTGAAAGGGAAAAAGATTGCCCTAGTTGGGGACATCATCCATTCCCGCGTGGCCCGCTCTAACCTATGGAGCCTCACCGCTTGTGGGGCAGAGGTGCATCTGGCCGGTCCCGGCACCCTGCTGCCCCCTGGCTTTGCCCAAGCCTTTCGGCGATCGCCAGCAGATCCGCCCGAGCTAACCCGCCGTATCGTTCAACATGACACCCTAGAACCGGCCCTTGCCGATGCCGACTTTGTCATGACCCTGCGGCTCCAGCGGGAGCGCATGACCCAGCACCTGTTGCCCAGCCTGCGGGAATATCACCAATACTTTGGCCTCACCCACGATCGTCTACGGGGGTGCAAACCCGATGTGAAAGTGCTGCACCCAGCCCCGGTCAATCGCGGTGTCGAACTCAGCTCGGCCCTGATGGATGACCCGCAGCGCAGCTTAATTGCCCAGCAGGTGGCCAACGGCATTGCCGTGAGGATGAGCCTACTATATTTAATAGGCTCTCGGGGACGGGATGCCGCTGTGCTCAATGGATAGGCTTTAACCATGGTCGTGACCCCTAACGCCCAACCCTTTACCACCCTGCCGGAGGACCCGTCGCCCCAAACCCATGTGGCGATCACGTTTGCGCCCCTCTCCCTAGTGCAGGTGTATGAATTGGCCGATGACCGCGCCAATGGGGCGATCGTGGTGATGAGCGGCATGGTGCGCAACAACACCGAGGGGCGGGCCGTGGTGGCCTTGGAATACCAAGCCTATGAGCCGATGGCACTGGTGGTGTTTAAGCAAATTGCAGCCCAGATCCGCCAGCGTTGGTCCGACATCACCCGCATTGTGATCCATCACCGCACGGGTAAGTTGGCGGTGGGGGAAATCAGTGTGCTGGTGGCGGTGGGCAGCCCCCACCGGGGGGAGGCGTTTGCGGCGGGTCAGTATGCGATCGATACCCTCAAGCACAATGCCCCGATCTGGAAAAAGGAGCACTGGCAAGATGGCTCCACCAGTTGGGTCAGTATCGGTGCCTGTGAACAGGAATAAACGCCAGCAGCAGGTAGAGGAAAGACAAAAGGCAAAACCCAAGCTGGGCCAAGGACCTCAAGACCCGTTCCCCACCCAGCAAGATGGATGTTGGAAAACTTAGACTGGCTGGCCGAGTTGTCGTTCTAGGTCAAACAAGAATCCATGGATATACTCCTCGGTCCACTCGGGTCCATAAAACCGCGTGAACATCCCTCGGGCAGGATCTTTCTCCGCTCGATAACGAATGTACCGGAGCTGTGCTGCTTCGATATCACGTAGGGCTGCGCGATCGGTGATGGGCTCTGCTTGCTCAACAAACGTGAGATAGGCATGCAGATAGGCCTTGAAGGCATCAAAAACATGGGTTTCAACATCCTTCGTTTCTTGGGGGCGAGTCCAGAGAAAGGCAGGAGAGAAAAAAGCCGTTGCCTCTGCCGGAAAATCACCTCCCCAGGGCAAATGCGGTTTGAATTTCTCAAAAATAGGCAGGACAGGCTCCGAATACCGCGTTTGATAGTCAGGTCTGTCTCGAAACAGGGGTTGCATGTCGATCGCAATCAAATGCCCCCCAGGCAGCGTCACTAAATCAGCCCCGAAAAAAGGTAAATCGTAGTTGAGGCGCGGGAAAATAACGAAATTAAGCACCTGTAGCGCCTGCCCCCCCTGCACATGGGCTGCTCGAATTTGCCTAAGTTTCGGGGTTTGGCAGGCATAGCTTTGGGTCAAAATCGTTTCTTGACGCTTACCCTTACCGACAACCGCTTCCTTTGACTCAAAGCCGTTGGGAATTGGGTAAGGTTGCAGTGCTAGAGACTGCTGCAACTGCTCAATTGCGTAATCTAAAAAAGGTTGATAAAGAGTCATGGTAGCCTCAAATTATCTGACAGTCGTGGTTAGGGGCACAGCATCCTCAAACAAAAACTCATGAAGGAAGCGTTCGGACCAATCATGGCCAAAATAGCTACTAAATAGCCCTGAGGCCGGATCACGCTCAGCACTGTACTGGTCATAATCCTTTTGGGCTTGTACCACCCGCTGAATGTCCTGCGGCTGTGTTAACGGCTTCGCATCATCAATCAGTTGGCAATACAGTTGCAAATAGTCTTTAAAGGCTTCAAACACCCTAGTCTTGACTGTGTTGGCATCAGTTTTTGCAAACAATAGGTATTGAGAGAAATATTGATTGGCATCGTAAAACTTCATTTCCAGATCCTGGCATAGATCTGGATAGCGCTCATGGAGCGTTTGCAAAGGATAGATATATTTTTTGAGATATTCCTCATTTTGAAATAAAGGCTGAAAATCCATCACAATCAGATTTTTGACCTTTCCAAAAGAGAGAAAATCAACGCCTAATAGCGGGACATCAAAGTGATAATTTGGATAAATGACGCTATTGAGAATTTGAGAGGTTTCTCCAGCATCAATGTAGGTATATCGGATTTTTCGCAATTCCGAACATTGATAACACCAACTTTGAATCGTTGCTGGGCATCGCCCCCGCTCACTAACGCAATGCTCTAAACCCTCTGGAATGGGACGAGGGCTCAAACTAAAACGTTGGTTTAGTAAAGTTTCGAGATATTGGAGAAAAGGAGTATACATTAAATTGACAAGTGGTATTCGCTCTAAATACTGAGATTAGAGGATTTGCCAGAGCATTTCCTCTAAAGCCGTTGAGAGCGTAATGTTCCTTCATATCGTTATGAATGGGACATCACGGTAATTAGGACGCTCTAGCCACGTTGTTCTTTACCATTTGTGCCAACGTTTGTTCTGAGACTAGGCGGCGTTCTGAGCAGTAAGTCATTAAATACACCCCGTTGAGGGTGCGAACGGTACTCACCCGTACCCGAAAGTCATCGGTCAGAAACCAGCAACGCTCCTGCCCTTGGTTTTGCCCGTACTCTGTGTCAATGGTCAAAATGCCGTCCTGACCAAACCAGTATCGACAGATAACGGGAATCTTCTCGATGTAGCCCTGATTGCGCAGCAGCTTTCCGGAGAGGCCGGTTGGGTCATCGGGGACATCCACGAGTATGGCAGCCTGCTCTGGGTTGGGTTGGCCCGTATCATCATGGGCCTGCCACATAAAACTGGCTCCCCCTTGAGCGTTCACCGGGTCAACCGCTTGGGCTTCACAAATAGCATGGATGCGCTGATCATCGGGTGATACGACGCCAACATGTAGCTTTGATTCCCCCGATTCATCGGTTACTGCATCAAAGTGGTGCACGGTACGCTGGGTAAACCAGACCCCTTCGCTTTTGCGAAAAAAGTCCATCATCGTTTTAGGGGTTGCCAGCAAAATGGATGCTCCTCAAACTCGCTGCGACTGCAAACCCATGCGGTATGACAGTACGATTCTCTTATCGGTCATTTTAAATGAACCTGTTTCTGGCCCACTATTTTGAGCCATTTCAGAGAATGCCATGCAGCCCGTTGCTCACGCCATAAAGAAATGCAAACAAAGTGGCAATTGAGCTGACTCAAAAGCAGGATGGCAACGCGGAGGATGAACACTTGTCTGAAAG
>CAYGVA010000143.1:0-10757 GCA_964353225.1 uncultured Leptolyngbya sp.
GGCATTCACATTTAGCAGCGCTGAGTCATAACTTTTCTGGCTAGCTTTATGGGGTGTGGTTCCATATGCACGGCACACAGACTAAAGTCAACTTTCTCACTACTTTTAAAGTCCTGATTTTCAGGAAGAAAAAGTCTTGAATTTAGCTATTGCCATGATGCTATGGATAATATTTCAATCATCAAAAATGTAGCCTAATGACTCAAGTCAGCGACAATGCTTTGTGCTGTCCGTTGCATGTGCCAAAGAATTATCTGTAGTTTAGGTTGATGCCGCAACAGCAGCCACGGGCTCCTCACTCAATAGATGCATCGCCCATCATCATCGTGTAATGTGCAGCATGACCTGATTTATCAAAAATGCTACGGAAGACCTTCAGGTAATTTTCCACCATCGAGTCATCAATTGAGACATAGAGGTCATCGTGCGCAGAGTGTGAACCATCATGCATCCAAGAGCAAAGGGACTTACAGATTACCTTCTCCCTTCCATCAAATAGCGCACACAACTCGTTAAACTCGATACCACCTAGAATCTTGAAATAGTTTTCGAGGATACGTCGCAAAGTATTCTGAATCTGTAAGTTCGACCTGTCTGGTTCCCGAACTTCTTCCCAAAGCAGCTCGTATGAGGTCTTGATGGGATTTTTGGGGTAGTGATTGATCTTTGATACCAGCCCCGACTTCCTAACAATCCAGAATGTCTCTTCATTCATCGCGTCGTCTTTACTGCGCTTGGAATTGTAGGTGACCTCTTTGTAGAAATATACGTTGTGTGTCAGGACGAACATTTGCTTAATATGACCAGTCCCGACTCGGACTTCATCGAAAAGGCCCTTGATAAGGCTGCTGACGATAAAGAGAATGTCGCTGTCAAGGCTGGAAACTGGGTCGTCAAAAACAACAATTCGGTCCGTCGTCATCCCGCTATCGGACTCGCTGCCTTTCAGTAGGTGGTAGAAGTAGAGGAATGTGACGAATGTTTTTTCGCCTTCGCTCAATGTTGCCTTGGCATCAGTGCCATCGGGCCGTACTAGTTTGTAGGATTTTCCACTCGCCGCCTTGGCGAGTTGGAAGCCTTGGAAGCCTAAGGAGGTTAGCAATTGATTGATCCCGTCAATTGTGGGCTCCACACTCGTCGCCTGTTTCTCCAGGTTCCGAATCTCGACTTCTTTCTTTTCCTTATCAGTATTAGTAGTTTCGAGCTTTGTCGTCATGGAGGCGATGGCTTTTTCCAAACCATCTTTCTTCTCCTCGAAGAGGGCTAGTTCGGTCTTGAGTTCCTCAAGCACGAACCTCCAAACCTGTGCGGTCAAGGTCGTGCGCTCAGACTCAAGGTTATCGAGCATCTTATTATGTTCTGCAACTTGAGTGTTGGCGGCGTCAATCAGACCTTTTATCGCTATGGCAACATTGCCTACGGGTTCTAGATCAATGACCTGACTTGTCTCCTTCTTCTTCTCTACAAGGTGCTGATTATTAAGCGTGATCTTTGTGTCTAACAGTTCCTTTTTTGCCTTCAGCTTCTCGACATCAAGAAACTGAGACGGAGTCGCGATGATATCTGCGAGTTCTTGCTGAAGTCGGACCGCATCTGCTGCATAACCGGTGGCGAGCTCATCGATTGCCCTGCTATCCGTTATAAAGGTTTCGTCAAAATACTCGTTCAAACTTTGGGCAAACGCCTCGGTTGTACTCTGTTGACAAAATGGACACGTTCCGTCGTTCACATCATAGAATTCTCGGCCTTTACGAACCCAGTCGCTGTTGCTAAGTTTCGTGATCATCGCAGCGATATCGACATCTTCCTTACCGATAACCCGCTTCTTCAGAATTGGGTTGGCTTCATGGGCGATAAGCTTGGTGGTATCGATCTCTGCAATAGCAGATTCGGCTGTAGGAGTCGTACCAAACAAACTCTCAGCCCTATGCTCCAAGTCCGCCTGTGTCTTTAGAGCGGCAGTATTAGATGCCTGCTCTTGACACACTTTTTCTCTGAATTTTTTTGCGCTGCTCCGACAACCCGTGAAAGCGCCTTGAAGCTTCTCATCGTGCTTTTGCTTTTGCGACCAGCATTTTTTTCCCAATTCATCTTCGAGATTTGCCAGTTCTTTCTTCTTGCCTTGCAACCCTTGATTAAGGGTTTCGATTTTTGTACTCAGCTTGTCAAATTCTTTTTTTGCCGCAGCAATCTTGGCAAGAGTATCAACTTGTCTCTCGCCCAATGTGAAAACGCCTTTCAATTCCGTAGATTGGTTGAAATTCAAGTCCACGAAATCACGGTTATAAACCATCGGCTGCAATGTAACGCCACCTTTCCAGGTCACGTTACATTGCGAAAAGCCGGATGCGGTTGGATCTGCGATTACACGGCTGATCGTGGTCTTCCCCGTGCCGTTGGAGCCGAAGAGAAAATTCAACTGAGACAGGTTAGCCATTTTTTCTGGCGTGGTGGCATAGGTCGCGACGTTTGCGATGGTGATCGATTCAATCATGTGTGGCTTGTATGCATGTGCCCTGAAGATTCAGCGTCAAAAGTGACGGATATTATCCCCACTTTCGGATAGCACCCGTCACTTTTAGGTGATGACATCCTATTAACAGAGCTTATATCCCATTTGTGACGTATACCTCCGAGAAATTGGGGTGCTGTACGTCACTTTTGACGGATGATTATAGTGAATGGGGGCTTGAATCCGTCAAAAGTGACACATCCTCACTGACCTAGTACTTAGTCACGAAAGTAATAACGGGTAAGTTTTTCTTGACTTGTCTCTAGAAAACAATTTTGAGCTAGTTCTACCCGTCAATAAATAATTGACTGAACATTAGGGAGATTACGTGGATTTACCCCACTTTCTGCACTCCGAGGTGTGACACTCAGGAATTAAGGTTGAAAACTTTTCAGCCAAAGCATTTCAGCCTTTTGTAGGGCGAGAGGAAATTCCTGAAATCCCCATTCTGTCGTTCTAAATATCCCATGATTATTGAGGAGAGCATGAAACTCTTCTCTCATAATGCTACTTAGCATTTCGTGGTCACGACTGCTCAAACTACTCGCAACAGTTGGAGCAAAGGGGCTCCCAAATGTGAATACACCCAGGTAATCGGTTTCGTCAAGCGTACAGGGTCGGCAAAACGCATTATTCTGCCGCATGACCGCCCCAGCGTCGCATAATTAGGGGCGGTCAGTGAATCCATGTCGAAGGCTTTAGGGGACTTCGCCCTATCAGTGACGAAAAAACCAGCATGGCGTTTTTTCGTGACGATAAAACAGCCCTGCTCCTGAAGTTCACTTGGGCCGGTAGCGTTTGGCTTGGCATCATCTAGGGATCGGCTTCTAGTTCAGAGTCTGCGGCAAGGCCAATATCCGTTTGCCAGTCATGTTTGAAACGGTTCATCAGCACATCTCGCTGGTTAATCAGATAAATACTGACCAGGGTGAGGCTGACCCCTAGCCATTGCAAGGGGCTAAGAATTTCACCCAGGAAAAGATTCCCGAAGGTGAGGGCAAAAACAGGAGTCAGGAAGGTGAGGGCGCTGAGGCTGGTTAGGTTTCCCTTCGCTGCCAAGTAGAAAAACACGCCGTAGGCCAAAGCACTCCCTAAAATCGTGGCATAGGCGATCGCCCCCCAGCCATACCCATCAACCCCTTGCCAAGGCTGGGACTCGTAGAGGCCGGAGAGCACCAACAGGGGAATGCCCCCCAGCACCATGTGCCACCCAGTGGCAACCACTGGATCAACATGGCGCGCCACATAGCGAATGAGGATAGTCCCCACGGCCATCGACAGGGCCGCCAACAACATTAACCACTCCCCTTGGTCAAATAGAAGCTTGCCGAAAGCTACCCCATCAGCGGGCAAATCCTGCCAGTTGACCTGCCCTTGAAAGAAAGCGGTAATCCAATCATCGGGGAGACCAAGTAAGCTGATGCCGGTGAGGCCAACAGCGAGCCCGAGCCAGCCTAGGGGGCCAATTTTTTCGGCAAAGAGCCATCGGGCCATCAATGCCACGGCGAGGGGTTGGGAGTCAATCATGACGGAGCCTAAGCCTGCCCCAGTGCGCGTCAGTCCCTGGGCTAAAAAGCCCTGGAACAGGGTGCCGTCCACCAGGGCAAACAGGCTAATCCAGGCCCACCCCAGCCAGGAGATGGAGGCATCGCGGCCCATCACTTTCGCAGCCAGTAAGACCAGGAACCCAGCGGGCAGCAGGCGCAACCCGGCCAAAAAGAAGGGCTCCGTTTCTGGAATCACCCCCTTCATCGCCACCATGGCGGTTCCCCAGAAGAAGAAGGGGGAAATGAGAATAAGGGCCGCAAAGGGTGTTTTAGCCTGGGTAATGTGGGTGGTCATCAATATAGGGAGGTGCCCAGGGGAGAACGAGTCTTCTTATCTTAAGAAATGTTCCATGCTTTAAGGAAGGGTTAACTCGCCAGGGTTCTGAACTGGCAACCTATCCCCCTTGATTTGAGCTGCCATTAAATTAAGTTGGCACGGGGGGCAAAGCTAGACAGCTCATGGAGTTCGGCATACAAGGCGCGCTCGCGATCGCTCAGCACCGTCGGCACCACCACCTCTAGTTCAACAATCTGGTCCCCTTGCTGATCGCGGCCCGTGGGATAGCCCTTCTGGGCTAATCGCAATCGTTTACCCGACTGCACCCCGGCTGGAATGGTCATGCGCACGAGCCCATCTAGGGTCGGGACTTCTATGGTGCCCCCCAAGGCGGCTTCGCTGGGGGTAATGGGCACCCGGCAAATAATGTCATTGCCAGATACCGTGAAAAACGAATGGGGTTCAACTTCGATGCGCAAGTAAAGGTTGCCGCCGCCGATGCCCTGCCCCTTGAGGCGAATCCGCTGCCCCGTTACCATCCCAGCGGGCATGTTGACCTCCAGGGAGCGGCCATCTTCGAGGCGGACCCGCTCTTGCCCGCCGGCATAGGCTCGCTCTAGGGGGACGGTGAGATGGGCCTCGGCATCGCGACGATTCGCAACCCGTGACGCCGCCCGTGGTGCTGTCCGTGAGGCCGAGGCATCGGCATTAGGGCTACGGCGAGGGCGGCGGTGGGGTTGGGGTTCTGGCGTACGGGGTTCGGATTCAGGGCGATAGTCTGGGGTTGGTCGAGGGGGGTCACGGCGGTTCAAGAGTTGATCGACAAACCGATTAAAGTCGCCAAACTCACTGAAGTCCACCTTGCCCAGGTTAAACCGCCTCCCGGCCCCCCCTTTATCCCAAAAGCCTTTTTGCTTCCAAAAGCGGCTGTAGTCCTCGTATTGGGTACGCTTTTCAGGGTTAGAAAGGACCTCGTAAGCTTCCCCCAGGAGCTTAAACCGCTCCTCGGCCTCTTTGTTGCCGGGGTTTAAATCGGGGTGATATTTGCGGGCCATCTGGCGATAAGCCCGTTTGATATCTGCCGCTGAGGCGGATTGAGCAACCTCTAGTAACTCAAAGTAGTTCCGAAAATTTTGCATCGCCTCGGTGCTGACCCACCCAACGTGTGGTGTTGAAAGAGTAGAGCGTCAAAGGGGGAGGTTGCCAGTTGGGTGCCGCTAATGCGGTATCCAACTGGCAACGGGAATTAGGGGCTTATAGCCACTCGTCCTCATCGCCCCAGTCATCATAGTTGCCGTTATAGCCGTTGCTGGGGCGGTTTCGCTGCTCACGGGGATTCCCGTTGGGGCGACGGGGATCGCGGCGATCGCTCGCTTGCGGTGACCGAGGCCGAGGTTCTAGGGGACCCTCCGCAGGGGGGCGGCTGCCATAGGGATCAGGACGGTTCCGAGGGGAGGGCTCATCCCACAGGTTTTGGTCTGGGCCATAACCCTCGTCACGATTCGTTGGTGCGCCATAGGCAGGCTCCCGGCGCGGAGCACTTGGCCGCCGTTCGGCCCCATAGGCATCCCTCACCTCCCTAGAAGGCGGGTCATAGGGGCGATCGCCCCCGCGACCATAGGCTTGATCTGGCATCGAATTGCGATCTGGGGGATAGCCTCGGCCCTGATTGGGCGGACCACTGCCGTAGGCATCCCGTTCAGAAGGGTTCTGTTGATAAGGCTCTGAGCCTCGATAATCCGCAGGTCGGGGTTGATCGCGGTAGCTGGGGGGTTGATCGTAGGGTCGGTTAGGCTCGCCTCGATAGCTGGGTGATCGTTCATAGGCATCATCTACGGGCCGAGGGCTACCGTAGGGGTCGTCACGGTAGCGGGGGCTTGGCCCATCGTTTTCCCGAAAGCTATCCCGATAGTTAGCCCGATCATCACGACTGGCGTAGCTGTCCCTGGCCCCAGCCCGGTAATCATCCCGATCATCCCGGCCATAGCTATCGCGGTAATCACCACGAGCCCCAACCCCGCCCCTGGGGGCGTCGTAGTCCCAGGCTCCATCTTCCCAAGCAGAGCGACGGTTCCAACTGTCTTCATAGCGATCGCCGCTATCTTTACCGCCAGAAAAGGTGCGCTTGAGGGTGCCCCCAATTTGGCCTAAGAAGTCATCTTCCTCAGGGTCGTCGTAGGTGTAAGCTTCGCGGTTGAGCTCGTAGACTTCGTCCTGAAGTTCCACCTGGGTAAGGTCGATGCCCCGCTCATCGCCCTGGGCGAGACATTCGCGCAGTTCTTGAATCAGTCGTTCAATACGACGGCGGCGATCACGGGCAAATTGCATACCAAAATCGAGCACTACTTCCCGCAATACCCGTTCAGCTTGGTAGGTCAGCGCTTCGGCCCGGTTGCGTTTTTCGACCCGGTCGCGTTGGAGGCGATCACTGTCGGCAAATTCTTCTGCCTCCAGAATCATCTTTTCAACCTCTTCCTCCGCCAGGGTAGAGGTGCCTTGAATGGTCAGGCTTTGCTCCCGCCCCGTGGTGCGATCCATGGCAGAGACTTGCAAAATGCCGTTGGCGTCGATGTCAAAGGACACCTGCACCTGGGGCACCCCTCGGGGGGCAGGGGGAATGCCCATCAACTTAAAGCGCCCTAGGGATTTGTTGTCATTGACCATTTCCCGCTCCCCTTGCAGGGCATGGACCTCGACCATGGTCTGGTTATTTTCGGAGGTGGAAAAAATGTCCGATCGCCGCACCGGAATGGTGGTGTTGCGGGGAATCACCTTTTTCATCACCCCGCCGATGGTTTCGAGGCCGAGGGACAAAGGCGTCACATCCAGCAGCAATATATCCTGCAATTCTTGGTTCAGAATCCCCGCTTGGATGGCAGCCCCCACCGCGACAACCTCATCGGGGTTGACGTTTTGGTTGGGTTCCCGGCGAATCAGCGATCGCACCAATTCCTGCACCATGGGCATACGGCTAGACCCGCCCACCAGCACCACTTCATCGATTCGGTCTGGTCCGAGGTTGGCATCGTTGAGGGCCTGCTTAAGGGGGCCACGCAGACGGCTGAGCAGATCCCCACAGAGTCCTTCAAATTCAGATCGGGTGAGCTGAGTTTCTAAATGCTTGGGGCCATCGGCGGTGGCGGTAATAAAGGGCAGGTTAATGTCGGTGGTGGCCACCCCCGATAGCTCAATTTTGGCTTTTTCTGCCGCTTCCATTAACCGCTGGAGGGATTGGCGATCGCGGCGCAGATCGATGCCCTCCGCTTCCAAAAACTGATCCGCCAACCAGTCCACAATCTTGGCATCAAAATTGGTGCCCCCCAACTGGGTATCCCCAGCGGTGGCCCTGACTTCAAAGACCCCATCACCGACATCCAACACCGACACATCAAAGGTGCCGCCCCCCAGGTCAAAGACCAGGATGGTTTGGTTATAGTCCTGATCGAGCCCATAGGCCAAGGCCGCAGCGGTGGGCTCATTCAGGATGCGCTTCACCTCTAGCCCCGCGATTCGTCCGGCATTGCGGGTAGCTTGGCGCTGGGCGTCATTAAAGTAGGCGGGCACCGTAATGACCGCGCTGGTAATCGTTTGCCCTAAATAGCGGTTGGCCTCATCTACTAATTTCCGCAGCACCATGGCAGAAACTTCTTCAGGGGCAAATTCTTTTTCTAGACGGGGGCATTTAATCCGCACATTCGCAGCTTCATCGCGACGAATGGTGTAAGGAACCCGTTTTGATTCGGCACTTAATTCGGCATATTTGCGCCCCATAAAGCGCTTCACCCCATAAAAGGTGTTTTGGGGATTTAAGACCGTCTGCCGTCGGGCCATCTGCCCCACCAGCCGTTCGCCATCTTTGCTAAACGCCACCACGGATGGGGTGGTGCGCATGCCTTCGACGTTGGCAATGACCACGGGTTTGCCGCCTTCCATGACAGCGACGACCGAGTTGGTTGTACCTAGGTCGATGCCGACAACTTTTCCCATCCGTTTGGTCTCTCCTTTTATGCAGTCACCTAAGGGACCATAACTTGCCCCGATCTCAATCGAGGTAGCAACGGGCACGCCATGGTCGCCAATGCCTCAGATATATATAGTAGTCCCTCCTCTGATTACCCCTATCAGCCAGGGACAGAAACATTTGGGGTTAACCCCATCAGCGACGCGATTGGGGCGGTTTGGCCTCCCAAACGGTTAAAAGGCCGTGGCCGATACAACAGTGCTGAAGCAAAAGGGTGAATTGCGCCCCCCAAGGGTTGTGGGGCAAAGTCATGGATGATGCAGAGCCTGCGCAAAATGCTGAAAGCAGTCATCCCAGCCCAAGGGAATACCGGTGATTGCCCCTGGGGTATCGACTAAATATACCCCCGGCTCAGCCTGGATGGTACCCACGATCGCGGCGGCGGGTCCCAAGCGGTGTAATAGGGACTGGGCAATCGCCCCCGGCACACACAGCACCAGCTCAAAGTCTTCGCCCCCATAGAGGAGCCAGCGTTCAGCGGTGGCGGCCCCGACCCCAGCAACTAACTCAGGGGGATAAGGCAATTGAGATCGCACCAATCGTGCCCCGACACCGCTGGCCTGACAGAGGTGCAACACGGCATTGGCCAAACCGTCACTGCTATCGGTCGCCCCCACCGTGACCGTGGGGTGATCGTTCAAAATCTGACGCAGGGCCTCTACCGCATCAAATCGAGGCCGGGGGTGCTGATGGGCTTGGATAAACCCCGTGCGGGCCTGGGAAGAAAAACCCTCACCGAGGTCAGCATTGAGCAGGAGCTCTAGCCCCGCCTTGGACGCACCGTGAACCCCCGTGACCAAAATCACATCCGCCACCTGAGCCCCGTAGCGATAAAAGGCTTGGCCGGGGACAACCCGCCCCAGGGCGGTAATGGCTAAACTGGCCTGGGGAGATCGCACCACATCCCCGCCTAAAATCACGCCACCGTAGGTTTGCAAACAGGTTGCCATGCCCCGGTAAACTGCTTCAACCCAGGTGACGGGCACCGTCCCTGGCAGGCCGAGACCCACGGTAATGCCGACTGGGCTGGCCCCCATCGCGGCAAGGTCAGAAAGATTGGCTGCAACCGCCCGCCAACCCACAGATTCGGGGGGGGTGGTGCGATCGCTAAAATGCACTCCGTCCACCAGCACATCGGTGGTCACCACCAGGGCAGCAGCATTAGCGGGCAACACGGCGGCATCATCGCCGATCAGGTCAACGGCACAAAAGGGCTGGAGGCGCTGAATCAAGGCCCTCTCGCCGATATCAGCCACTGTCAGGTTGGGATGGTTTAAATCGATTAGTGTCACCCAGAAGACTCGTTACGTCATCCCGTAAGGGTAATCATTCTGGGCGTAGCCCGCTTAAAGTTCTTTGCGGATATCAACGACCCGCAAAATCCCCACCACCACCACCAGGGTGACTGCTAATAGCAGCACGGCATTGGCCGCCGCCAGGGGATATTGCAAACTGCCAATTTGCGTATTAATTAGCTTGCCCACCGACGCCGCCTGACCGCCCCCCATGAGGCGCACCGTCAAATAGTCGCCCATGGTCAAGGTGACCACAAAGATGGAGCCGATCGCCATCCCAGGGGCCGTCAACGGCAGAATGATTTCCTTTAAAACCTGAAACCCCGACGCCCCCATATCCACCGCTGCGGTAATGAGATCGCGATCGATGCGCATCAGGCTATTAAAAATCGGGGCGATCATAAAAAAGTTGTAGAGGTGCACCATCCCCAACACAATCGCAAAGTCGGAATAAAGTAACCACTCCACCGGCTGATTGGTCAGGTGCAGCCCCATTAACGCCTGGTTGACCAGCCCTTCTTTCCCCAATACCGGAATCCAGGAAATCATCCGAATGATATTGGAGGTCCAGAAGGGAATCGTGCAAACCAAAAACAGAATAATGCGTCGGCTCTGACTCTCAATATGGAAGGCGAGGAAATAGGCGACGGGAAAGGCGATCGCCAAGCAAAACGTCCACACCAGCACCACATATTTAAAGGTATTCAGATAGGTGGCGACGGTGACCTGGGAGCTAAAAATGCCCGCATAGTTCTCCCAGCTAAAGGCCGGAATCATGGCATAGCCATTGAACTGCCAAAAGCTCACGATCCCAATCATGGCAATGGGCAGCACCAAAAACGCCAGCAACACCAGCGTTTGAGGGGTGACGAGCAGGTAGGTTCTGAGGGATTTCCAGGTGCTATCCATGACGTTCTAATCGGGGAAGTTCAGGATTTTGTTCCCCTCTTGGGAGGGGTTGGGGGTGGGTTCAAACGGGTTAAAAACCCACCCCGCCCTACGGGCACCCCTCCGAAGAGGGGTGAGGATGCAGAGATGCCGCTTTAAGCCGCGATAAACTCATTCCACTTTTGCACCAGGTAAACCTGCTCTTCCATGGTGGAGT
>CAYGVA010000144.1:0-10481 GCA_964353225.1 uncultured Leptolyngbya sp.
AGAGGGGCTGGGGGTGAGGGGCAGAACTACGGTTCTCAACATGGACTTGGTTTAACTCCTCGCAAAAATCAAGACAACAAAAGATGCGACAGGGCTTCTCAATTTTGGTGATATATTTTCCCGTAAGCAAACTCACCAGCTTCTTCAAAAATATCTATGCTGTATTGATTCGGCAGTATGCCTATATCTGCCTTTGCTAAGATGATATCTTGATCTTTGCTTAGTTCTAATTTATTTAACTCATCTATTTCCCGAACCCAAGACACAGGCCGATTGCTATAAAACAATATTGCCGGAACGTAAATAGGTTCAGCGATCTTGACGACTACAATCGGTGAATTTTCTGGGCTGTATGGCTGACTGGCGATTTGGGCTAATTTAGCCTCAGGCCGAAACCCATGACCGTAGTAAAGTCCGCGAACTTCGCGCAGCCCTGCAGTAATGAGCAGTAGGGTAAGCCCAAGGGAAATTATTTTATATGTAGACTTCCATCGCATTTGCACAGCTAGGCCGATGACAACAGTGGAACTCAAAAAGACCACTGCCATATTCTGCATAAATGGACTAAGGAATGCGATTTTGCTTGGAAACATTATTGACGCTGCCAAGCTCGCTATAACCAGCCCCCAAAAACCGATGGGACGAATAACTTTAAAAACTTGGCTTAATAGACCACCAACCCAAATCGCTAGAGATGGATATATCGGAATAATGTACCAGGCCAGTTTGGTGCTAGCTAAGCTGTAGCCTAGCAATACTACAGAAACCAGTACGAGTAAGATTTGAGCTAATCCTGAGGCATCCTGCCTTAGCTTTTTCCCTAGTCCCCAAAGGGCAACAGGAAGTAGTAAGAACCACGGGAAAAACTGCGTCTGAATTATATTTAAATAGAAAAAAGCACCCCCTTCATGCCCCTCAATACTATTCGTAGCCCGCTCAAGAACATGGTACAAAAGATAATTATTTATAAACTCTTGACCATGACTGACGATCATAAAGATATGCCATGGCAAAACAATTAAGGATGCCAACAAAAAACCAAGCCAAAATTGTTTGAGCTTTAAGGTCTGCCAAAATCTCCTTTTTACAAAGAGTGCAATCACTATCGATATTGGAAGTACAAAAGCTGCAATTCCCTTAACCAAAACAGCAAGACTAATTGCTAGCCATACCCAATACCAAGCCCATTTTTTGTCGGCTATTGCTTGGCTATACAGGTAAAAGGCAACATATATACAAAATGTCAAGGTTATATCTGTTGTTCCAAATCGTGAAAAGAAAGTAAAGGCATATGAGGTTAGTAGAACTATAACGGCAAGAAAACCTGCGGCTCGATCATAAAGCTTAGTCGCAATCAGATAGGTCAGCAGCGCTAGTCCAGTTCCTGCTGCTGCTGATACTGCTCGTGCACTCGATTCACTAATACCAAAGAAATAATAGGTTAGCGAGGTTAACCACATAAACAGAGGTGGTTTGTGAAACCAATTTTGATACCCCCAGTGAAGCGTGAGCCATTGTCCACTTTTGATGACTTCCTTGGAAATCTGTGCATATATGGCTTCATCCCAGTCCGAAAGGCTGCGATCGCCTAATCCCCAGAACAAAATTATTCCAACGGCAAAAGTCAGCACTACTGGCATCCAGAGATGCTGCTGAGTAGATGCAAATTTTTGTGGATTGGAGAAATTATCTGGTGAAAGATTAGGTTGATTTAGATCTTTAGGCATTTAAGTCAACTAATTTCTTGAACGGTTCGGCGTGAAGACTTTGCTTGAATGAACTTCGGACTGATGAGGGCTGGCTCATTTTCGAGTGGACATACCTCATGTTTTCCCTGAAGCCCAAGGAGAATTAACATTCAGTGCATAATGCTGTTGTCCACTGGGAGCAAGCCAACGTTACACCTGTTATCAAGTCCATTATCGACGCTGTCCTGTTGAGGGGGTGAGAGACTCAAATCCTCTGGACAAGAGTATTTCGGAGATCTGCAATGATCGCTATCTTCAATAGCCCTACGGCTGGTTGACTGACAAAACCCTTGAAACGCTCTTGCTTTCGTAGGTTGGGTGGAGCGTTAGCGTAACCCAACGAAGCCGTTGCGGGTGTTGGGTTTCACTCTGTTTCACCCAACCTACAAGAGAACCTTTTTTCAGTCAGTCAGGCCCTACGGGCATGGCGGCGCTAGGATTGTCTCCATCCCATTTACCCAAACACAAATGGGATGGAGACAGGTCATTGACCGAGAAGCATGGATGCATGCACACCCTAGGTCGTCACGCCTTAAGAAAACAGGGCCTGATAGGCCGTTTAGCAGCGCGGCTGCAAAAGATTGCTGGGCCGTAGACCGCCCATGCTTTGTCGGGCCAAATTACGGTAACTGTGAAAGCTGCGCCCCCTGGTAGTAGTGCCCCAAAATCTGTAAATAGCTACTGCCCTGTTGAGCCAAATTGTGGGCTCCCCACTGGCTTAACCCCACCCCATGGCCAAAACCTCGACCCGTAATCTGAATTTGATTTCCTGCTACCGCTACGGAAAACAGGGTACTGCGCAGCCGAAATAACCGCCGTAGGTCATTGCCGCTGAGGGTAACTGCGCCCGCTTCTCCCTCTAGGCGCATTTCGACGACCCGCCCCCGAGCCGTGGTGCGTAGGGGCGTGGCCTGAACTAAGTCGCCAATACCGGGCACCTGGGCTTGCAATGCCTGTTGAGAAACGGTTTCAGTCCATTGATAGACTGGGCTACCCACATCATAATCTTGCACCGCCCGCAGGTAGGGCAGCGGTTGACTCCAGATGTCTTCAACATTTTCGGTGTGCCCTCCCGACGCTGAATGAAAGGCCGCCAAAATAAATTGACCATTGTAGGTCAACACCTGACCACGGGTGCCATCCACGGCGGTACGGGTGCTGGCGGCCTCCGCCTCTAGGCCGCGATAGACCTGGGCAGCGGTGGTGCTGCCCACATCAAAGTGGGGATTATTGCCCCCTTGCCGTCGGTAGAGCACGAAGGTGCGGGCCGCTACCGCTTGGGCTTTAAGCGCCTCAATAGGCCAACTGGTAGGCATCTCGCTGCCGACAACACTGTAGAGATACTCCTCTAAATCCACGTAGTTGACGGCCAACACGCTGCCATTGTGAGGTAGTAAAAAGACCCGACCACGGTACCAGCGATCGCCCACAAACACATAGCCATCACCGCCCGGTTCAACCCAAAAGCCATTGCCCCGCCAATCTCCCACCTGCACTTGAGCCCCTTCAGCGGTCAGGGTCAGCGCTTGGCCTGCCGCAGTTTGCTGCACCGGTTGCCCCGCTGCACTTTTGACCACCCCATTGGAGGAGGTCCCCACGGTAATTTGGTTAACTCCATCCTGGATAGCCACCCGCAGTTCTAAGGCACTGGCGGGCAAGCACACCAACAACCACACCAATAGCCCCAGCCCTGGCCAGCGAAATCGCCCCTGAGGTAAGGCAGGCTGGAATCGGAGGAACCAACTGGAAATGGGGGAAAGGGTTGCTGCTGTCATAGGAAAAAGGATGATCTAGGGCTGTGTTAAATCGAGATCCTGTAACCCACTCGTCTGGGTACGTTTGTCAAAACGATTGACGGTGATTCCCGCATCCTCTTGAGAGACGGTCATACCGCTTAAGTTGTTCATTCGCGCCGAGACTTTTCCGAAAATAACATTGAAATTGGTTGGGTTCAAAGGATACCCGCCGATTCGTAGAGCCGCCGCAGCACGGCCATTATCCGGTCTCCATAGCGAGCGTCTGCATCCCAGCGACCACTGAGTTGACCCAGCAGCGGTGCGATGCCACGCCGCACAAATCGAAACCGGGGGTCCACTAGCTCTTGGACAATGGGTTCGGTGCTGGCATAGGCCTTAAGATGCTGAATTTGAGCCCGCACCCCAATGCGGGGATCGCGGAAGCTAGCGCCCCCATCGCCGCCGCCCACCGCGCCGATGCCGCCAAAGTTGTTGTCATCGACCTGGAGATTGCCGCCAAACCGCAAAAACTCCGTTTCCACGGTCATTTGGCAAAAGGCAATGTCGTGGTTAACCCCTTCGATCGCCGCCTCTTCTCGGTAAAACCGAGGCAAATCCTTATAGCGGTCTATGGCGCTCTCATTGTTGGCTTTAAGGAACATCAGCATTTGCACATCAGAGGTGTTGCCCTTGCCCATGATTCGATCCAGATGACCCGAACAGATCAACAGCGAATTTTGGGACTTGAGGGTAACGGTGCGGGTGGTGGCGTCCCAACCAACAGAGATATTGTAGTCCCGCAGATCTACCGCCTTGATGTAGACCACATTTCGATAGCGTACCCGCCGCACTTCCGGCGCATCGGAGAGGTCTATGTCCAGCTGATCTACTAGATCAATCGGAATGTAGGAGTTGCCGCTAATGACCACCCCTTTTTCGTCATAGAGACCACCATTGATGCTGATGTTAATTTCTGGAAAGAGTTGATTACTCGGGCCATCCCCAGAGACAGCTCGGCTCCAAGAGGCGGTGCCGTCGGCAATGCCGAGGGCCAGGTCCCGACGGCGGTTTTGCAATAGGCCGAGATCATCGGGGTTAGAGAGGTAGGCCACCTCCATCAGCAGCGAGGCGCAGTTAATCTGACGAATAAAGGTCAGGCTGCCAACGCCGGTGGTGGTGTCGGGGCGCGCGCCCCGGCTGGGCAGTTGGGGCACCCGCCGCAATAGGGCCAACAACAGCACCTCGGCGTGGGTTTTTCGGGTGTTGTTATTGGCGATGTAAAACACGCTGGCCCCTCGGGCAGCGGGGGTATTGCTGGCCCCCCCATGGATTTCTAGGGCAACATCCTCAATGCGACAGCGGGCGTTAATCCAGTTGATAGATTGGGCGGAACTGAGGTCGTCAGGGACGGACAATACGTTGAGGCCGCGCGATCGCAGTTCGGGCACCACCAGATCACGAATGCGGATCATCTCAGCCGCTTCGGTAGTGTTGCCGGTGTTAAAGCCGGGATCGAGCACCCCATTCTCGGTGCCCCCATGACCTGCTGAAATAAAAATCTGTGCCATACCCTGGATGCAGTTGCTTTCTGTCCGTTGGAATTCTCCGCAAGGATACCGCCAAACGCCATGGCGGAAACAGTTTTATCGGCAGCGATCGCTCAACAGTTACAAAATGTGAGTCATGTCCTTCTCCCGTTTCGGTCTGTCTTGGTTTTCACAAGGGTGGGGATGGGGCCGCGCCATCCTAGCCGCGCCCTGCCTACTCCCTGCCGCTCCAGCCCTTGCCCTATGCCCGGCAGACCTATCGGCCAGGGTGGAGGCCATTGCCGATCGACCTGAACTCAACCATGCCCGCCTTGGGGTACAGGTGGAAACCTTGGCCGGGGAGGTGGTGTACAGCCGACAGGGCGATCGCTTCTTTTTACCCGCCTCCAATATCAAGCTCTTTAGCACCGCCGCCGTGTTAACTGGGCTGGGGCCGGACTATCGCATTCCCACCCGAATCTATGGCAGCACCAATGCAGTTGGCCTGACCACCCTGCGCATTGTCGGGCAAGGGAATCCCAGCTTTGATACCGCCGATCTCACCGCCCTGGCCCAGCAGCTTCACCAGCAGCTTCACCAGCAGGGCATCCGGCAAGTGGGCCAATTGCTTGGTGACGAGTCCGCCTTTACCGGTGACCCAACGCACCCCAATTGGGAATGGGAAGACGTGCAGGCGGGTTACGGCGCACCGGTCAACAGCCTGATTTTGAACGGCAACACCCTGGGGTTGACCCTATTTCCCCAAACCATTGGCCAACCTTTGCGGGTGGAATGGGATCAGCCCGCCTTGGCCGCCCATTGGCAGGTGGAAAATCAGTCGATCACGGTGGCTCCAGGGGAAGCCGAGTATGTCACCGTGGGTCGCCATCTGAGCGGGCCGATTTTGCGCGTATCCGGTCAGCTGATTGCCGGTTCGGAGCCGGAAACCGCCGCGATCGCCGTCCCCAACCCAGGGGAATCATTTCTCACTGCCTTTCGCGCTGTGCTGGCAGAGCAGGGCATTACCGTAGATGACGTAGCCTTAACATCTACCCCGCCCTATGAATCAGAAATCCCCTGGGCAAACATCGTGTCTCCCCCCTTGCAAGATCTCTTGATTCCAGCCAACCGAGACAGCAACAACCTCTATGCCGAAGCCCTACTTAAGCAACTGGGGCTATTGTCTAGCGATGGGCAAGCTACCACCTCAGCGGCGCTGGCTAATGCCCGACCCATCCTGGCTGATTTGGGTGTGGATTTGGATGAAGTGGTGATCGTCGATGGCTCCGGTCTCTCTCGCCATAACCTAGCGACCCCACGAGCGTTGGTGGATGTGTTGCAGGGAATGGCCGCTTCGCCCTATCGCGACATTTATCGCAACAGCTTGGCCGTAGCAGGGGAGAATGGCACCTTGCGCAATCGCTTTCGGGATACACCGATTGAGGGACAGTTTTTGGGGAAATCGGGGGCGGTGAGCCGCAACTTTGCCCTATCAGGCTATCTAGCGCCCCCCCATCACGAACCGTTGGCGGTAGCTGTGGTGATTAATAACATTGACCAGCGGGGACGGGTGGCGCGGCAACTGATAGATGAGGTGATGGGGGCGATCGCTG
This sequence comes from uncultured Leptolyngbya sp., assembly GCA_964353225.1. Lineage (GTDB taxonomy): Bacteria > Cyanobacteriota > Cyanobacteriia > Phormidesmidales > Phormidesmidaceae > PCC-6406. Next base: position 6,624 of record CAYGVA010000144.1, read on the forward strand.
CTGTCTCTAGCTGTGGGCCTAGCCAAGGGCCACAATCCTGACCCTTAGCCAAGGAAAAGTCGCCAATCATTATCTCTGAAGGCTGGCCCACTGCAAAGCAGAGATACAGGCCAAGATCTTAGATCCCTTCTTTACCACGAAACCCATTGGCAAAGGTACGGGACTGGGCATGTCCATCAGCCATCAGATTGTGACTGAAAAGCACGGAGGGCAACTCAAGTTCACCTCTAGCCCAGAGCAAGGAACAGAATTCTGCATCATGATCCCCATTAACCAACAGCGTGGATAAACGGTTGAGTTGACCGTGAATTTGCTTGTCTTCAAAACAGGTGTCCCCGCCTCATTTTGTCGTGGGGCGGGGGTACATCATGGGGTGATCGCGATTGTTAGACGCGGGCGGGCGCTTTGCTCCATTCGTGGTGGAACATGCCTTCCTTATCGACCCGAGCAAAGGTGTGGGCACCGAAGTAGTCCCGCTGGGCTTGGGTGAGGTTTTGGGGCAGGCGATCGCGGCGGTAGCTATCGAAGTAATCCAGTGACGCGCTAAAGGCGGGAACCGGCACACCGATAGTGGCTGCAGTGGCAATCACCTCGCGCCAAGCGTCCTGGCGATCCAAAATGGTCTGCTTAAACTCAGGCGCTAAGAGCAGATTCGCCAAGGCGGGGTCTTGATCATAGGCTTGCTTAATCTTGTTCAAGAAACGCGCCCGAATAATGCAGCCCCCCTTCCAAATGCGGGCAGTTTCACCCAGATCAATACCGTAATCAAACTGCTTCGACGCCGCCCCAATCAGCGCCATGCCTTGGGCATAGGAGCAAATCTTAGAACAATACAGGGCATCACGAATCTTGTTCACAAATGCCTTGGCATCGCCACTAAATTTGCTGGTGGGGCCAGCAAGCTGCTTCGACGCCGCCACCCGCTCAGGCTTGATCGAAGACATGATCCGGGCATTCACCGCCGCTGTAATCGTGGGGATGCTCACCCCCATTTCGAGAGCGCTCATCACCGTCCAGCGACCGGTGCCTTTTTGCCCCGCCGCATCCACAATTAGCTCAACTAGAGGCGTGTTGGTGTCGGGATCGGTATTCGTGAAAATGTCAGCAGTAATCTCGATCAAGAAAGAATCGAGTTCCTCGGTGAGGTTCCATTCGGCAAAGACCTCATGGAGCTGCGCTTGATTGAACCCCAAGGTATTTTTCAGCAAGTCATAGGCTTCGGCAATCAGCTGCATGTCGCCATATTCGATGCCATTGTGGACCATCTTGACGTAGTGACCTGCGCCGCCAGGGCCAATGTAGGTCACACAGGGGCCATCATCCACCTGGGCCGCAATTTTGGTGACAATATGTTCAATTTCGCCGTAGGCGGCCCGAGTGCCCCCAGGCATCAAGCTAGGTCCATTGAGTGCCCCTTCTTCACCGCCACTGACCCCCATGCCAATGAACCCCAGACCCGTGGGTTCTAGCTCCTTAACCCGTCGTTCAGTGTCGTCATAAAGGGAGTTGCCCCCATCAATGATCATGTCCCCTTCTTCTAATAGGGGCTTAAGCTGGGCAATCACGGCATCGACCGGACCACCCGCTTTGACCATGACTAAAATTCGGCGGGGGCGCTCTAAGGCACCCACAAATTCCTCAAGAGAAAATGTGGCTTGGACATTTTTTCCCCCAGCTCGCTCGGCCATGAAGCGATCGGTTTTTTCCCGCGAACGGTTGTAGACCGCCACGGGGAAACCGTTACGCTCTACGTTTAGGGCCAGGTTTTCGCCCATGACCGCTAGACCAATTACCCCAAAACTCTGTGCCATATCTAACGATTCCCTTTTAATTGCGACGTAAACGGCTGCACGATCCTTGCACTGTGTCGTGGCCACGGCCTCTATCGTTCTAAAGACCTCAGCGCAGGCGCGCCGCAGGTGCAGTTTTGACCAGGTTAGTCAACTTTTTTAGGGAAACTTGATCCCCCCAAGGTTTTCTTTCGGATTGCCTGGGGAAAACGATGCAAATCGCCCCTGTTTTGGGTCGGCCCCGGCGATGGTGCCTTAACCTTTTACCAACCTCATTGCAGTAGGAATAATCAAAATCAAGATAGCAGGGGCCGATCCACCAATGTCCTCGCCTTGGCTGCTCCTGGGGTACTGAGTGCCCTTGTCCCACCCGATCCATTGACCTTTGCCATGCAAGTTGCCTTTTTTAGTACGAAGCCCTACGACAAAAAAGTCTTCCAGGAGACGAATGCAGCTCACAACCATGAGCTAGTGTTTTTTGAACCGCGCCTGACCCCTAAAACTGCCGCCCTGGCCAGGGGGTTTGCGGCGATCTGTGTCTTTATCAACGACGAACTTAATGCAGTGACCCTACGGGCGATCGCAGCAACCGGCACGCGGGCGATCGCCCTGCGCTGTGCGGGTTTTAACAATGTTGATCTGGCGGTAGCTCAGGAACTCGGCATCACAGTGGTGCGGGTGCCAGCCTACTCGCCCTATGCGGTGGCCGAACATGCCGTGGGGCTGATCATGATGCTCAACCGCAAGCTCTACCGGGCCTATAACCGAGTTCGGGAAGATAATTTCTCCCTCAATGGCCTCCTCGGATTTGACCTGCACGGCAAAACCGTCGGCATTGTGGGGACGGGCAAAATCGGTCAATGCTTTGCCCAAATCATGCAAGGGTTTGGCTGCCAGCTACTGGCCTATGATGTGCGCCCCAATCCGGTCTGTGTAGCGTTGGGGGTGCAGTATGTGACCTTGCCCGAGTTGCTGGCGGAGTCAGATGTGGTGTCTCTGCACTGTCCGTTATTGCCGGCGACCTATCACATCATCAATGGCGAGTCATTGCAGCACCTCAAGCCCGGAGCGATGTTGATCAATACCAGTCGCGGTGGATTAGTGGATACCCCAGCAGTCATTAATGCGCTCAAATCAGGGCGGGTAGGGTATTTCGGCACGGATGTGTATGAGGAAGAAGAAAGCCTGTTTTTTGAAGACCTCTCGGACACGGTCATTCAGGATGATACCTTTCAGCTCTTGCAATCGTTTCCGAATGTGGTGATCACCGCCCACCAAGCGTTTTTTACCCGCGAGGCGCTGACGAATATTGCTGAAACCACCCTTTCAAATTTAGATGCATTGGCAGCAGGCCGTCCCTGTGCCAATGCCGTCAACCCCTAATTATCGGAATAAACCCAACTGTCAATCTCACAGACGTTGACGTCTAGGCTTTCCACATTCACGCCATCATCAAACACAGCAAACATGTTGTACTGACAAAAATCTTCGCCATCCTCGACCCTCATGTCAACGATGCCCCCTGGGGGTAGCGATGATCCAGCTGGCACCACATTATCTCCCCAGCCGTCATACACGACGGGGGAAATATAGAACTCAATAATTGAAGCGCTAGTGCCGTTCTCAATGGGAAAGACAATATCCCCGGCGAGGGCAACGGCAGTGCCGAGGGCGGTGATAGGAATGGCCATCAACGTAGCTAGGGCGGTGGTACGCAGAGAAAAGAGTTTTACCATGGTCTTAACGAGGGTTGAGAAGGTCCCGCTTGCGGTACAAGTTGAACTACAACCCACGGGAGACGATTCCTTACGGGGCGGTGATTGATCTATCGAGGACATCCCGGCAATTCATCGCCCCCATCTAAATTTTGGAGGACGGTACTAGCCATCGCTGGGGGTGATGATGCCAGCACTTTCCCAAAGCCTTTTCTACGGACCTTTCAGAACTCTATTAACCCTGACTGACAAAAGTTTCTCTCGGAGGTTGGGTTACGCTAACGCTCCACCCAACCTCCGAAAGCATGAGCGTTTCAAGGATTTTGTCAGTCAACCAGCTATTAACCCGACCC
>CAYGVA010000145.1:0-10292 GCA_964353225.1 uncultured Leptolyngbya sp.
TCATGGCACGGGTTAAACGCGGCAATGTTGCTCGCAAGCGCCGCAAGAAGGTTCTCAAGCTGGCCAAGGGGTTTCGCGGCTCCCATTCCAAGCTTTTCCGCATTGCCAATCAACAGGTGATGAAGGCATTGCGGTATGCCTACCGCGATCGCCGCAACCGCAAGCGGGACTTCCGTCGTTTGTGGATTACCCGCATCAATGCAGCGGCCCGCCAAGAGGGGCTCAGCTACAGCAAGCTGATTGGTCAACTCAAGAAAGCCAATATCGACATTAACCGCAAAATGTTGGCTCAGATGGCGATCTTAGATCCCGCTGGGTTTAGCAAAGTGGTGGAAGTGGCCCGCAAGGCTTAGATTGATGGCGCAGCCTTGTCCAAGGATCTGTGGCATGCGTTATGCACTGGTTGGGTTTGGCATTGCACTGGGGGCGCACTTAGGTGTGTCCCCAGTTGTCTTGTCTGCAGATTTAGAGACGATTCAAGATCGGGGCCACCTGGTGGTCGCGGTCAAAGAAACCTGGCGACCGCTGGGGTTTATTGATGATGACGGTGAGCGCGTCGGGCTCGAGATCGATCTGGCTCGGCAATTGGCGACTGATCTGCTGGGTGATCCTGAGGCGATTCAGTGGCGACCGGTGAGCAATGTGGAGCGCTTGCCAGCGGTCTTTAATGGCGATGTCGATATGGCGATCGCTGGGGTGGCAATCACCCCCATGCGGCAGCGGCTCGTGGCCTTTAGCACCCCCTACTATCTCGACGGTACGGGGTTTGTTACCCATCAGCCCGCCCTCCAAAGCATTACTGGTTTGGGTGCTGGGGCGATCTCGCTACTAGAGGGCTCCGAGGCGGTACCCCACATTCATTACCTCTTCCCCTTTGCCACCCTGCTTGGCGTCTCTTCCTACCAGCAGGGGTGGGAAACCCTAGAAATCAATCAGGCCGATGCCTTTGCTGGCAACGCCAGCGTCCTAGCCGGTTGGGTCCAAGAACACCCCAACTACCATCTGCTGCCCGAACTCGTCACCGTCGAGCCCCTAGCCGTGGTGCTCCCCAAGGGCACCCAACACGATAGCCTCCGCCGTGAAGTGAATGGGGCGATCGCCCAGCTTCAAACCAGTGGTTGGCTCGCAGAACGCATCACTTACTGGGGGCTGCCCTGATCATGGCAAGATGGTGCCATATGACCCACCGGGATTTCATTTAGTAAGGATTCATGGAAAACAGCAACTTGCTTTTGGTCTACCTGAGCACCCTGCTCGCCATCCTGAGTGTTTCAGCCATCCTGATTTTCCGTCAGGTCTGGAAAACTCGCCGAGTGGAAAGCACCCTGGGTCGTCTCCAGAGCAAGCTTTCCAAAGAAAAAGGAACCGCCCAGGAATATTATGAGCTGGGGAGCCTGATGCTTGATAAGAAGCTGTATAACCAGGCTACCGCTCAATTAAAACTAGCCCTCAAGGCCCTAGGCGATGACGAAGTAGACAACGCCTCTTTGATCTATAACGCCCTAGGCTATACCTACTTCGCCCAAGAGCAGTACGACTTAGCGATCCGCACCTATAAAGACGCCTTGGACCTCGACCCCAACTACGTAACCGCCCTGAATAATATCGGGCACAGCTACGAAAAGAAGCAACTGATTCCCCAAGCCTTAGAAGCCTACGAGCAATCGTTGGCCCTAGATCCGACGAACAAGACCGCTAAGCGTCGGGCTGAGTCATTGAAAAAGCGATTGGTCACCTCCAGCGCGGCAAAATAAGGCTTCCCTGCTGCGTCATGTTTGGGGCAAACCATCCTGGCATGGTGATTTGATGCGGTCGGGGTACACAGCGGTGTGCCCTGACGCAACCTCAGGGGTTTTCGACTTGTTTCGAGCAAAAAGTAAACTACCCTGCCTTTGCTCGAAACAGCCTACACCGTTGCCAAAGCAGGCTGGGTTTGGCGTGATTCGGGTGCCGTCAAAGATGGGCAATAGACCTCTGCTGAGTTGTTAGGACTCTCAATTAATTTGACCTTATGCAGGGTTGCGCCAGTTTGAGCAATGGGATCCCGCAGTAGATCACGAATATGAACCGCAATATTCTCGGCAGTGGGCACCACTTCGGCAAAGTAGGGGATGTCTTTATTCAAGAAAGTGTGGTCAAAGGGTTCCACAACCCATGCGTCAATGGCCTTTTGCAGATCGCCTAGGTCAGCAATTATGCCGGTGCGGGCATCAACCTCACCCTTCACCGTTACCTCTAGGTGGTAATTGTGACCATGGCCATGGGGGCGGGCGCATTTGCCATAGATCTCGACATTCTCCTCGTAACTGAGGGAATTGAGTGCCAAACGGTGGGCGGCGCTAAAGTGGGTGCTGATTGTCAGATACGCTTCCATACCATTACCTGTGTATTCGGCCCAAAGCTGTGGATGTTCGAAAAGTTGCACCTTCACCAGGGGCAGATGGGGCGCTAAGCGCTGCCAAATGGTCTGGGCGATGTGCTCGGTGGTGGGCAAGGTTGTCTGGAACTCGGGCCACACCTGATTAAGATAGGCAAAATCAAGTTGTTGGGTGATCTCTCGCTTAATCACCTGCTTGACGTCAGAAAGATTCAGGACCATGCCGTACTGGTCTAGCTGCCCCACCATGGACACGTATAACTCATAGTTGTGTCCGTGCCCTGGGGCCTGGGCACAGAGCCCAAACTGGGCTTGATTTTCGGCTGCCGTTAGCTCTGGCAGCCAATAACGATGACTGGCCGAAAACTGAGCCCGGCGGTTAATAATGCACTCCATCCACACGCACTCCAAATCTTGGGGTTAAGTTCCATTAAGCGCCCCTTTCAGGATAGTCGAAACTAGGCCCCCGTAGAAATCGGCTTGCATCATCGCATTGGCCAGTCTGGCTTTCTTTGTTGGAGGTGCGTTGCGAACGACTTCGCTCAGCCAGCATTACGGGCAACTGTGCCTGCGCGTAATGCTGGCTGAATATGCGGTGGTCTAAGCAACGTCACCAAGGCGATAACGAAATGGGTTATGAATGCTGAAATAATTCTTTATCCAGGGGATCGGCCATGGCCAATGGTCAGTAGTAGGCGGGGCTACCCCCTTTTGCCCAGGACACCTTGCCCCCAAGGTATGGCTGCATCTCTTTTTGGGCAATCAACCCACCATCAGCAAGGTCCGATGTGACCGGGGAAGGGGCATAGACATTCGATTTGGATAACGTTTGATTTCACATGAGTTGTTGACATAAGGGAATAACAGTAAAATTGAATACAGAAATCAATAAATCGTTCATCCCGGCATGTGCCGAGACGGAAGTAAGGGAGTCCCTGAAGGAACGCGCCTCTTCGTCGTGAACATAACCTAAGTGATTAAGATTCGGAGGCGAGATATGAAACTGTGTTACCGGGGAGTCGAGTACGACTACACACCACCCGCATTAGAAGTGACCGAAAGTGAAATCCTAGGACAGTATCGAGGGCGATCGCTGCGGTTTTCCTACGCTAAACATATTCCCTTTCCGCAGCCCGTGGCAGAGCTGAAGTTTAGGGGATCTGCCTATCGAACGGATACCCAAGGTGCCGTTTCACCCACTGAATCAGTCCGTAATGTTGGGTTGAAAGTGGCTTCTACTGACGGTTCTATGGCCCAAGCCCGTCGGCAGCTCTTGCAGGAATCGGCGCGCATTCATCAAAATAATATCCGCCGTACCCTAGAGCAACGGATCGAGGCTGCCCGTTCCCGTGGTAACGATTCTTTGTTGCGTCAACTGGAAGATGAACTTCATCAGTTTGCCTAGCGATCGCCGCCATGGGGCAAGGCCAAACCAGATTTGATTGTTGTGCTGTAGCTGGAGCAGAGGGCGTGCGATATGTCGCACGCCCTTTTTTTTGTTCACTAAATTGTATTCCTACTCTGATTTTTGGCTGTGCTATCTATTGGATTGAGTGACATCAAAAAAATCACACCTGTTGATTTTGTCGTGATATAAGTATTTTTTGAAAAAGCTTAGCTACCTTGTAAGAGGCGGCTTGAAAAGAGGGTATTCCGGTATGCGATATGACTGGAGACGTTCAGTACATCGACTTAACCCTGGATGCTACCGTTACCCATTCTGAATAATCCCTATCGCTAAATCAAGGGTGGAAGGCTTTTAAAACAGCCTTCAAAACTGCTGATGGTGTCGGACAGTACTTTTGCCCTGCGTTAATTATGGCAAAATAATTTGCTTGAGTTAGGCTTTTGAACTTAAATCGTTCCTCCCATTTGGTTGCCGCTGAGCTAAACCTGACAAGCCTCTGCTAGGCTCTTTTTCTAATCGGGTTTGCGGCGGCTAAAGGGCTTACCCGAAATGACTCACTCACCGCTTGAAATCATAAGCATCTGAATTCATGCAGGACTCTGCGCGTCGTGTCTTAACTGGGGTTGTTTTTTTTCTGTTGACGGTTTTGGCCGCAATCTTGGGCTATGTCTGGTTTGGGTGGACCCCCCTTGAAGCCATTTACATGGTGGTCATCACGATTTTTGGGGTGGGCTATGGCGAAGTAAAACCCCTAGAAACCCCCTTCCAAAAAATATTTACGATTCTAGTGATTATCGCGGGAACAACATCCGCCGTTTACAGCGTAGGAGGGTTTGTACAGATGGTTACCGAAGGAGAAATTAATCGAGCCTTTAGCAATCAGCGTAAGCAATTAACCATTTCTAATCTGCATGATCACGTGATTATTTGTGGATTCGATCGCATGGGACAGGTGCTGGCGGACCAGTTGAATGCCGCCCACGAACCATTTGTGGTTGTCGAAAGTGTGCCGGAGCGCATTGAAGTGGCTGAGACCGCTGGCTATTTGCATTACCCAGGGGATGGCACCCATGAAGCCACCCTGGAGGAAGTAGGCATTCAAAAGGCGAAAGCCCTAGTTGCGGTATTGCCCGATGATAAAACGAATGTTTTTATCACCCTCACTGCCCGCGATCTCAATCCCAAAATCAAAATTTTGGCGCGGGGGGAATTGCCCCCCACAGAACGGAAATTACGGTTGGCGGGGGCCGATCATATTGTGCTACCTGACACCATCAGCGCCATTCAAATTTCAAACCTGATTACCCGTCCCACTGGGATGGACTTTTTGAATAATACCTATGAGCGGAGCTACCTGAATGAGTTTTTAGCCAATGTTGAAGTACAAATGGAAGAGCTCCAAATCAAAGAACAATCACCCTTTGTTGGCAAAACGCTGATGGAAATGCAGGTACGCGGCAAAGGCGCTTTTATGGTGATTGCCCTGCGCCGCTTGAACGATCGTTTGATTTTTCGCCCCTCGCCCTCGCAATTGTTGAATGCACAGGATACGTTGGTGATCATTGGCCACCAAGATAAACTACCTCAGTTTGCTGAGCATTATCACCTCAAGCGGTACTACATCAACCAACAGAGAGCTTCTTTGGCATGGAAATCTACAGTAAAAGAGACACATGCCTGGCAAAGTATTCAAGGTTCGGATAGGAGCCTCGATTAACCATTTTCGATGTCGGGGTTGTGGGTGATTTATTCTCTACTTTTGTTGAGGCATTGGCTAAATATTGGGAATCAATCCAGTTTGGAAATAATAATGTCTGAGGATCTTTGAACGATTGGGTAAGACTGTGATTCTTGAGCTGAACAGTTTCTCTTAAAAGCCAAGATTCCTTGAAAATGCTACGCCAAAAATGAAGCTAATTCCTGAAGAAATCTCATGATCGACACCCTCTGGCTTTTGCTCTGTTCTGGCTTGGTCTTTTTGATGCAGGCTGGATTTATGTGTTTGGAGTCAGGGTTGACTCGCTCCAAAAATAGTATTAATGTCGCCGTCAAAAACCTGGCGGATTTTGGTATCTCTGCCGGTCTATTCTGGCTCTTTGGTTATGCCTTAATGTTTGGCAGTTCCCAGGCGGGCTGGTTGGGTAGCACTGGGTTTGCGCCAGCCTTAAATGGTGAGCCCGGCCAAGTGGTGTTCTTTCTCTACCAAATGATGTTTTGTGGCACGGCCACAACCATTGTCTCGGGCGCTGCTGCTGAGCGTCTTAAGTTTCATGCTTATATCCTCTTAGCTATTTTTCTGTCTGGAATCATTTATCCCCTATTTGGTCATTGGAGTTGGAATGGGATTGCCCCCGGTAATGCTGGGGGTTGGCTCGAAAATATTGGGTTTGTAGACTTTGCGGGCTCAACGGTCGTTCACAGTGTGGGGGCCTGGTTTGGGTTGGCGGTGGTTTTGGTGGTTGGGGCGCGGCACGGCCGATTTTCTGCCAAAGGCCAATCCAACCGGATTCAAGGGTCTGATGTCCCTTTTTCGGTATTGGGGGCGCTGATTCTTTGGTTTGGATGGGTGGGCTTTAACGGCGGCAGCACTTTGGCCCTCAACGACCAGGTGCCCAGCATTGTAATTAACACCGTAATGGCGGGGGTGGCGGGGATGCTTATGGCGGCGCTCCTCAGCAGTTTGAAGCATCGGGTGGTCGAGGTGGAGCAGTTGATCAATGGGTCTTTGGCGGGCTTGGTGGCGGTCACGGCCTGTTGCCATGTGATCAATGTGCCGTTAGCGGTGATTGTGGGGGGGACGGGGGCGGCGATCGCCCTCTCGGCGTCACAGTTACTCGACCATTGGCAAATTGATGATGCGGTGGATGCTTTTCCGGTCCATGGGGCCGCTGGCATGTGGGGCACCCTCTGTGTTGGTTTGTTTGGTCAGCTTGATTTGATTGGTACGGGGCTGAGTCGGGGTAATCAAGTGATGGTGCAACTGTTCGGCATTGGTGTCGCCGCCATCTGGACTTTTGGCTTAGCTTGGGGGGTGCTGACCCTGGTGAATAAGATATTTCCGCTGCGGATTTCTTTAGAGGAAGAGGAGATCGGCCTGAATGTCTCGGAGCACCGTGCCAAAACCGAAACTTACGATCTCTTCCAAGTGATGGATTACCAGGCGAGAACCAGTGACTTGAGTCAGCGGGTGCCGGTGGAACCGTTTACGGAAGTGGGCCATATTGCTACCCGCTATAACCAAGTGATTGGGGCGTTTGAACAACGCCAGAACCAAAGTGTGGAGGATCTTGCCCATATCTATTACGTCACGGAGGCGATCGTGGCGGCGGTGGAAAACCATAGCTTCAAGGCCGATAATTTGGGCCTTGAGGAGGTGGCAGCGAGATCGGATGAATTGGGGGCATTGGCACGGGCCATTCACCAAATGGTGGATATTGTGCAAAAACGGGAGCAGGAAATCGTAGGGCTGAAACAGCAGCTCGAAACCCGTCAAGATAAATCTGATGCCCCCTGATTTCACGCTCCCATTGCGCCCTGGCCAATGTTATGGGCGTTTGCGTCTTTGAGTGTTAGGAGGCTGGTGAGGTCTTGGGGTCATTGGCAGGGGGCCACGTTTGATACTGGGGGACACCGGCGGGGATGGTTTCCCAGGTTGCTTTGGAACCTACAAAAATATGCCTACCCAGGGTGATGTCGGGGTCGCCATCTACACACCCGAGGGTGACGCCATGGATCTCGCCCTGATAGGTGCCGCAGAGGGTTGATCCGCATTGGCGACAAAATTGCAGGCCGACCCCATTTTGGCCGTCATATTGGGTGAGTAAGTTTTTGCCAGTGACCCATGAAAATTCATGGGGATCAACTAAGGCGTAGGCAGAGGCTTGGGCACTGAAGGCTTTGCGGCATCTGGAGCAGTGACAGGAGCGGGCATCATGCAATTCCCCTTCGATTGTGTAATGAATCGATCCACAAAGACAGGAGCCCTGAATGGTCATGATTTAGCCTCTGCTGGGTTGCTCAGCGTGATGGGGGCGATCTCTAGTGAACCGCATTCGCAGGGGCGTCACGCTTCAAAACACCATCCTCCATATGGACAATGCGATCGGCAATATCCAGAATACGACTGTCATGGGTCACCAGGAGAATTGTGCAGCCTTGGGTTTGGGCCAGGTGTTGCATGATCGTCACCACATCTCGCCCCGTCTTACCGTCTAATGCCGCCGTCGGTTCATCCGCCAGCAATAACTTAGGGCGACTGACCAGGGCACGGGCGATCGCCACCCGTTGCTTTTGCCCCCCCGAAAGCTGATCGGGGTAGTGATCCAGCCGTTCCCCCAGCCCCACCAGCTCCAGCATTTCGGCAGCCATCAGGTTCATCTTTTCCACCGAATATTGGGAATGGACCTCTAATCCCATGCGCACATTTTGGCGGGCGGTCAGACTTTCATGGAGATTGTGGGCCTGGAAGATGTAGCCCGATTGACGACGGGCCTGCACCAAGTCTTCTGCCGTTGCGCCACACAGCTCGCGATCAAGAAATTTTAAACTGCCCGACTGCACATTGCGCAGTGCGCCAATTAGGGTCAGCAGGGTGGTTTTACCCGATCCAGAGGGACCGGTCATCAAGACAATTTCACCGGCGTTAATCGTCAGCTCAATATTGAACAAAACCTGCTTTTTTTGTTCCCCCTTTCCGAAGGCATAGTCCAGATTTTTGATGGCAATAACGGGCTGTGATGATGGCATGGGTCCTCCTGGCAAGATGTTTTGATGCGCGCCGCTCAACCTGACCGACTGGCAATGGATTCACGGCAACCGGCTTAAAACATATCGGCTGGATCTGCCGACTGTAGTTTCTTGGTGGCAATAAAGCCGGACATCAGACACATAATGACGGTCATGATCAGCACCGTCACGGCTCGACCCACGGTCATGTAAATCGGCAAGGCCGTAGCGCTAGCCGCCAGCCGGTAGATGCCCATGGGCAGCAACAGCCCTGGAATAAACCCCAAGAAAGCCATGATTAGGCTTTCTTCGATCACGATGGTGAGTAAGTAACCGTGGCGGTAGCCCATGGCTTTGAAGGTGGCGTATTCCTTAATGTGGGCATTCACATCGGTGGAGAGCACCTGGTAAACAATGACGATCCCCACCGCAAAGCCCATGGCCGTCCCAATACCAAAGACAAATCCGATCGGGCTTTCCGATTGAATTTGCACCAGCTCATCCTCAATGAAATCGGCCAGGGTCATGGCCTCGACATCGTCAGGGAGATACTGTTGCAGAGCCTGGGCTACCTGATCTGGGTCGTAGCCCGGTTCTATCTCTAGCAGTCCCAAACTGATGACACCAGGCTCACGGCGAGGAAAAAACTGCAAGAAGTTTTGGGAGCTGGTGATCAGTAAGCCGTCACTGCCAAAGGACGCCCCCAGGCTAAAGAGCCCCCTGACGGAAATGGTGCGCCCCTCGGCTTCGGTACTGATCCACTGCTGGTTTTCAACTTGAGCGATGGTTTGTTGGTAGTTGCCCCGAGCACCGCGATCGAACAGCACAATATCGGGCACTTTGACCTTATACAACTGCGCGTTCATTTCTGGCAAATCAAAGGCCGGGTGGTCGGGGTCAAAGCCAATGAGCTGGAGGGTTCCCTCCTCATTGGTTTCGGGATGGCTCCATTTAAGGTTGTTGGAATACAGGGCACGGGCAGAGGCTACCCCTGGAATATCTTGGGCCTGGTAAAGACGGCGACGGCTAAAGGTGGATAAATTTTGGGTGGTTTCGGCTTCAGGGCTGGCCAGAATCAGATCAGCATCGAGTGCCGCTCGGATTTGGGTATTGCTCTCATATAGCGATTCTTGAAAACCGAGTTGCAAAAATATCAGCAAATCGGCAAAGGCAATGCCCGCTAGGGCCACCACCAACCGGCCTTTGTGGCGGCTGAGCTGTAGCCAACCTAGGGGGGTACGTCGTTTGAGGGAATTTAGCCAGTCCATCACAGCTCAATCTCCACTTCAACCTGTAGGTTGGTAAAGTTGGCCGCCATCGGGCTAGATTGGGCATCAAGGCGCACGCGCACTTCGATCACTTTGGCGTCAATATTTTGGCTGGGGTCGGTGTTAATCGCCCCCTGCTGCTGGACCTTGAGCCCCACCCATTCAACGGTGCCCTGTAGGTCCTCAGGGAGCGCTGCACTAAAGACCCGCACTGACTGGCCGGGCTGTACCTTTTGAGCATCGGTTTCGTAGACTTCGGCGATCGCCACCATCTGTTCGGTTTGACCAATCTCGGCGATGCCTTCTGACGCCACCACTTCCCCAGCGCGGGTGTGGATATCCATGATGATCCCGGCTTGGGGGGAGCGCACGTAGGTCTGTTCGAGACTGGCTTTAGCTTGATCTGCTGCCGCCTGGGCGCGACTCAGCTCCGCTTGCAGTACCCGCACATCCACCGGGCGCACCGTGGCAATGGCAGAGAGGGTGGCCTCCGCCTTATCGACCTCGGGAGAGC
>CAYGVA010000146.1:0-10266 GCA_964353225.1 uncultured Leptolyngbya sp.
GGGCAGAGGGGCTGGGGAGCCAGGGATCGTTCTGCCGCAGAGATGTTTAACAGCCGTTCTAATTGAGGCCAGTCGAAGCTCTCTTTTCCGAGTTGGGCCAACCGCTGAAACCGTTGACTCAGATCAGGTAGCTCATCGGTGGGTACCAAGCCTAAATGGCGATCAGGGAGGGTAATGTCCCCATGGCGGCGCAGCACCCCAAGAATCGGCATCGATAGGGAGGCCATGGCCGCTTGGAGCATGGCGAGGTGGCGATCGCTACCCACTCGATTCAAGATTACGCCAGCGATCTGCACCTGCGCATCGAGGGTGCGGTAGCCATGGACAAGGGCGGCTAGCGATCGCGACAAGCGGCTGCAATCCACCACTAGAACGACAGGAACGTTTAATAAACGGGCAATGTGAGCGGTGCTCGCCCAATCGGTTCCGCCAGCCCCGTCAAACAAGCCCATGACCCCCTCGATCAGGGCATGGGTTGCCGACTGTACATGGTTGCTATAGCACTGCTGCACATAGGCTTCCGAGGTTAGCACCGGGTCTAGGGCATAGGCAGGGCGGCCTGTCAGCAACCGGTGAAACATCGGGTCGATGTAGTCAGGCCCCACCTTAAACGCCTGCACGTTAACTTGGCGGGCTTGCAGGGCTGCCAATAGGGCCATGGTGACGGTGGTTTTACCCGCGCCGCTGCGCTCTCCGGCAATGATCAATCCCATTACTACCGTTTCTTTTTGCTGGCGCTACAACTGTGTTCAAGGAGTGGTTGATAAAATCCCTAGTTCAAAATCGTACTATCCTCGATAGGCAATGCTGAGGCTGAATCTGTGACCGCTTGGACCTACCCGTTTCCGACTCTGTTTCCTGGTACTCTGCTCAAGCGCTACAAACGGTTTCTGGCCGACATTGAGCTGGACTCTGGGGAAACGATTACCGCCCATTGCCCCAATACCGGTCCGATGACAGGGGTATGCCATGTGGGGGGACGGGTGATGGTCTCTCACCATGACAACCCAAAACGGAAGCTGGCCTATACCTGGGAGTTGACGGAGGTCAGTGATACGGTCCCGACTTGGGCCGGTACCAACACGGCGCTGCCCAATCGGGTGATTAAGTCGGCCCTGGCCCACCACCTGTTTCCAGAACTGGGGGAGTATGGCGAGATTAAGTCTGAGGTAAAGTATGGCCGCGATGGCAAGAGCCGCATTGACTTTTTGTTGACCGGAGCCGATGGCGTCCCCATTTACGTTGAGGTCAAAAATACTACCTGGGCTCAAGGCACCCTGGCACTCTTTCCCGATACGGTCACCACTCGCGGCCAAAAGCACCTGCGGGAACTGACGGAGCTGGTGCCTGAGACAAGGGCGGTGATGTTGTATTTCATCAATCGAGGGGACTGCACCCACTTTGCTCCTGGGGACAGTGCCGACCCAGAATATGGTGAGTTACTGAGGAGAGCGATCGCCCAAGGGGTACAGGTTTTACCCTGTCGATTTCAGGTTGATCCCCAGGGGATTCATTACTTAGGTTTGGCCGAGTTGCAGCTTGGGTAACCCAACGTGCCGATGGGATGTGGGCTCCTTTGCGCAGGTCTGTCCTAACCGGACTGGCAATGCTATATCTCCGCTGGGGCCAGTGATTCCGAGACCGCCACCGCCGCTGTCCCAGTGGGCTCTGATGCAGGATCAAGCCATGGTAAGGCAATCACCACCTCAGTACCTTTGCCTAGTCCTTCGCTGTAGAGGGTAATACTGCCATGCATGAGGGTGATGAGGTTGCGGGAAATGGCTAGCCCGAGCCCAGTCCCCTCAAAGCGGCGAGTGGTCGAGCCATCGGCCATGGCAAAGGGTTTAAACAGTTTGGCCTGTTGCTTCGGATCTACCCCCACTCCGGTGTCACGGATACTGATCAAAACCCTGGGCACAGCGGTCGGCAAATCGATTCCTTGGGGCAAACGAATCGTGCCGCTGGGTCCCACGATCTCATTTTCGGTTTGCTCAACCAGGGTGTGAATGGCCACCTCACCCACGTCGGTGAACTTAATCGCGTTATAGACCACATTCAAAATCACCTGCTTAAGCTTGGCGGCGTCTGCTTCGACCCAAAGCGGCTCGGGCAGCGCCGCTGACAGCAGCTCAATCCCCTTGGTTTGGGCCTGCACCATTTGTAAGGCCAGCACTTCTGAAAGCAGTTGCTGTAGATTAACCGGTTCTAAATGGAGCTCTAGGGTGCCTGATTCAATTTTGGCAATGTTGAGAATATCGTTGATGATCCCCAGGAGGTGAATGGCCGCCTGATCAGCACGATCCAAGAATTCTTGGGCTTCTTCTTCGCTATCACAGCAGTCATCTCGCACCAGCCGGATGCAGCCAATAATGGCATTTAACGGCGTTCGTAGCTCATGGGAGGTGTTGGCTAAAAATTCACTTTTGAGCTGGTTGGCCATTTGGGCCTCTTGCCAAGCATGTTGAATTTCCCGCGCCCGCTGCTCTAGGCGGGTCAACATGCCGTTGAATACTGTGGCGAGATGGTTGAGTTCCCAAATGCGAAAATTTTGAGGAACCGCTTTGACGTGGGAGAGATCTTGTACCTCCTGGGCGTAGGCGCAGAGCCGCTCCACCGGCCGTGACAATTTCTGGGTGAGGTAGAGGACCAATAGAATCTGACCGGCGAGGAGACCCAGGGTAAAGAGAATCAAGGTGTAACGAATATCGCTGAGCCCTTGTAGCGCGTGGTCTAGGGGGGCGACGGCCATAACCGTCCAGGTTTGGGATTGCTCGGGGGAGATCGCCACCTCTAGGGGGGCGTAACCCGCCAGCCATTCTGGATGGCTGGGTAAAAAGGAGAATATGTGGAGAACGTCATTACGGCCCGTCTGGGTATGATTTTGGATGACTTTGAGGCGATCGCGGCCCTCCATTTGCGTCAGCGATTGTCCCACCATGGCGGCATTAGGGTGAACCAGGGGGCTACCTGCCTCATCCATGACGACGGTATAGCCCACCAGCGATCGCGCTCCACTGTGTGTCAATTGAGTAAAGCGGGCTTTCACCCCCATGGTGTAGCGCAACTGGCCCTCCGGGCTATACACCGGTACAGCCATGACCGTTTCAATGGGAACGGTGTCTTCAGCGCGTTCCGATGCAGGCCCGTTGCCCGGATTGGATTGGACTGACGTGAGGTAAAACGAGGACTGGGGTGAGGCCGTCCCAGGGGCTGCCGTTGCCCATGGCAGATCCCCGAGGGGAAGGGATAAAGGCTCTGGGCAGGTGCTCAGCACCACCGTTGCACTGGTGCCTGCATAGAGCTGAATGCAGGTTTCAACCCGAGGAATCTGGGTGGTGAATTGCTGGACGGCGGCTGTCGTAGTCGCCAAGTCCCCTGTACTAAAGGCCGTGGTTTGGCTCAGGGTTTGGAGGTTGCTTTGCAGTAATTCCAGGTTTTGGCCCAAAAACTCTGCCTTGCGGACAGCGCTGCTGGCAATGTTTTGACGGGCGGTTTCTAGAAGGCTGGTACGGGCCTTGCGCAGGGTGACGTATTGGCCAACCAACACCACTGGGATCCCTAAGAGCAGGAGTCTCAGCACTAAAATGCGACGAAAGGAACGGGGGTGGGATGCGCCCATAGGAACTGCAGGGGTGACGGAACGACATGGGAAACGGGATGCCAATGCCAGAAACCAGCCCGAGGTCTGTGTTCTGGGAAGCATGGGTGAGTTGGCCCTTGGGACACCGTTTAATAGCCAACGCCATGCATAGAAAACACACGTTATCTATGATAGTGGCCCCAAGGGGGTTCCCACGATGGGGGATGTGGGCGGTAAGGGTCAGGCTGACTACAAGTGAAGGGTCGTGCATATCTGAAAATCTGTCCTGAGGGACGATGCCGTGATATTTATCGTCAAGATTCCCCTTGACCCGGTTGGGCCAAAGCTTTAGCACGATCGGCAGTGTCTTTTGAGGAGCCTAGCCATGACCCCTCCCCGACTCCATCCCCCCCGTCCTTATACGACGGTAATTTTGGCAATGAGTGCCGATGGCAAGATTGCCGATCGCGATCGCCATGCCGCCCGCTTCTCCTCTACGGCAGATCTGCACCACCTTGAAACCCAAATTGCCCAGAGGGATGGGGTGCTATTTGGGGCCAATACCCTTCGGGCCTATGGCACTTGCCTGACCGTGCGGCAACCGGAATTGTTGCGAGGCCGGGCGCAGCGAGGGAAACCGCCTCAACCTATTCAAATGGTCTGCTCTGGCAGTGGTGAGCTGGACCCTAATTGGCGCTTTTTCCAGCAGCCTGTGCCCCGCTGGCTGATTACCGCGCCGTCAAGCGCACCGCGCTGGCAGGATCAGGGGGCCTTTGATCAGGTGCTGCCCCTGGCCCCATCATCCCCCTCCGGCTGGCAGAACCTGGCCCAAACGCTGCGTGATCAAGGGATTGAAACCTTGGCGTTACTGGGGGGAGGTACGCTGGTGGCGGCTTGGTTAGCGGCGGGGCTGGTGGATGAGTTGTATTTGACCCTCTGCCCCCTGTTGATCGGAGGCGCAACCGCCCCGACCCCCGTAGATGGATGGGGCGAACCCATCACAGCGGCTTTACCCCTAACCTTGATTTCGGCCAATACCATCGGCTCGGAAGTGTTTTTGCACTATCGCTACAGCCACGACCGAGGGGATTGATTTACCCTAGAGAGCGTTTGCCGATGGGGCGGTTTTCAGTCGGAAGGCCCCCCGCCCCAATTGTTGGGGTTGACCAGTCCCGCTTATTTGTCGTGCGAATTGCTTATGGCTCCCTCGTCCCAGTCTCAATACACCCTGACCTGGACGCGCCAGATCGGTGACATTCCCAAATCGGCATGGGATGCGCTAGCGCTGCCCCTCAAAACTCCTTTTTTAGAATGGACTTGGCTGCACAACCTAGAGCATTCCGGTAGTGCTGTGGCCAATGCGGGCTGGTTGCCAAATCATTTGGTGGTCTGGCGGCAGGAGCCAGGGGAGCCGCGCACCCTGGCGGCGGCGGCTCCGCTATATCTCAAGGGCCATAGCTACGGCGAATTTATCTTTGACCATCAGTGGGCGGAGCTAGCCCAGCGCTTAGACATTGAGTACTACCCCAAGTTGTTGGGGATGACGCCCTTTACCCCAGCGGAGGGCTATCGTTTTTTGATGGCTGAAGATGAGGATGAGGTGGCGTTGACTGCGCTGATGGTGGGGGCGATTGACCAGTTTTGCGATCGCAACAACATCTCCGGCTGCCACTTTTTGTATGTAGACCCCGACTGGCGACCGGTCATGGAAGCGGCGGGTTTTCATAAATGGCTCCACCACAGCTATATCTGGCAAAACGAGGGGTACCAAACCTTTGACGATTACTTGGCCCGCTTTAATGCCAACCAGCGCCGCAACATCAAGCGAGAGCGTAAGTCCCTAGAGAAGGCCCAACTGCGTATCGAGCCGATCGCTGGCGAAACCATCCATCGCGCCCTTTGCACCCAGATGTATGACTTCTATGGGGATACCTGCGACAAGTTTGGCTGGTGGGGCAGCAAATATCTGACCCGCAACTTCTTTGAGCAGCTCTATCCCCATTACCAAGATCGGGTGGTATTTTTTGCCGCCTATGGTGAAGACAGCTCGGACCCGGTGGGTATGTCCTTTTGTTTGCACAAGGGAGATCGCCTTTATGGCCGCTACTGGGGTAGCCAGGAGGCGTACAACCATCTGCATTTCAATGCCTGTTATTACCGCCCCATTGAGTGGGCGATCGCCCAGGGGATTCAGAGTTTTGACCCAGGGGCGGGGGGCCGCCACAAAAAACGGCGCGGCTTCCCCGCTACGGCAAACTACAGCCTGCACCGCTTCTACCATCCTCGCTTAAGTGCGATTTTGGAAAATTACATTGAGGAGATCAATGCCATGGAAGCACAGGAAATGGCGGCCATCAACGCCGATCTGCCGTTGAAGCCTTTGACGCAGGCTTAAGGGCTGCGTTAGGTTCACGCCCTGGGATTCCCCCTACTGGGGCAGCGCCTCCGGTCTGACCTGCAGGATCTCAGTGCTGCCATTCCGCCGCACTTGCACCGGTAGCGCTTCGCCAATGGTGCTGCGCTCCACCTGTTGTTGTACCGCTTGGGCATCGGCAACCGCCGTGTCATTCACCGACACCACCACGTCCCCCACTTGGAAGCCCGCCTGAGCGGCGGGGGATCCGGCGACGACCTCAACCACCAATACACCGGCGGTTTCCGCTAGATCACGCCCGATCTGCTGACTAATGGCGGCTTGGTTTTGAGGGGTGAGCATCACCATGCGAATGCCGAGATAGGGGTGATCGACGCGCCCGTTGGCCGCCAGTTGCCCTGCAATGCGATCCACTGAGTTAATGGGGATGGCAAAGCCCAGCCCCTGAGCTCCTTGGATAATGGCGGTATTCATGCCGATAACTTCACCGCGCTCATTCAGGAGTGGCCCACCGGAGTTGCCAGGGTTAATGGCGGCATCGGTTTGGATAAAGTCCACCCGTTTATCGGAGACCCCCACCTGACCACTAGACCGGCCCGTAGCGCTGACGATGCCTACGGTGACGGTGCTATCAAGACCGAGGGGATTGCCGATCGCGATCGCCCATTCCCCCGCCTGCAACTCGTCTGAATCGCTGAGGGCTACCGTCGGCAGGTTTGCCGCCTCAATCTGCACCACAGCCACATCGGTGAGGGGGTCGCTGCCCACCACTTTTCCCTCAAACATGCGTCCATCCTTGAGGGTCACCTGGACCGTGTCGGCCCCATCCACCACATGGGCGTTGGTAATAATCCGGCCATTGTCCTCAACGATAAAGCCAGAACCGAGCCCCTGCTCTACCCGTTCTGAAGCCTCGGGCAAGTCACCAAAGAACTGTCGAAAGGCCGGATTACGGAAGGCTTGGGGAATCTGGGTCGTGACGGTGCGGCTGGCATCAATGCGAACCACCGCTGGTCCGACGTCTTGAACGATGCTGGCTACAAAGTTGTTAGGGGCTGGGGCGATCTCCCCGGCGTTTTGGGCATACAGGGGGGCCGCCTGTGGCACTGCGGATCGTAGGGGCAAGGCTTGCAGCGCACCGGCACTGACCGTGGCGATGCCAGCCCCGAGGGCGACGAACAAAAGAGACTGCCCGGTGCGACCCCACTGGGCAAAGCGACGCTGGGGGGATGGGTGACGGTTGGCCATGGGTGAAACCTCCATTCAACAATCAAAAATGTGGGGATGCGATAATTTCATCCTAATTAGGGGTTATGACGGTTAGATGACAGGGAGATTGTTCCTGTATGAAGAAGTTGTTGGGCGGCTGTGGGTGAATTTGACCCGCCAGGGCTTTGTCAACTGGAGCAATTTGGGCGCATTCTAGCTTGATGCCAATTCAGTTGTGAGGCGAATCGATATGCGTGCGCTACCCCTGAAGATACGAGCGATCGCCCTAGGACTCTTGCTGTGCAACATGGTGAGCTGTACAGGAATGCCGTTATCGACCGAGCCGCTCCCCCCCCAAAAAACAACGCCTAATTCCACCCCTGCGGCGACTGCAACGCCAGCATTGCCAACCGTTACCGTTACGGATCCGCTACCTGAAGCTGAGCTGTGGCGTCGTCTACAGCAGCAAGACGCCCCCTATTTTGTGCTCATGCGCCATGCCTTAGCACCCGGTACGGGTGACCCTGCGAGTTTCCAACTCGATGACTGTTCAACCCAGCGAAATGTGTCCGATGCCGGACGGCTGCAGGCCGTTCGGACCGGTGAAGCCTTCCAAAACCAAGGGGTTTCCGTCGATCTCGTGCTTTCCAGTCAGTGGTGTCGTTGCTTAGACACGGCAACGCTGATTGATGTCGCTCCAGTGGAGCCGTTTCCACCGTTGAATTCCTTTTTTAGCGATCGCTCGACCGCACCTCAGCAGACGACCGAAGTCCTGGAATGGATCAGTCGTCAGGGGGATGAACCTGGCATAACCCTGATGGTGACGCACTTTGTCAACATCGCAGCGATTAGCAACAACAGTGTTGGCTCGGGTGAGATGGTCGTTATGCAACTCACGGACCAAAACCAACTCCAGGTCTTGGGGCTGATCAATCCCCTCTAAGCGGATATTTGCAAAGGGCTTCACCCGGATAAAGGGCGACTACTACGCTGTGGCACTAATCCCTTGACCATTCCAGGTTCTAGCCCCTTATGCCCCCCTGCCAGTCTCATTCTGCTGGCACTGATTCGATTAGATTGAGACTGGGTGGTTAAGCCAATTGAAAGCCGCCCCCCAGACCGGTGCTAATCTCCTCCGGTGTGACCTTGCCATCATGGTCTGCATCTAGGGCATCAAACACCGCATCGGTGCCCAGCCATTCCTCACGGGTGATGGAGCCGTCACCATCCATGTCATAGGCCCGGAACAAATCCTGGGCGGCATGGTCAACGAATAACTCCCCTTCAATGCGTTGGCAAAGCCGTTCGGCCAGGAGCTTTTCAAGGTTTTCGAGGGCCTTACTAAAGCCTTTAATGCCTTCGTCAAGTTTAGTGCTGGCCATGGGATCGGCCTGGTGCATCCGGTCAAAAGTAGCCTTGTCCATGGGGATTTTTTCGATCGCCATCTCTGCTGCCTTCGCCGGAACCAGCTTGCGCTCTAGGGTGGCCTCGGTGGCTTCGAGTTGAGCCAGCAGTTTGGGGGAAATGGTTAGCAGGTCACAGCCCGCCAGCTCTTGAATCTCCCCTAAGTTACGGAAGCTGGCCCCCATCACCTCGGTAGTGTAGCCAAATTTTTTGTAGTAGTTGTAAATCTCAGTGACCGATAGCACCCCTGGATCTTCCGTGGGGCCATAGTCTTTGCCAGTTTCCTTCTTATACCAATCGAGGATGCGTCCCACAAAAGGCGAAATCAGCGTCACCCCAGCTTCGGCACAGGCAATCGCCTGGTGCAAGCCAAACAGCAACGTTAGGTTGCAGTGGATGCCTTCCTTTTCCAACACCTCAGCGGCTTTAATGCCTTCCCAGGTGGAGGCGATTTTGATCAAGACGCGATCGCGGCTGACCCCAGCAGCCTCATACTGGGCAATCAAATCCCGAGCGGTGGCCAGGGTGCGATCGGTGTCATAGGACAGGCGGGCATCTACCTCCGTCGAGACCCGGCCCGGCACGATTTCAAGGATTTTCAACCCAAAGGCTACCGCCAGTCGGTTAAAGGCCAGGGTGGCCACATCCTTGTCAGAGACAGAGGAGCCAGCATCCTTGCGGGCCTTGAGCAGGGTGGCATCAACAATTTCTTGGTACTGGGGCATCTGGGCCGCAGCGGTAATCAACGATGGGTTGGTGGTGGCATCGCGGGGGGTGAATTTCTCAATCGCCTGGAGATCCCCCGTATCGGCCACAACAGTGGTCATATCCCGCAATTGGTCTAGCAAATTCTGTCCCATGGTGAGTCCTCAGCGCTGCTTGCTCTGCTTGCCGTTATTGTAATCGGGCTGGCCATGTTGATTAAGCCACCGTGCATTGTTTTGATGCTGAGGACAGCACTCAAAGACCCAATACGACATTTGCGTGACGCGGCACGGTGAACGTGTACGTTCATCACCCATCCCAATTCAAGCCATCCCCTAGGATGGATGGTGGTGCTATTGAGAGCGACGGTGTGGTGACAATATCAGGCCTTTCCGGTGAGCTGGCCGCCTTGACGGCGGCTTTTTTGTGGGCCATCGCCACGGTGCTGTTTGGTCGCTTAGGCAAGGCGCTATCGCCCTTGGTGCTCAATCTACTGAAGGGGCTAATTGCGATCGCTTTTATTGGCCTGACCCTAGGGCTCCGGGCCGATCTAGCCCCCGAATTACCCCTAGGGGCCGTGGGTTGGTTGGCCTTGAGTGGCGCGATCGGCATTGGTCTGGGGGATACCGCTTACTTCACGGCGGTGAATCAACTGGGGGCGCGGCGGGCGCTGTTGCTAGAGTCCCTCGCTCCACCCCTGGCAGCCCTGATGGCCTGGGTGGGATTGCAAGAAGCCCTGGGGGCGATCGCTTGGGGGGGCATTTTTTTGACCCTACTGGGGGTAGCCTGGGTGATTTCGGAGCGAGTACCGGCGGCCAAAACAGCCCAACCGGTTTCCTGGCGGGGGGTGGCCTGGGGGGTGCTCGCGGCCCTGGGTCAGTCTACGGGCTCCGTTTTATCCCGAGCCGGTTTGGCCGATACCCCGGTCGATCCCCTTTGGAGTACCTTGATTCGCCTTGGTAGTGGGGTGGTGGTTTTGGTGATTTTGCTGGGG
>CAYGVA010000147.1:0-10261 GCA_964353225.1 uncultured Leptolyngbya sp.
TAGCGCCCGATCGGCACATTAAAAAAGCCCTTGGCATTTTCGCGGTAGAGGCCGTTGAAGCAGGTTTTATTTAGATAGATCAACCGGGCGGCCCGCTCTAACGGATCGCTCAAGGTGGTTTGAGCCCGTATGCCGTAGTAATAGTCAGCGTCGTGGTGGCTGTGGTGCTTCTGTAGACGGCGAATCAGCGGCTCCACCTGGTGCTGCACGCATTGGTAGACATTCACCAGTTCTTCGTTGATGTCGGCCAAAAGGGCCGATTCAACGCGATCGCTTAGATGGAAGAAGATCGCCCCGCCCCCCAAAAAGGGTTCGTAATAACGACGAATCTGCCGGGGAAAGTGGGGCTGATATTGCTGAATCAACCGGCCTTTGCCCCCGGCCCACTTCAAAAAAGGGCGCGGATATAGGGTCGCAGTAGACAAGGCAGCCGTCATAGGAAAAACCACTGACCTAGAACATTTGTGCCTGTCAGCAGTATAGGCGACGACGCCATGGTAGAAAGTCCTTCCAAACCTGACCTACGATAGGATAAACAGCAGTTTTTCTGCGGTAACGCGGGAAAAATCCCGTGAATTTGGCTCAAGGTTAGCGCGAGTTGAGAATATGCAAGAATTTTTTAAGAACGTTTCACGCTATCCCCGGTTTTTAATCTCCTTTAGCTTGGGCATTTTGTTTAATGCTTTAGAGCCGTTAAAGCCCTTGCTCAAGAATCCCACCACCGCGATCGCCTTGGTGGGAGCCGCGATCGCCACCCTGGTTTTTCTGTCTTTGACCCTCCAAGCCATGCTAGGAATGAGTGCTTAGCTTGAAGGTGCGACAGGGTTACGGCAACTGGATGCGTTAACGCCTCACGGCCCACCCTGCGGTTTTGGGCCGGGGATTCATCGGGCAGTCAGATGTGGGTCGTCGGGGTTTTGCATTGCCAAACCTCGACAGCAAGTTGGCGTTGGGTTTCTCTAAGAATGATTGAGGCATGCCCCCAAAGAAATGGGACCTCCCTAGCCGTTGAATGTATGTGTTGTTTCTGTAGAAAAAGGGATGAGCCATGGCCACCAATCGCCGAGTTGCTCGGGTTGCATCATTAATTAAGCGAGAGATTAGTCAAATGCTGATCAACGACATCAAAGACGATCGCGTCGGTGCGGGCATGGTGAGCGTTACCGATGTGGAGGTGGCGGGGGATTTGCAGCATGCCAAAATTTTTGTCAGCATCTACGGCACTGATGAAGCGCGGGTAGAAACCATGGCAGGGCTACAGGCGGCCACTAGCTATGTGCGTCGGGAGTTGGGTCATCGGATTCGCCTGCGCCGCACCCCAGAGGTGATTTTTAAAGAAGATCGCTCGGTGGAGCGGGGTACCCAGGTGATCTCCTTAATCAATCAGCTCAGTACCGAAGCCGCTGCCAAACCGGCCACCTTTGAAGACAGTCCCGAGTGGACCCCCGAGGATAAAGTCCCGAACGCCATTGATGACGCAGAGGCTTAGCCCGCACCATGACCATGCCTGGTTTGCCGACCCCTGAGCACCTCTCCCTCGCCGCCCAGGTGGCTCAGTTGGTGGTGGTTCGCGCTTCGGGACATTTGTTTGATCACCAGCGCCTTTATCCCCAGTGGGAGTTGCCGACCCCTGAGCTACAGACCTGTATTCAATCCCTAGGAGTGGGGGGGGTGATTTTGCTGGGGGCCAGTGCGCCGGAGGTGGGGCTACGCACCGAAGCGCTTCAGAACTGGGCCGAGATCCCCCTGCTGATCGCCGCCGATGTCGAGGAGGGGGTGGGGCAACGGTTTGCGGGGGCCACCCATTTCCCGCCGCCCATGGCCCTCGCCACCCTGGCAGATCGCGCCCTCGCCCACGACTATGCCACCCAATTGGGCCAAGCGATCGCCCAAGAAGCCCTCGCCATTGGCATCAACTGGCTGCTGGCCCCGGTGGTGGATGTGAATAACAACCCCGACAACCCAGTCATCAATGTGCGGGCCTTTGGCCAAACCCCGGAGCGGGTCAGCGCCCTGACCCAAGCTTTTATCGCCGGGGCACAAACCCTGCCGGTGCTAACCACCGCCAAGCATTTCCCTGGCCATGGGGACACCGCCGTCGATTCCCACCTGTACCTGCCGGTGATTCCCCACGATCGCGATCGCCTGGATCAAATCGAGCTGGTGCCCTTTCAAGGGGCGATTGCGGCGGGGGTGGATGCGGTGATGACCGCCCACCTGCAGGTGCCCGCCCTCGACCCCGACTATCCTTCCACCCTCTCCCACGCCACCCTAACGGGGCTGCTGCGGCAACAGCTCGGTTTTGACGGGCTGGTGGTTACCGATGCCCTGATTATGGGGGCGATCGCCCGCCATTACGGCCCCTACGAAGCGGCGGTGCTGGCCCTAGAGGCGGGGGCCGACATTTTGCTGATGCCTGAGGACCCCGCTGGGACCATTGCGGCGGTATGTGAGGCGGTCAAAATCGGGCGGCTCACCCCCGAGCGCATCCTGGATTCGGTGCACCGAATTTGGCGGGCCAAGCAAAAAGTGATGACGCCGCTGACAGAGGCCCCCGCTACGCCCCATGCCTGGGAAGCGGTGATTCCCCCCCCGGTGCAGGTGGATCAGTTGGCGCAACCGCAAACCCGGCAACTCATTACCGACATCACCACCGCCTCAATGCAGGTGCGGGGCCAGGTCCCCGCCCTAACAGCGGGTCAAGGCGGCCAGTCGTTGCTGTTGGTGGATGATGTGCTGGCCACCCCCTGGCTCAAGGCGACGGCTCCGGCGATCGCCCTGCCCAGCCACCATGGCTACAGCCCTCGGCTGGTGGATACGGCGGGCTGTTCGCTCAGCCCCGGCAGTTTGCCACCGCAACCGACCCTGCTGCAGATTTTTAGTCGGGGGAACCCGTTTCGGGGGGTGGCGGGGCTAGGGGAGTTTGCCCTAGCCTGGTTCCGATCGTTGCGGGATGCCGACTGCCTGATGGGGGTCGTGGTGTATGGCAGCCCCTACACCCTAGACAGCCTCTTGCCGGAGTTGCCCCGAGAGGTGCCCTATGGCTTTAACTATGGCCAGATGCCGGAGGCCCAGGCGGTGGTGTTAGGGGCTTTGTTGGCAGCGCCTTTAACAGCAGAGGCCGCAGCAGTGTTTACCGATTAAGCCGGTGCCCGCCGTAGGCGACGCGGGGCATGTTCTCAAAAAACGGGTCCCTAGGCCGAACCCACCCAAGCTTCAGCCGTCCATCAAGAGGGTTGCCATTTGGTGGGTTGACCACATTTCTGCGTTCGGCGGCGGTAAATTGCGTGCCATCATCCACGGAGCAAGTCCCATTTGCTAATCGATAGCCCAGTCCCGAAACAGTAGGGGTAGCAGTTTCGACGAGGATGGGGATGCCATCTTCAGGGGTACAGATATCAATGATTTCACCATTGCGTTGCGGGAAGTCGTCATTAAAGGCTGTTTGAACAGCCTTTACCCACGCCTTGGTGAAGCGCCAGTTTTCGAGTAGGGCGGCGTTTAAGAAGCACTAAACGAAAAAAGGAGTTCGGGGGTTTCGTTAGACAGAACCCCATTAAATTCGATCACTTCTCCCTTAATCAGCACCGATAAGGTAAAAGGAATCGGCGTATTGGTAGAACGGCAGCGGGCAAAGATATTGACTGAAACCACAAAATCCCCCGCTGGGGATTCACCGGTAGGCCAAAAGATATTTTCGACCGGGGTGCGAGAAAGCGGTTCACCGCAAGCCGCATTGGCATCGACATCAAGTTGCCCACCAGAAGGGATGAAGGGGGCCACGTAGCTGACCGTGTCACCCGCCGGATCAGTGACAAATAAATCGAGATCGTCAATGGTGTTCCAACGCAGGGTGACTTGAACATCACCGGTTTGCAGGACGGGCTCATTGCGCCCCCCACCGCCGCAGAGGACAGACAGATCATGGGTGGTTAACCCTTGGTCAGTGATAAAGCAATACCCTTCGGTTTGGGCCAAGGCAGGACCGCTGATGGTAGCTGCCAGTAAGCCACTTCCCAGGATTGCCCAAGGGTGTAATCGCCAAAGGGGAGAGCGGTGGTGAAGGGGCATTCCCATCATGGTTAGGATCCTTAAAGTGCAAGCGGGCTGAGGCGGAGCAAGCTTAGCGCCGCTTTACATCACGACATCACTGAGATTTTGATCATCGAGCGCCATCAAGCTGCCAATACTATAAAGCCCAACGATTAGCCATTTTTTTACGCATGGGGCAGAACGTTCACATGGGGCATCCCACCGGTTTCCCTTTACTCTAGGGTCGTGTCAGGGGTCGCCAGAGCAAAGCCGCAACCCCTGAGGTGACGTGATCCTAGTTTTGGGTGGCGGCTATGGCCAGTCCATTCAAGGCTTGGCCCACCCGCTCAATCACCGCTTCGCATCCGGTCAAGCTGTGACGCGCCATTAAATACTGGGGATCGTTGTAGGCGAGCCAGACCTGTTCTGCTTCGTCCTGCCAAATCAGGGCCTTCTGGGGCAAATCAATGCCGATCGTTCGACTGCATTGCATCAGCGGCGTACCCACATTGGGATTGCCAAAAATCAAAAGCTGGGTGTCCCGGAGTGCCTGGTCTACAGCGGCGGCGTTCTGGGCATGGTCAATGCGGGCCATCAGGGTTAGACCTCGCTCTTGCAGTACCGTTTCTAAGCGATCGCCCGTTTCTGCCACGTCAAACTGACTCGGCACCTGCACCAAGCCATTCCCGACCCCGTGCATATCCGCCCGCCCTGGGCTATGGGAGAAGGCCAAGGCGAAGCCAAAACAAGCGATCGCGCAGGCAAACAAAACGAGGCGTCTTAGAAGTTTCATGGGATTTAATGGGGTACAGCAATGACCTCCATTATGGCCAGCCGAGATTCATCCGTGCGCTTTCCTCGGACCCGGACAGGTGTTACTCACCCAGTCGCGCCAGCGATCGTTGTATGGCGGTTCCGCCATGGAAATTCAGCGCCACCACGGTCGCAGGATGGACGATCACTATCGATGGGCTGCCGCTAATTGATCTAACTCTCCCTGCATCGCCTCAACGACCTGCCGATAACAGGCGTCCACATAATCAGCATCCGCTAAAACTTCGCGGCCATAGTCTGGGAACCAAATCGGCGCACACACCCGCGTGTGGATCTGTGACGGCCAAGGAATATTCGGGGCGGGTCCCACCGTTAGCCCCCAGGGCAAACCCCAATAAATCGGAAACGCCGCTGGATCAACATTGAAGAGCCAGGGCACGCCCCAACGGTTCAACTGCTTAGCCTGCTCGTAGCAATCGGCTAGCACCATCAAGGTGGAATGGGCTCCCCAGGAAATCAGCGGCACAATCGGTACCCGCTGCCGCAGCGCCAACTTAACAAACCCCTTATGCCCCCGAAAGTGAATCTGATCGCTCAGGTTTGCCGGTCGAAACACATCCCGTGCCCCCCCTGGGTACACCAGCACGCTTGCCCCCTGGCGCAATGCGGCGATCGCCATCTTCGGGTGCGCCTGCACCGCACCGAGCTTGGCGGCCATTTCCGCCACGGGTGGTAGCGCCGTCCAAACATTAGGATGCATCAATCCGTAGGCCGGGTGGTCGTAGCCAAACCGGCGGTACCAGTCATAGATAAACATATGCATGTCTGGGGCCGCCAAACCACCGTTATGGGATCCCACAAACAGGGTCGGCTGTGCTGGCGTCACATGCTCCCAGCCGGAGGTCTGCACCCGAAAATAGTGCTCATAGGCCCATTCATAAAAGGGCAACCACTCAGCAATTTTGGCGGGGTCGCGATCGCCTAGGGACCAACCTTGGTAGGGCTTAGACACAACTTAAGCCACCCCAGCAAATAGCTCGACATAGGGTTGGGCCACAGCCTCGTCCTGAGCAACGATCTCGACGATCTTGTTCTGGGAATTGGGCGTCAACAGCGCTTCTACACAGGCTTCCGCCACCTTGAAGCGAGGCACACTGCCCTCAAATAGGGTGTCTGCTGGGGCCATTACCAGCGATCGCCCATCACTATCATCATTTTTCAGACCACCGGGTCGCACGATCGTGTAAGTAAGGCCACTTTGGGCTAAATGCGCCTCCGCCTGTTGCTTCCACCACAACACCAGCCAAAACAGGTTCAACGGGTGGAAGAAGCGGGAGACACAGAGGGAAGACACCAGCACAAACTGTTGGATATTGGCGGCCTTCGCCGCCTTCACCAAATTCTGAGTGCCCACATAGTCCACCTGGTAAGGGCCGGTTGGGTCCAGGCTTGGCTTCGCGCCCGTGGCGCAGATTAAGGCAGTGCAACCGGCGATCGCGGCGGTCAAACTGGTTGGGTCCAACACATCTCCCACCACCATCTCTGTACCTGCGGGCAAGATTGCCTGTGCAGCCTGCTCATCGCGCACTAAAGCCTTAAAAGGGATGTTGCGATCTCGTAGGTGCGTCACCACTCGCCGTCCGGTCTCCCCCGTTGCCCCTGCCACCAATACCTGCATCGTTATCTTTTGTTAAGCTCAGTACCTCTGTATAGTAGGTCGCTGGGGGTAACCTCTGATCAAGAACAGTCTGGTCAATTGATCACGATCACCGCTAGACAACCCGCGCAGATAGTATCCTGAATTGCATTCTGGTTGGTGGACGGCCTATAAACTACGAAATTAGTAAAAACGCCGAAGTTTGACCCTACAGATGCGGAAAACCACCCAGGCTCCGTGTAATTGCCCCTGATTCTTACCGCTGCTAACGGTTAGGCTGAGCAGACCATAGGGCGATGTTTTACCTAACATCATGAAACTTATGGACAAAACCGCACCGCACCATTACTGCCGACTAAAATAGGGGCTATAGGTATTGGTGATTATTGTCTGGCAATCCTTTTAATAAGACCCGCTAGGTTTCAGCGCATCTATGCAAACACCATTTACTGACCACACCAACTTTCCCCCTAGCTTTGGGGAAGCGTCACCCGAGCAGGCTGACCAAGTGTCACCGCCCGTGCTGGGCGAGGCTGTCAAGCCAACGATTTTCCACGGGGCCTACGTGGGGCGCATGGAAATGGCCGCCAATCTGCAGACCGTGGCTCAGTATCTAGATGTGCACCAAGAGTGGTTTTGCCGCTGCGCCGACCCCATGACCGCAGAACCCCTGGGCGATAATGGCTATGCCATGACGGTGGGTCATTTCGGAGCCCTGGGCTATGACATTGAGCCCCGCATTGGGCTCCACCTCTTACCCCAGGATCACGGCGTCTACCGCATCGAAACCATCCCCGTGCCAGGGTATACCCCCCAAGGCTATGACGTTGATTTCCGCGCTTCCCTAGAACTGAAAGAAATGCCTGCCCCTGAGGGCAGCAATGAGGTGATTACTCAGGTGGAGTGGACCTTAGATCTAGATGTGGCGATCGCGTTCCCTCGATTCATTCAGGCGCTACCCAAAGCCCTACTGCTCAAAACCGGTAATGCATTGCTCAACCAAGTGGTGCGGCAAGCCTCTCGCTGCCTAACCCACAAGGTGCAAGACGACTTTCACACCACATTGGGGATTCCCCTGCCAGAGAGCTTGCAAAACCGCAGCCACCACTTCCTAGAGCGGCTGTCTAAGGGCCTGCATCTCAATTCCTGAGGGTCACTAACTTGTTTCCCCTGAATCGCTGTGGGATGGTTAGCCTGTAGTTTTCCACCTAGGCTGGGTTTCCATGGGTAAGCGGGGATTTTTTGCATTGCTGATCACCGGTTGGGTGCTCTGCCTAGGGGTGGCATGTTTGCGATCGCCACAGTTGTTGTCCCACCCCAACCCTGCGACGCCCAACACCTCACCGGAGGCTGTCGAGGTTGCCCCTCCCCCAGAATTTGCAGGACTGTATGACCCGCCCCGTGGCGATGTGCGGCTGGTGGTGATCAGTGATCTCAACAGCGCCTACGGTTCCACTGACTACGATCCTGAGGTAGACCAAGCCATTGACCTGATCCCCTTTTGGCAGCCAGATCTGGTGGTCTGTAGCGGCGACATGGTGGCGGGCCAGCGGGCGAGCCTCACCCGTGAGCAAATCCAGGCCATGTGGGCGGCCTTTGATGACCATGTGGCGGCCCCGTTACGGCACGCCCAGATTCCGTTTGGGTTTACCGTCGGCAACCATGATGCCTCCGGTGCGCGGCGAGATAATCGGTTTATCTTTCAGCGAGAGCGGGATCTGGCCGCAGCTTACTGGCAAGATCCCGCCCATGATCCGGGGGTTGAATTTGTAGATCGCGACGATTTCCCGTTTTACTACAGCTTCCAGCAGGGGGATGTGTTTGTGGTGGTGTGGGATGGCTCCTCTAGCCGCATCCCCCCCGAAAAATTGGCTTGGGTGGAGCAAACCCTAGCCAGCCCCGCCGCCCAGCAAGCCAAGATCCGGATTTTGCTGGGGCATTTACCGCTGTACGGCATCGCAGTGGGCCGCGATAAGCCGGGGGAGGTGATGAATAACGCCGACGGGCTGCGGGCCTTGCTAGAGCGATACGATGTCCACACCTACATCAGCGGCCATCAGCACGCCTACTACCCAGGCCATCGGGGGGACTTGCAACTGCTGCACACCGGAATTATCGGCTCTGGCCCTCGGGTGCTGATTGATAGCGATGGTCCTTTAGGACCGGTCTTTGACCATCGCCCCGCCCAGAAAACGCTGACAGTGGTGGATGTCAACTTTGATGATGCGGCGCTGACCCGCTACACCACCTACGACATGGCGACCCTCGCCACCCTAGACGACGAGCAACTGCCGCGATTGCTCGTCGGTCACAACGGTATGGTGCTGCGTCGGGATGTGCCCTGGGGGGAGCTCACTCAAGCAGAAATCTCATTCTGTGAACAGCGCCTGGATAATGCACGGTGCGGCCCTGGTTAATACTTGAGCGCGTAAGTTCCAATACTATGGCGGAGCACAGGGGAGCATAAGGGCCAAGGGGGCGAGAAGCTGTAATAGTCCCGTAAATTTTGCCGTCAAGTGGGGCTGTGATGCGTGACTGCTAGGGCCAAGGGGCGACCACCTGACAATCATTACAGCTCCCTAGCTCCCCAGCCTCCAAATCTGAAACTAGCCTGAAGACTAACTGCTGAGCTTGTCGGCCACAATTGCTTCCACCACAGCCGCCTTCTCGGGCACTTCCAGCTGGCGGATGAAACCCCGAATCACTTCGGTCTTGGTTTTTTCCTGCAGGGTGCAGAACGCTTCTAACCGCCGCAGATCTTTTTCGGGAATACGAATAGTCAGGACCTTATCCGAGCGGTTTTTTTTCTAGCCATGGGTTTACATCGAGACCAATCATGTTGAGTCGTTGATCGCCTCTGATGTGGTCTTTGCGGCGACGAAGGCTGAGCTGCCCACCGATATTCGGGAGCGGGTCGCAGAATGCTTGCCCGGTATAATCCGCATGGTCTGGCAAAACGCGTAGTCCGATCTCTATCGAGAGATAGGGGTGGCCGGTTGAGATCAGCACTTACCATCGGCAAGAGGGTTGATCCTTCCGACTACTTTGATGTCAGCATCGTTCGGGTGCATGAAATTTTAACGCCATAGCCCTTTCTTCAAGTTTGGAGGAGGGGCTATGGCATGTCCGCACAGTGATGAGGAGTTGAAAACATGCCCATAGAGTTTTTAGAGAACGTTATTTTGGGGAACGAAATTGCCAGTTATCTGCTGGCGATCGCCACCCTGCTAGGGGGCGTTCTACTCGCCAACATCATTCGGTTTGTGGTGCTGAGTCGCCTGAAGCGCTGGGCGCAGCAAACCCGCACTGACTTAGACGATCGCCTATTGAGACTGGTCGAAACTCCCACCATTTATCTGCTTTATCTCGGTAGTTTTTATATCAGCATTAGTAACCTGTTTCTGCACGAGATTCTGCAAGATTCACTGCAAGTGCTGTGCATTATCTTGGCGACCCTGCTAGTGGTGCAGCTCACCGGTTCTTTGGTGGAATATGGGGTGCGGGTTTACTGGGTGGCTCGCCGCCAAGATGCCACCCTAGAGAACAGCTTGAGCGCCCTAGTTCCGGCGATCAAAGTGGTGGTGTGGGCGATCGGGTTGGTGTTTTTGCTCGACAACCTGGGCTTTGACATTACTGCCGTGGTGGCCAGTCTGGGCATCGGCGGCGTGGCCGTGGCCTTAGCGGCCCAAGGGGTGTTGGCGGATCTGTTTAGCTACTTCTCGATTTTGTTCGATCGCCCCTTCGAGATTGGTGACTTTTTAATCGCGGGGGATACGGTGGGCACGGTGGAGCACATTG
>CAYGVA010000148.1:0-10146 GCA_964353225.1 uncultured Leptolyngbya sp.
TCGTCACGGTCAGCGACGATGACGCGATCGCCTATGGCCGTCGCCTTGCCCGCGAGGAAGGGCTATTGTCCGGCATTTCCAGCGGAGCTGCCGTCAAAGCTGCGATCGAGGTGGGTAAGCGCCCAGAGAATGCTGACAAGCTAATCGTGATGATTCAACCGAGCTTTGGCGAGCGCTACCTCAGCACCCCCCTATTCCAAGACCCCGAGTTACTCACCTCAACCCTTTAAATTGACGTGCAGCTGCGATCGAGCCAAGCTTGAGTTTTCAGGCAAATTCCCCTCTAAAGGGAGCTTGAAAACCGTGAAATCCCGTAGCTATAGTCAAAAACATACGTCATCCATAAAGTCAGGGCCAATACTTGCAGTGCAATTACGGAACTCATCAAGAAATGTGATGAAAAGAGTTCAATATTTTTACGGAGTTGGCTGCCCTGCCCCTGTCTATATTAATTAGGCGAGCGATCAGGGCGCTGCCAGTTTTTGCCGTTGATGTCGTGAGCATCCCCATGATCCCTCTTTCTAATCTGGCAACTGACTACGCCGTCTTCTACCGCATGACCACGGAACCCGGTTTGGTGCGGCTGCGGTTGTGGGAAATGCACCCCAATCCAGAAGTTAACCCTCAACCGTATCTATACGTGGTGAACTACACCTTTAGCAGTCGTCGTAAGGCCGAAGACTTCTTGCGAGATTACTTGGTACTCAACGGGGCTTTTGATGTGCCAGATACCCATTGGCCCTCAGAAGGCGAGATCGCAATCTTACCTTTCCCCACCTGGAGCAGCGGCAATGTATAGCAGTTGCTAGGCCGGTTAGAACAAGACTGTAACCGACTCTGCTGCTGTGTAGGGGATCAAAATTATCCTAGGTTTCCTAAGCTCAGGGGCCAACACTATCGCTTGAACCCTTCAACAAAAACGTAAGCAGCAGACATAAAGCGGGTGGGGGGAATCGAACCCCCATCATTAGCTTGGAAGGCTAGGGTTTTACCACTAAACTACACCCGCAAATCATTCGTAAGGCTAGCACAATTCCTGGAAGATTGACCTGACAGAATGCGATGGAAGCGTGGTCATGGCCGAAAACTACCCGTAATTTCTAGCAACACGTCGCTGGCAATGGGTTCGCCACGGGTCAAGGCAGGGTCCAGCATGGGATCAAGGCTTTCTAGCACACAAATCATAGCCGCATCATAGGCCGCATTACCGCTGGATTGAAAAG
Organism: uncultured Leptolyngbya sp.; assembly: GCA_964353225.1. Taxonomy (GTDB): domain Bacteria; phylum Cyanobacteriota; class Cyanobacteriia; order Phormidesmidales; family Phormidesmidaceae; genus PCC-6406. The sequence goes on from CAYGVA010000148.1 coordinate 1,224, forward strand.
ACTGTATCTGGGAAATACGCCCCTCCATCTCCACCGTTAGACGTAGCGCCACGGTCATCGATCCCAAGGCATCCCAATTCTGACCCGCTAGACAGGGATCGCGATCAACATTCAGATAGGGAGCCTGTTGATCCGCTGGCAATTGAGGCAGCATATCTGGGAGATCGCGTCCCTGGGGCAGAGGGCGCAGCGTCCACCAGGTTTGAAGTCCAGGTTCGTTGGTTAAGACTGGGGATGGCGTTGCCCCAGCAGCCGAAGCTGGAACCGTTGCTGGGGCATCGGAGGCGACTTCTTGGGGCAATGCTGGAGGGCTGCTGGATCGGAAAGTTGGGGCAACCGATGGGGGTTCTGTTGTTGCAACCGCAGGGTTGACTGGCTCTGGAGGTATGACCGTTGCTGACCCCTGTGCTGGGGTGGCAGCCATCTCAGCGGCTGGCTGACTAGCTGTGGGTGTAGGCAACACCGTGTTCGATGCGGCTGGCATGGGGGCTACTGGCATAGCGACCACCTGGATAACCGACGCTTCCAGGGTTGGATTGGCGGCACGGGACTGCACCATCCACCAGCCCAGGACGCCGTGCAGGGAGAAGGCGGCGATCGCGCTGATGGGCCAGAGATAATTGGGATCGTGATGGTGTTCTGACCAGAGGGGCGCAGCCAACGGAAACCTCCATATCACCATTGTCAGCTTAGCCTGAGTTACAAAATAGAGCAGTCCTTGAAAGCGCTAGGCCAGCATAAGATGACCGTACGGAAGTCATCTCATATCAATTTGTTCACAGTGAACTAAAGTGATAGGCAACCTCACAATGTGGCTTTCTTCAAGGGGGAAGGGATCATGAACTACTCCACAGAAATATTGTCTGGTTTGGCTGGCTTAGGAAGCGTTCTCCTGGTTGTGCTGGGGTTTCGGCTACGCCAAGGTCAAGGGCAACTGCAAGGACTGACAGCAGCAAACACGGCGCTCGATGAGCAAAACCAATCCTTACAAGCCGATCATCAAAAGCTTCAGGAAGCGCTAGAACTAGCCAAACAGGTGGTAGGAACCCTACAGCAGCAGCTGACGGAAGCGCAGCAATCGATTGAACAACGAGAGCAAGATCAGACCCAGCAGCAAGAGAACCTGGTACGACTCACTGCGGAACAAGCCAACCTTGAGCAGGAACTGGCCCAACGACAGCAGACTATTGCTACTTTGCAGGCCCAGACCACTGCGCTGAATAACGCGAAAGACGCTGTAGAGAAAAGGTTAGCAGCGGCCAACGTCGAGCACAAAAACCAGATCAATGCCCTCACCACAAAGGTGACGACCCTCCAAACAGCCCTGTCGACAGCGGAAACTCAGCAAACCCAGAGGCAACATCAGCTGGCAAAAGCCCAAGAACACCAGGACAGCACCCAAGGCAAGTTGCAAACGGCTCAAGCTACAGTGACTAAACTGAAGGCCCAAGCCAGTGAAATGGCCACTCAAAATAGTGACCTCGCCCATCAAAATATTGCCCTTGAGCAATCCTTAGCGAATGCCCAAGCCACAATAACAACCCTGAAAGCTCAAATAGAGGCGTCAGAGGGCCAGGCCAATACCGCTACCCTAGAGCCGTTAGCAACCAGCACTGCACCTTTAGAAGCCCAAATTAGCAGCCTCACCGCTGAGCAAAATCGTCTCAATCAAGCATTGCAACAAACTCGCCAAACGACAGTTGCGCTGGAAACCAAACTGCACAATGCAACCCAAACCCAGACAACGTTGCAGCATACCCTCGACGAGACTATCGTCGCAGCCAACCAGTACCAAACCCAATGGCAGCAAACTCAGGAAACGGTGACCGGATTGGAACAAACGGTACAAAAGCTCACGGCAATCAACCAGTCATTGCAGCAACAGCTAGCGGCATTACCGGAACCGGCTGCCACCCCCATCGTCATCACAAAAACGCCGCCAGCAGAACCGACTGAAGCAGAAATGGCCCCGATAGAACCGAGCCCATCATCTCCTATCGAGCCTCCAGCGATCGCTCAGGTTGAATCTACAAAAATAGAGTCAGCGGCAGCAATGACCGAGGCAAATGTAGCCCCATCACCAGAGTCCGCCCCCCCTCCAACAGCATCGGTCACCATAGAGCAGATGGCTGAACCTGAACCAACAGCCGTAACGTCAATTGCAGCAACCGATAAACCCTTTGCAGGGAAGACGGTCGTCATTACTGGACGATTAAAGACCCTCTCTCCCCAACAAGCAGAGCAGCTCGTGGCAGAGGCGGGGGGCAAGGTCACGAAAATGCCGAGTAGTAAAACAGGGTTTGTCGTGGCCGGTTACAACGCCGGCAGCAAGCTCAAGAAGGCGGAAAAGTACGGTATTCCACAACTCACAGAGGCGCAGTTTTTGGCGTTGTTAGGCATTGGTGCGCCAGAAGACACCCAGTGAAATGGGGCAAATTCGCTTCAGCACCTCTACTTTTTTTAGCCCCAGCACCAGGCAACACGACAGTATTGCGCTGTGAGTGAGTCTCACCCCCGCAACTAAACCAAGGGGCATCTACGCCTGCCCCTTAATTCTCAGCAAAGTCAGCGATGGCTTTGGGCCAAAGTGAATCGGTGGCGGCAACGTTGAAGGGGTCACCTTCCTGCACACCCTGGCCCAAAGCCCTGAGTTTCGAGGCGCTTTAGCCTGACCGCAATTCATATTGCCAGTCAGAATGCCCAGCAGCAACTCTATTTGAATTATTGGAAATTGAAATTTTTATCTTGAAAGGATAAGGATTTCCGTTAAGATAGATAAACAATGTTCATAATCTGTTAGAGGGGATAAAGTTATGGCAGGCTTCCTAAGTAGTCTATTTGGTCGTGGCAGCGAACCCAAGAGTAGCGAAGCCTTCTTTTTAAGTGAAGATGATGCTAAGACCTTTGGCGACATCGATTACATGCGCTCCTCTAAGGTCGTAAAGCGAACCTTTGCCCGAAAAAAAGGACAATTAGAAGAACTTGAGTCCGTTCGCCAAATTTCCGCCATGGATAAGCGGGAAGTCAACGAAGAGAGACGCACCAAGCCTAAATCAACCGTCACATCGTCTTCTAATACCAGCAGCACCCAGTCTACATTTCAGCAAAACAGCTCATCCAGCAACGACATGGATATGTTCCGAAGCATGGCTAAGAACATTCGTAAGCGGTAAGCCCAACCCCAAGACTCTTAAAGATTGAGTAACGATGAGAAAGGCGTTGCCCTGAGGCAATGCCTTTCTCATAAATGCATACTGGTGTTGCAACAGTGGTCGCCCAATCCACAACCAGATTCATTAGCCCCCTGCGACAGCGGGAACGATGCTAACTTCATCACCATCAGACAAAACTGTTTCTTTGCCTTGCAAAAAGCGAATGTCTTCGCTGTTGACATAGAAGTTGATGAATCGACGCAACTCCCCACTGTCATCACAGAGACGGGCTTTAATGCCGGGACAAGAGCCGTTGAGGGCCTCCAAGAGTTCAACAATGTTGCCACCTTCACACTCCAGAGTGGCCTGATTGTTCGTAAATTTCTGCAGCGGAGTCGGAATTAAAACTTTGACACTCATGGTTGGGTTCTAACGTCAGGTCAATACAGGAAATGGATATCACCCCGAAGCCAGGGGGTCCACAGGTTTATCAGCATACTGTCAGAAGAGAATTAATTATCTCCCTTCGGCAACAAAGTTTAGGGCGATTTCTATAAGCTGCCTGACACCTTGTAGAGGCTGGGGCTAAGGCTCATTCTTCCAAATCGCCCTATCAACACTTATGGCATTAAACAGAAGCTTGCTGCCACTCTAAACGATCAAGGGTGCGTGAACGCTCTAGCGCTCGCTCAAAGCTATCTAGCTTCGGCTCTAGGGTCATTGGTTCGCCAATATAACCATGTACGGCTTCTTGGGTTTTGAGGCCATTCCCCGTGATATAGGCCACGGTGGTTTCATCAGGATCAATTTTGCCCGCCTCTGCCAGCTTTTTCAGAACCGCGATTGTGGTGCCACCAGCCGTCTCAGTAAAGATGCCTTCTGTTTCCGCTAAGAGCTTCATGCCGTCAATAATTTCAGCATCAGTCACAGCTTCAATATTGCCGTTGGTTTTACGGGCCAACTCTAGGGCATAAACACCATCCGCTGGATTGCCAATCGCAATGGATTTGGCAATGGTATTGGGCTTCACGGGGCTAATAAAGTCACGGCCCTCCTGAAAAGCTTGGGCTATGGGGGAACATCCTTCCGCTTGCGCTCCGCTAAAGCGAACGGGTTTATCGTCTACCAAACCCACTTTTACAAATTCTTGGAAACCCTTGTGGATCTTGGTAAACAAAGAGCCAGAGGCGAGGGGCGCAACAATATGATCGGGCAATTGCCAACCAAGTTGTTCGGCCACCTCATACCCGAGGGTCTTAGAGCCCTCAGAATAATAAGGGCGTAGGTTAATATTCACAAATCCCCAGCCATAGGTATTGGCGACTTCAGAACACAGTCGATTGACTTGGTCGTAATTTCCTTTGACCGACATCACGGTAGGACCGTAGATCAAGGTTCCCAAAACCTTACCCGCTTCTAGGTCGGACGGGATAAAGACGCAACAGTCAAGACCGGCATGGGCGGCGATCGCTGCCGTTGAGTTGGCCAAGTTACCTGTACTAGCACAGGATACGGTCGTAAAGCCAAGCTCCTGTGCCCGAGTCAGGGCCACAGACACCACCCGATCCTTAAAACTCAAGGTGGGCATGTTGACCGCATCATTTTTAATATAGAGAGACTTCAATCCCAGCCGACGAGCCAGACGATTGGTCTTAAGGAGTGGTGTCATCCCCGTACCCACATCAATCGGCGTATCGGTTGCCACAGGCAAGAAAGCTTTATAGCGCCAAATGGATTTTGGACCCGCCGCAATACTGGCTCGGCTCACTTGACGGCGAATTGCATCGTAATCGTAGACCACCTCTAGCGGCCCAAAGCAGACGTCCTCACACACATGGGTGGGACCTAACTCATAGGTTTCTCCACATTCTTTACAGCGCAACGCCGTAAAGGTTGCGCGGGTGGATGCTGTTGCGGACTGGGGCCGGTCAATTGCCTGGGTCATGGGTTTTGCCTGGAGGGTAGTGGATCTAGGTCATTCAAGTGCGGTGAAACACGCGCTTACATCATGAATTGGATGCTATCACGCCCCTAAAACACCGTCAAAAATACCCGACCTTTTTCATCGGGATTCAACCGATGTCCCTATTATCGGCTGAAAGCGCTGTCGCCAAAACAGTCGTCAGGGTCGTGGCTCGTGTTTTAATCTGAGCATCCCAAAGAAAATCGCTTCATCCTCAGGGCTTTGCCATGATTAAGTGTGTACCGATACAAAAAACTATGTCAGAGTCTCGTTAATTAGTGTCATCAATGGTGCATGGGCGTTAAACCCCCTGATATCCCGTGCTAGCATTCAGTTCTTTAGGGAGCATTGCCTTAATTGGCACGACATCCCACCGCGCTCCAAGTCCCCGCACTATTTGTATTGAGACATTATGGTGGCAACGCAAGATAAACCGTTTGCTAATGCATTCCGACAGTTAGCCGGTGGTGCTTTTCCGCCAGTCGTTGAAACCTATGAGCGCGGCAAAACCATCTTTTTTCCAGGGGACCCGGCTGAGCGCGTTTATTTTTTGCTGAAGGGCGCGGTCAAACTGTCCCGTGTTTACGAGAGTGGAGAGGAAATTACCGTTGCCCTACTACGGGAAAATAGTGTTTTCGGCGTACTGTCCTTGATTACCGGCCATCGGTCTGATCGCTTCTACCACTCCGTGGCCTTTACCCCCGTAGAGCTGCTATCGATGCCCATCGATCAGGTTGAGCAAACTTTGGAGGAAAACCCAGAACTCTCCATGGTGATGTTGCAAGGGCTATCATCACGCATTTTACAAACCGAGATGATGATCGAGACCTTAGCTCACCGGGATATGGGTTCTCGCTTGGTCAGCTTTTTACTGATTCTTTGTCGAGATTTTGGCGTGCCCAGCGCTGACGGCATCACGGTTGATCTGAAGTTGTCTCACCAGGCGATCGCAGAGGCCATTGGTTCAACGCGCGTCACGGTCACTCGTCTGCTAGGGGATTTGCGCCAAGAAGGCATGATCTCCATCCATAAAAAGAAGATCACAGTTCATGACCCTGTCAACCTAAGTCAGCAATTTACCTAGCCGTCATGCCCCCGCTATTGCCCAACAGTTGCAGTAGAGTGGGGCAGGCAGCAGGTTATGGCATGACAAAAACCGCATGACGACAGGGTATGTCTTAATTCTGGCAGTACTTGTCCTAGGGGGAGCCATTGCCACCCTAGGCGACCGTATCGGCATGGGCGTCGGTAAAGCTAGGCTCAGCCTCTTTAACCTGCGCCCCCGGCAAACGGCCACCCTAATCACGATTCTGACCGGTGGGGTTATTTCTGCATCCACACTCATTCTCTTGTTTGGTGTCAGTCGTCAGCTGCGCACTGGCGTCTTCCAGCTCGAACAAATCCAAGCTGACCTCAACCAAGCTCAAACCGATCTCGACACCGCCCGCCAAGAAAAAACGTCCATTGAAACTGAGCTCACAACCGCCCGTCAGCAACAAGACAATGCCCAGAAACGGCTACAACAAATCAACAACTCCCTCCAAACTGCTATTGATCAGCGGCAAGAGATTCAGGATGAATTAGCTCAGACCCAGGGGCAACTCCAACAGCGGCAAGAAGCGCTTGACCAAACCCAAGGGCAGTTACAACAGACCCGTGGCCAGCTCTCTTCGGTCTCTAATCAGATCAACACCTTAGAGTCAGACATCAGTCGTCTGGAATCTGATTTGGATCTGCAAATTGCACAACGCGATCGCGAAATCGCCCAACGGCAACAACGACTCAGCCAACTCCAGGCTCAACAGTCCCTCTTACAAGAAGATGTCACACGGCTAGAGCAGCAATACCAAGACATCTTTTTAGGGAACGTTGCCCTTGGTCGTTTTGAATCACTTGCCTTAGGCATTATTAGGGTTGAAACCCCAGAAGGCGCACAACAAGCTATCAACCGTTTGCTACAAGAAGCTAATCGTAATGCCTTGCAGAGCGTGGCCCCTGAACCAGGTGCTCCGAGACGCCAAGTATTGTTACTCTCCCCCGATGCAGTTGAGCGCTTAGTTGAGCGCATCAGTGACCAACAGGAATACGTCGTTCGAGTCCTCTCCGCAGCAAACTATCTGATTGGCGAGCCCTGTGTCGTCTCTGGAGATGTTCCCTGCATCCAGGTCGTTTTTGACGCTAGCCTCAACCGCTTACTGTATGAGGGTGGCGAGATCTTAGCCACAACAAACATTGACACCTCAACCCTGACCAATCAGGCCCTTGTCGAAGAATATAACTTGCTGATTTCGGCCTTACTATTCCGAGCCCGACAAAATGGCCTTGTTGGCGACACCGTACAAATTGCCGATGGTGACACAGACAGCATCCTGAACTTCTTAGACGACATCCGATCAGCACAGCGGCCACTAGAAATTCAAGTCATCGCATCCAGGGATATTTCAACGATTGGCCCCTTACGAGTTGACCTGATCGCCATCAGCGACGGCCAGATTATTGTCGGCACAAATATCACCCCACCCGAGCGCCCCCCTGACTCAGAGCGTTAGATTTCTTAATATATTCCAGTTACATATTCCAGACTCCAGATGGAACTGATGCTCCCAACTCATCTTCACCTAAGTGCAATTACGCACAAAGCTTGATCTGTGTAGACAAGCGGAATAGAGCCTAAAAGTCTTTAGCTTAGATGACTTTGGCGATTTATCGCCAATCTAATGCTTCGCGTGATTTTATCAACCTTCTCAGAACTGCTACAAACTCATCCATACTGAAGCCAGACAAGCATCGTTACCAACACTTAAAAGCTTTGTAAGAAAGTTAACTCTAACAATTGCAGATAGTTACCATTTAGCAGGGATGTTTTTAAATCCCGGCAGGAGTGTTTAAAATCGATTCACCTCACAGCTACAGATTGAGTAGTATTTCGGATGTGATTTTCATGAAACCGCCGAAATGGGGTGAATAATAAATAAGGGAATACGAAATGAAGTTTGAGGATGTTTATAAGTTTTTCAGAGATCCACCCCCCATTTACCTAAACAAAGAACTTGCCGCCTGCTATGTGCTGTCAATTCTCCTTCAACAAGACTCCTATGGGACAGAGCTCATTCACCGGCTAGGTCAAGACTATCAAGGCTATCGCTTATCAGATACGGTTCTATACAGTGCGCTCAAGTTCCTGGAGGAAGAAGAAGCGATTGATGGCTACTGGCAGAAGGTCGAAGGACGTGGTCGTCCTCGCCGGATGTATAGTCTCCATCCCAGGTCACAAATTCGAGCTGAGGAGCTAGCTGTACTTTGGCAGAACTACATGCAAGATCGAGGATTCATACTGCAATCACAAAATACAGAGAAAATTTTGACGCCTTCATAAGCCTTTCGATTCGCTCACAACCGTGAATATACTGCTGCTGTGAGTGTCTAGCAAGTTCAGTAATCCTCAGTTTGGAGTTTTCCCATTTGCCCTGAGCTTGTCATGGGCTTCCTTCCTACAGGGAATAGGGTGAATGGGTTTTCCGTTATGGGATGCTTTGCGTTGACAACAAAGTCGCCAGCACGCTTCAAACCTCCAAGTCTTTATCCATAGGCTTTCTAGCATCGCCAATGCTGCAAGCGTAGCATTAGCCATAAAAGCCAAATCCACCCACAGATATCGTCTTCTGCGGCAGACTTGGTTCGTATAGACGCAACTTCTAGTGGCCGACATTGGTGATGAATTGACAGCGGTTCTGAGACTGCAGTAGTGAACCAGGTACGAATGGAGTAACGGTAACTCCACACAATATCCTCATGCAGAAGCTGTCAG
>CAYGVA010000149.1:0-10141 GCA_964353225.1 uncultured Leptolyngbya sp.
CGATCAATACATTGAAAATTGACCGATCTTTTATGCAGGAAATGGAGCCTGGCACTAGTAGCTATGAGATTGTCCGAACGATTACAGCCCTAGCCCAAACCTTGCACATGAATGTAGTTGCTGAGGGGGTTGAAACGGTGGAGCAAGTCGAACATTTAAAGGCGTTGGGCTGTGATATGCTCCAAGGCTATTTTTTCTCGAAGCCACTGACTGCGGATGCGGCTACAGACTACATTCACCAAGCGTTTAATGCTCTTGAAGTTGGGTCGAACTCAGATCGTTAGCTCACGGGAGATCAATGGGCGAAATCGTCTCAGGAACATGAGTGCCTACTCGGTCCCTACTTCCCCAATAACCAGTAGGTCTCAATCGGGCCTTTGCCTTTGATGTCAACGGTGCCCCGTTGTTGTAGGTGGTAGTGGCGTTTCAGGCATCCATAGGTGGACGTGCTCACCTGGATTTTGCCTGGTACCCCGTGGGATTCTAAGCGACTCGCCATGTTGACGGTGTCGCCCCACAGGTCGTAGGCAAATTTCTTGAGCCCGATCACTCCCGCTACCACTGGCCCAGTATGAATGCCCACCCGAATGTCCAGGCGATAGGGGGTTTGACGGTTTAACTGGGCGATCGCGGCCTGCATATCCAGTGCCATATCGGCGATTGCGCTGGCGTGGTCTTCGCGATGTTCTGGTAGACCGGCCACCACCATATAGGCATCGCCAATGGTTTTGATTTTCTCAAGGGCGTAGCGATCGGTGAGCTGGTCAAACTCCGAGAATACTTGGTTGAGTAATGCGACTAAAGCAATGGGGGAGAGCGTTTGGGAGAGTTGGGTAAAGCCGACAATATCGGCAAACAACACGGTCACCTCTGAAAAATTCTCGGCAATGGTGCTGGTGTCGCTTTTGAGTTGGGTGGCAATGGTAGAGGGCAAAATATTCAGCAATAATCGCTCAGAGCGGGTTTGGGCTTCCTCAAGTTGACGATTGGTTCTGCCCAATTCACGATTGGTTATTTGCAGTTGCCGATGGGTTTGAAACACGGTCTGCGCGAGGCGATCGTAGAAATATACTGAGATGTTGCAAATGCCAAAAATCCAGAACAAATTCATGTAGAGGTTGAGTGGAGCCATGTCGGCGGGCATCACATCCACTCCTAACCCTGGATTGACGACGAATACATAGATAAACGTCACGATTTGGGTGAGTAGATGTAGTCGCCATCGCACCGGCACTAAGGTGGCCTGGGCTATAAAAATCAAGGCCCAACTGAACAAGTCTGGATCCAGTTCTAGGCCCGGAATCGTCAGTCCTCGCAAGGTGTCGAACCCCCGTTGGAAGCCATTCAACGTCAAGGAGGTCAGCAAAAAGCTGGCGGTCACATGACCTGGCGACCGGCCCCAACGCAGTAGCCCCCAACAACCCAAGAGGCTAGCCAGCCGAACGATATTCACCCCCACCCAGAGGAGTGCGAAGGGGTGCCGACCTGCCTGGAAATAGTGATAAATATCCAGGGGCAAAAAACTGAGGAAGTAAAGGCTGGCGCAGGCGATCGCTAAGGAAAGCCGCTGGGCCATAAACGCCTGCCGCCAGCTCTGGTAGGAGGCTACGTTGGGGGTCAGCCCCCGTCCTAAAGGCAGAATTTGCCTCTTAATCCACTGAATCCACGGGTTAGGCATACAAAAGTTGAGTAAGCCCTGAAATCGCTAGGGTATTGGGGCAGCGAGCAGCAGGGGTTGCCAGGGTGATTACATCCAACCCGTAACCCAGTATGCGCTAAACCTTGTCGATCCCACCGCGCAGTGAGGTTTCAAACGACATGTTAGCGACGCAAAGCGTGACGCCCCATTTGCCCTACCACGCTCAGTTGCTCAAGAGCGCTTCGACAAACTCATAGCTAGAGAAGGGCCGCAAATCTTCGATGCCTTCCCCCGCGCCAATAAACCGAATGGGCAAACCCAACTGCTGCACCACCGCTAGGGCGACTCCCCCTTTAGCTGTGCCATCTAACTTGGTTAGCACCACCCCACTCAAGCTGGCGGCCTCTGCAAAGACCTGCGCCTGCCGCAACCCGTTTTGACCGAGGGTGGCATCCAGCACGAGCAGTGCCTCAATATTCGCCTTGGGGGCCTTCTTGTCAATGATGCGCCGCACCTTAGACAACTCATCCATCAGGTTTTTTTTGTTTTGCAGCCGCCCGGCGGTATCCACCAGCAGCAGCTCTGTCCCCCGAGACTGGGCGGCGGCGATGGCATCAAACACCACTGCGGCTGGATCCGTATTGTTGCCGGGATTGGCGATGACTTCCACGCCGCTGCGGGCTCCCCAAGCCTTTACCTGTTCCACAGCCGCCGCCCGAAACGTATCGGCAGCGGCAATCAGGCAGTTATAGCCTGACTTTTTGGCAATGTGGGTCAATTTGCCAATGGTGGTGGTTTTGCCCGCGCCATTCACACCGACCATCAGCCATACATTCAGGGTGTCTTTATCGGGTACAAAGGTCAGGTTGTGGGCCTCTCCTAAGGGGAGATCGAGCATGTCCCGCAGTAGGGTCTTGAGGTAAGCGATCGCCTGTTCCGGGGGCAAGATCTCTTCCCGTAGCCGTTGTTGTAGCGCCGTAATAATCGTATCGGTGGCTTCGACCCCCACATCTGCCTGCAGCAACAGGGCCTCAATTTCCATGACCGCCTCATCATTGAGGGGGCCTTGGCCCACAATCGCTTTGAGCTGGTTGACCAAGCCCCGACGGGTTTTGTCTAGGCCCTGGCGGAGGCGATTCAGCCAGGTGATTTCCTCTAGGGAGATATCTTCGGCCAGACGACCTTGACCTGCCAGCACCTCCGCCGACCATAAAAATGCCTCGTCAAAATCGACATCAGGCGGAATCAGGGGCCTTGGGGTTGCAGCAGCTATGGGCTCCGGCTCCGGCTCCACAATGGCCGTTTCCTGCAATTGCGCCAGACGGGCTTGGCGTTCTGCACTGGCCTGGAGCCAGGCCGGGCCAGTGGCTGCTGGTTCCTCTCCTGCCGGTTCCGTGTCTTCCTCCGGTAGGGGGTCTGCTGTCGAGGAATCAGCCTCTGGTGCGGTTTCTGCTGCTGTCTCGGTGTCAGCCCCTGGGGTCGCCTGCTGTTGCTGAATGTTTTGATACGCCGCCTTTGCCCAGGCCAAATAGTCTTCTGGGCTCGCCGGGGCCGCACTAGCAGCGGCTGTCTCAGGGTTGCCCGCAGAGCTACCCTCAGGACTACCCTTAGCATCCGCTGCCGGGGGGGCGGTCGGGGTATCGTGGCTGCGACTAAACCAGTTGAACTCTGTCATGGACGGTGAAATGGCAAGCTAGCGAAGTGAATACGGCGTGAATTTTGCTCTCAACCTTACACCAGAGAAGACTCGGGGTTGGATTGGGGTTCATGCCCTTCTGGGGTTGAGGTTTCGGCGGACCCAGGGGACTGACTTCTGCGGTATTGATTAAACCAGCGGCGCAAAACGCCGTTAATAAACCGGTATCCATCCTCATCGCTGTAGCGTTTTGCCAGTTCCACCGCTTCATTGATGGCGATGCGGTCGGGCAACCCTAAATACTGCATCTCCACAATGGCAATGCGTAGGATATCGCGATCGATTTGGGCGAGGCGTTTTACCTGCCAAGCCACCATGACCCCATCCAAATCAGCATCAACCGCAGTCCGGTGTTGAGCCCCGTAGCGGAGCAATTCTAGGCCATAGCTACGCACCTCTTTTTGATTAGAGGTCTGCACCAGGGTGGGAATTTGGAGGGAATCGCCGAGGCGGTTAATGGCCTCCTGGGTGGCGGAGATCGCATCTTGCACCATCGCCCGCGCGCCCGACACATCAGTGGCGCGGGTTTCACTGGCTAATAGTCGCTCTTGGCTGCGTTCCAGATCAGCCGAGGCATGTTCCAAGGCATCCCGCGCTTCCCCTGCCAGAGAGCGCACTGCCGCAGCAATTAACTCCTCTAGGGTTTGAGCGGTCAATTTTTCGGGGCGGTTAGGCAGTTGTCCCATGCCCAATAGCGCCAATTCACGGGCAATACGACGAGCCTGCATGGTTTCCCCCAGAGCAAATGGCTTTGTAATCTTAACAGTCTTCTTCTCGGGGCATCATTGTTAGGGGATGAGGCTGTTCGACTGGGGCTGGGCTCAGTTGCAAAATGGGAGCAGTCGGTTCGGAGGCGTCATCTAAATCATTATTCACCGGGATTTCTCCAGTTAAGTCAGGCCCCACAATGCCACCAGACAGCAGTACCTTAAAGGCTTCTTCAATAGAAATGCTTAGGTTAATCACATCTTGTTTCGGCACCACCGCATACCAACCACTGGTGGGGTTAGGGGTGGTGGGGATGAAGACACTCATCATGGCTGGGTTGGCCGCCGCCGTGGCCTGGGCTGCGACAGAACCGGTGACAAAGGCGACAGCCCAGAGCCCCCGCCGAGGATATTCCACTAAAACCACGCGACTGAAACGGGTTTTAGAATCCTGAAAAACCGTTTGCAGCAGTTGTTGGATGGTTTTATAGAAGGATCCCGCTAACGGAATGGACTGGACAATGCGCTCCCCGATATCCAGGAGCCACCGTCCGGCAATATTACGGGCCATCAGGCCGATCAACAAAATGCTCAATAACGGCACGGCAAAGCCAACGGCCAGGTTGATCGTATCTCCTAGCAGCGGCGGCAGCCCAGTGAAGGGGTTGAGCTGTTTGGGAAACCGGGTCAAAAACCGAATTACCCAGTTGGCGACGGTGATGATCAACCAGATGGTGGTTGCAAGTGGAATTACCACTAAAAGACCCGCAATTAGGTCACTCTTAAGGTCTTGCTTCAGTTTGTCCAACACAAGTTGTCCGATTCGAAATCAAAAATGTGCTATCCCAATTGGGCTCGGGGAACAGGCACCTAGGGCACAGCCCTCTAGATGCTATCTGAACAGCATCCCTACTCTGCTTATTGTAAGCAGGGCTGCTTCAGACTGTAGCCGCCTCCCTGAGGAGAGAGACTTCCCTCACCGTTTTACTATCCTACGGTCAGATAGTATCAGAGGTAACACTATCGTGCGGGATTGGTCTCCTAAGGTAATGCTCTGCCCATGGCAAAGCAGCCATGACTGGGTTATGGCTGCATCTGGGTGGAATGTCAGCCCCCTTGCCCCTAGGGGCTAAAGCGATTAAATCGCAAAGAATGTTAAGTCCTTTGCGGGCGGTAAGCGTTGGCTCGCTCCTGCCGCTATGATTCACACCAGTTAATCCTTATCTCCTATCAATGCTTCAGGGTTGCCGTTACCATGATTGACCCTATTAATTCTGCCCCGCCCCCTGGTGATGACCCTAACCATCTCTCAGATCTGCGATCGCTGGTGCAGCGCGTTATGGCCGATGGTAAGATTTCCCGCCAGGAGGCCCAGCAGTTGCGGGCAGCATTGTTTGCGGATGGCCAGCTCACCCCCGACGAACTAGAGGTGGTGCGTAAGGCCATGCGAGAAACCCTAGGGGACAATCCCCTGGAATTTGATTGGAAATCTTGATGGGATACAGCGCACCATGAGCCTATCGGTTCAACCTGGAAACAGTTATCCCCTGGGGGCGACAGTTTATAAAGCGGGGGTCAACTTTAGCCTCTACTCCCAACATGCGACGGGGATTGACCTCCTGCTATTCGACACCCCGGAGGATCCCTATCCCATCCATACCCTGCACCTCAACCCTAGTGAGCATCGTTCCTTTCACTATTGGCACGTTTTTGTCCCAGGTTTAAAGGCAGGGCAAATTTACGCTTACCGAGCCTCAGGCCCCTTTTTGCCCCGAGCAGGCTATCGCTTTGACCCCACCAAAGTGTTGCTCGATCCCTACAGCTATGCCGTGGTGGGTCAAGAACATTACGATCGCCAAGCCGCTTGCAAACCAGGGGAAAACTGCCCCCGTGCCCTACGGGGAGTGGTGGTTGACTCCCATGACTACGACTGGGAAGGGGATGCCCCCCTAGAGCTGCCCTACGCCCAAAGCGTCATTTATGAAATGCACGTCGGGGGCTTTACCCGTCACCCGAGCTCGGGTGTCACCCCCGAGCAACGGGGCACCTTTGCCGGGGTGATTGAAAAAATTCCCTATCTCAAGTCCCTTGGCATTACCGCCGTCGAGTTTTTACCCATCCATGAATTTGATGAGAACGATGCGCCGCCCAGCCTGACCAACTATTGGGGGTACAGTTCCCTCGCCTTTTTTGCCCCCCATCGCCGCTACAGTTCCCGCCAGGATCCGGTGGGGCCGGTAACTGAATTTCGGGATATGGTCAAAGCCCTGCACCGGGCGGGCATCGAAGTCATTCTAGACGTGGTGTTTAACCACACTGCTGAAGGGGATGAAAAGGGACCGACCCTCTCTTTTCGCGGCTTAGACAATCTCACCTATTACATTTCTGAGCAGGATGACCTCTCCCGCTATGCCAACTACAGCGGTTGTGGCAATACAGTCAAGGCTAATCACACGGTGGTAGGGCGGTTGATTCTCGACTGCTTGCGCTACTGGGTATCGGAAATGCATGTGGATGGCTTCCGGTTTGACCTAGCGTCAGTGATGGCCAGGGATAAGGAGGGCAACCCCCTAAAGGATCCACCGATTTTGTGGAGCATTGAGTCGGATCCGATTTTGGCTCGCACCAAGCTCATCGCTGAAGCTTGGGATGCCGCTGGACTCTACCAGGTGGGGTCTTTTATTGGCGATCGCTTTGCGGAATGGAATGGTCCTTTTCGCGATGATGTCCGACAGTTTATCCAGGGTAAGTCTGGCAGCGTCGGCCCCCTAGCGGCCCGGATTTTGGGGAGCCCTGATATTTTTAATGACCCCAACCGCGAAACCAATCGCAGTATTAATTTTGTTACCTGTCACGATGGGTTCACCCTCAACGATGTGGTGTCCTATAACGACAAACATAACGAGGCCAACAATGAGGGTAACCGCGATGGCAGCAATTCCAACTTCAGTTGGAATTGTGGGGTCGAAGGTCCGACTGATGACCCCGCTATATTAGCGCTGCGGCAACAGCAAGCCAAAAACCTCATAACGGTGTTGCTGATGTCCCAGGGTACCCCCATGGTGTTGATGGGGGACGAGGTCCGCCGCACCCAGCAGGGCAACAACAATGCCTATTGTCAAGATGGTGACCTCACCTGGCTAGACTGGCGATCCCTAGAGAGCCAGCAAGGGTTATGGCGGTTTACGCGGGAGGCGATCGCCTTAACCCAGCGCCTCAAGCTCTTTCAACAAACCCATTGGCTTACCGTGACCGATCGCTTTGCCAGTGGCCCCCATCTCACCTGGCACGGGGTAAAGCTCTATGAACCCGATTGGAGTGACCATTCCCACAGCTTGGCGTTTACCCTCCATCACCCTGCCGCTGGGGAAGACCTGCATGTCATCCTCAATGCCTATTGGGAGCCCCTTAGCTTTGAATTGCCACTCTTACCTGCCCAGACCCAATGGCACCGCATTATTGATACCGCTCTACCCAGCCCAGCGGATATCGTCTCCCCGGCCCACAGCACCGCTGTGGCGGGGGGGCTGTATGTGGCTCCCGCCCGCACCGCCGTGGTGTTGATGGCACTGCCGATCTAGGCCCTCGTCTCCCTCTGCCTTTTCCCTACATCTACTAGAAGGCAGGATTGTTTCATTGTTGAGGGTATGGGGATGGAGCCGCCATGACAAAGTTGATCGGCCTAATGATGCTCCTGTATGGCATTCAAGCGGCTTGTAGTAACCCCGGCCTCGCCTATTTGCCCCTAGTGGCGTATCTCACCGACACCCTAGGATTTTCTGCGACCCAATTGGCGAGTTTTCAGACCGTGGTGATATTGCCCTGGTTTACCAAGCCCATCTGGGGATTGATCGCCGATGGGGTGCCCCTGCTGGGCTATCGGCTCAAAAGCTATCTACTGCTCTGCTACGGCGGAGTCGTGCTGTGTTTTGTGACCTTGGGGGTCTGGGCAACGCCATCGGTGGCGGTGCTGCTGACGATGATCCTGACCATTTCGACTGGGGTGGCCTTTTCAGATGTGCTGGCCGACAAGCTGATGGTTATAGAGGGCCAAAAGCGAGATCGAGCCAATGTCTTGCAGGCGTCCCAGTGGGCTGGGCTGGGGTTTACGGCAATCGCCATGTATGGCTTTGGCGGCTGGCTTGCCGATCACGTATCTCTCTCGGCGGCATTTTTCTTGAGCACGATTTTGCCAGGGGTGGGGATACTGGTCGTGACCTATGGCGTCGCTGAAAAACCCAACGCGGTGTTTGCGCTGGGTACAAGCTGGCGGCAATTTTGGCAGGCAGCGCGGCAGCCGGAATTACGGCGGCTTTTGGGGGTGATTTTGCTGCTCAAAGTCAGTCCGTTGCCGGTGGACTATATCTATCAGCGCCAAGTCTTGGACTTTGGCAACATCCTAATCGGTCACCTAAAGGCGGTGGAATGCTTGGGCTGGGGGCTAGGGGCGATCTCGTTTGGGCTCCTGACCCGCTACGTACCGCGATTATCCCTCTTGGGGTTTGCGGTTGTGGCAGGGGCGATATCCACGCTGAGCCTGGCGTTTATGCAAGATGTCGCCAGTGCCTACGGGGTCTACCTGGTGCGGGGATTTATGGCGATATTGAGTAATCTGGGGCTTTTGGGGCTGATGGTGCGGATCTGCCCTCGGGGGGCGGAGGGGTTTACCTATGCGCTGATGGTGTCAGTATCGAATTTGGCGGCGAGTCTGGGCCTAGTGATCGGCGGGCAGCTCTATGATTGGGGGTTGTCGTTTGGGCTGACGGCGGCGATCGGGGCGGCGTACACGGTGTTGTGCGGTGGGGCGATCTCGATTAGCAGGTTGGGTCGGGTGGCGGTCACTGAAAGGGATCAATAATTGAAATGTCGCAATTCTCAAAATCTCGGATATTACGGGTTGCAAGGGTTAAATCCGACATTCCGCCACCTCAACTGACACATTGGGTATTTAGAACGAAAAAATGAGAATTGCAGGAGTTGCCTCCCACCAAATTCCCAACAATCAGCGCTTATTGAGAAGTGGCTCGAATGAACTGCAAAAGGTTGAAATGCTTTGCCTGAAATTTTTCAGCCTTAATTCCTGTGTGTAATACCTCAGAGTACGCAGAGACAGCCCATTCACCGATACCACGAGACCCCCAAGTCTTTACAGGGCTTGTGATTTAGTGTTTTTCAAGATTGAGTAAAGAACCTTGTTGACAGACTTTATGGGTCCAGTTATATTAGTAAAGCGCTGAAGGGGGAAACGCGTTACGACGCCTTCTTCCGAGGCCAAAGAACCTCGACAGTTAAATAGCTTGAGAGCCAAAATTTAGCTTGGGTCTCGTCAATGAATTTAAATTGTTTCTATCGTAGCTTAGGTTATTGATAGAAGCAAGGAATTAGTTCTGGATACGAGAGTATTCAGGCATCAATCACTCCGAGTGAATAACATGGAGAGTTTGATCCTGGCTCAGGATGAACGCTGGCGGCGTGCTTAACACATGCAAGTCGAACGAAGTCCTTCGGGACTTAGTGGCGGACGGGTGAGTAACGCGTGAGGATCTGCCCTTAGGAGGGGGACAACCATTGGAAACGATGGCTAATACCCCATATGCCGAGAGGTGAAACGGTTAATTCCGCCTATGGATGAACTCGCGTCTGATTAGCTAGTTGGTGGGGTAAGAGCCTACCAAGGCATTGATCAGTAGCTGGTCTGAGAGGACGATCAGCCACACTGGGACTGAGACACGGCCCAGACTCCTACGGGAGGCAGCAGTGGGGAATTTTCCGCAATGGGCGAAAGCCTGACGGAGCAATACCGCGTGAGGGATGACGGCCTATGGGTTGTAAACCTCTTTTTTCAGGGAGGAATCAATGACGTGTACCTGAAGAATAAGCATCGGCTAACTCCGTGCCAGCAGCCGCGGTAAGACGGAGGATGCAAGCGTTATCCGGAATTATTGGGCGTAAAGCGTCCGCAGGCGGCCAATTAAGTCTGCTGTCAAAGACTGCAGCTCAACTGTGGATAGGCAGTGGAAACTGATTGGCTAGAGTACGGTAGGGGTAGAGGGAATTCCCAGTGTAGCGGTGAAATGCGTAGATATTGGGAAGAACACC